>CAZELU010000008.1:0-56730 GCA_964513215.1 uncultured Bifidobacterium sp.
TTCATGGACAGCATCGACTACACGCTGTTCCCCAACTTCCATCCGTGGGGTGCTTTCAACCGCATCGTGTACCGCTTCCGCCCGAACGGCGACAACCACCGCTCGGCGATCATGGAAGTGCTGTTCCTCTCGCCGTTCAACGGTGAGCGTCCGGCTCCGGCGGCTCGTCGCGATCTCACGATCGACGAACCCTGGACCACCGCGACCGAGCTCGGAATGCTGGCCAAGGTGTTCGACCAAGACGTGTTCAACATGTCGAAGGTGCAGTTGGGCCTCGAAACCACGTTCAAGCCCGGCGTCACCCTGGCCAACTATCAGGAGTCCAAGGTTCGCTGGCTGCACACCAAGCTCGGCGAGTGGGTAGGTCGCTGATGCGCGGGATCATTCATCCCTTCACCAAGGCTCACTACGAACTCGACGACGACGGAAACATCCGCGTCACCAAGGACGGCCAGTGGGGCGTATTCGCCACCAACGGCCGTCATTTGCGCGGCGAGATACGCGAATGCGACCCACAACTGTGCGGATGGATCGGCGGTCCGCAGATCGCCAACCATCGCGTGAGCAAGGCACCCATCAACCGCGACTGATCCCCATCCGGACGGAGACGAACCATGCTGAATCCCGACGAAATGCCCCGCCGCCTCGGCGCTTTCCTGACGGCTCGCGCCGGACAGGAAGCGTCCGTCGTGTCGTACGAACCGATGATCGGTGGCTACAGCCGCCTGATGGCCCGTGCCGACATCCGGTGGAAGGACGGCCGCACCGAGACCCTGGTGTTGCGTGGTGATCCACCTCCGGGCAAAGCGATGATGGAGACCGACCGCGATGTCGAGTGGGCGTTGCTGCAATCGCTCACCCAGGCGTCGTCGATTCCGATGGCCAAGGCCCTGCATTACGACGGCACCGGGGCCGAACTCGGCACCAAGTGCATCGTCCTCGAATTCGTGGAAGGCAGTTCGCTGCAGGCTCTGCTCAACACCTGCGATCCGGCCCAGGGCTACGGCCGCCACACGTTCGACCTCGTCGACACGATGGCCCGAGTGCACCGCATCGATCCGAACGACGTCGGCTCGGCCATTCCGCGACCCACCGACTGGTCGTCGTACATCGACACTCTCATCGACCGCTTTCGCCAGGCCGAAGCCGCGCACGTCGAATCGAATCCGTTCCTACGTTACGTCGCCGGCTGGTTGCAGGCGAACAAGCCGGCTCCGCTCCCCTTACGCCTCGTGCACAGCGACTTCCAGCCCGCCAACATCATGGTCGATCCGTCAGGCGATCATCTGATGATCGACTGGGAACTCGCGCACATCGGCGACCCCCGCGAAGACATCGGGTACTACGCGGTGTACTCGGCATCGTCGGGACCGAGCCTCATCATGAGTGACCCGGTCGCGTTCCTCGCGCGCTACCGCGAGCAAACGGGCTTCAGTGAGGAGGCCGTCAATCTCGCGACGCTCGGCTACTTCTCGTCGCTCGCCGCCATCACCGTGTACGCGCAGGTGTTGGCCGGCGCTGGCGCGATGGCTCGTGGCCTCAACGCCGGAATTCTCACCACGTACACGCTCAACGCACTCACCGTCGGACACTCGAACTTCATGGCGGGTTGCATCCCGCCGGCCGCCTAGGAGGAACCGTGCTCTCTCGTCCCACCACCGAGCAGATCCTCCTCGATCTGCGCAACGAACTTCTCACCACCGTCGACGCAGCGGTCGAGTCACCCCCGGTGAAGATCGCCATTCAGATGATGGAGAACGTTCTGCGCAACTGCGCCGAACGGGCCGCCCACGAAATCGCCTGGATGCGCGAAGAAGGCGATGCCATGGTCGCATTCGCACGAGAAGTCGCCCAGACGCTGCCCGGAAACTCCAGCATCGACGCGGCGTTGACAACGTACGAGTCAGGTCGCTCCGACAGCCTGCATCTCGACGACGTCTCGGCCACGTACAGCCTGGCCGGCCATTGCTTCTCGGCGGCGCTCGAACATGCCGTGGCTCAGAACCACACCGCGTTGCACCTGAAGGCTCGCGCGATCCTCGACCTGCGCCTCGACCACGAGAACCGCATCAAGGGCGAGTGGGCGTTCGTCGGACGCGCGTGACATCAGTTCTCGTCGTCACCGGCGGTCACCCTTTCGAGGCCGAGCCGTTCTTCGCGATCTTCGACGACCTCGAACTCGACGAGTGGTCGCGAGCCACCGCACCGACCGTCGGCCACGACGTAGTCGTCTTCTACGACATGCCGGGCCTTCAGTTCACCGGCGGCGATCCTCCCGTCAACTTCCCCGAACCCAGTGTCGAGACACGCGCGGTGATCGAAAGATTGCTGAGCGATGGCACGGGCTTGGTGTTCATGCACCATGCGGTCGCGGGTTGGCCGGCCTGGGAACGGTACGCCGAGATCGTCGGCGGTCGGTTCCACTACCAACCCGGTTCACTTCGCGGGCAGTCGTATCCCGATTCGGGCTACGTCTTCGACGTCGAGCACACGGTGTCGGTCCTCGAACCCGAACATCCGGTGTGCGCGGGTGTCGGTGCGGGGTTCACCATCACCGACGAGCTGTACTGCTTCCCGGTCTTCGAGGATTCGATCGTGCCGTTGATGCGCACCGACTTTCCGGTGCACGACGCGTCACGCTTCTACTCGGCCGATCTGGCCATCCGCGGACGTCGCAACAGCAACGACGGCTGGAGCCACCCAGCCGGCAGCGCGCTGGTCGCCTGGGCCAAGACGGCCGGCAACTCGCCGGTCGTGTATCTGCAATTCGGCGATGGACCGGTCACCTACGCGGACACGAACTTCCGACGGGTTCTGCGCAACTCGATCGACTGGGTCGCGAGCGATGCCGCTTGCGATTGGGTCAGGACCAGGAATTCCAGCGGATGAACTTCTCGGCCGGTACCCGCTTGGCCAACTTGAAATCGGTGCCGATGGTGTACGCGATCGGGAACAAGCCGGCCTGCGTGTACTGATCGAAAGGAACACCGAGCAGTTCGGCGGCTTCCTTCTCGTTCGGCAAGTGCAGTGTGGTCCAGGCCGAGCCGAGGCCGCGCTCGCGCAATGCGAGCATGAAGCTCCACACCGCGGGGAGCAACGATCCCCACGCCGAAGCCTGCTGGAACGCCGGGGTGCCGGTGTCGAGGCGACCGGCGATGAGCGGAATCAACAGCACCGGAACCTGATCGAGAACATCGGCGAGATAGGTGGCCGAATCGAGGATGCGCTCGCCTTGATCGTCGCGCTTCGGACGATTGGGGTCGTTGATGTACGGATAGAAGTTGGCGCGATACATGTCGGCCAGCGCCTTCTTCTTGGCCGGATCGTCGACGAACAGCCAACGCCAACCTTGCATGTTCGATCCGGTGGGCGCCTGGTGGGCGATCTCGATGCACTCGTGCAGAACATCGTGCGGAACCGGCTTGGTGAGATCGAGGCGCTTGCGCACCGATCGGGTCGTGGTCAACACCTCGTCAGCGGTCAGTCCCAGTTTCATGATCTCTCCTGTCAGTCGGCCGGCTTGGCGGCGCGCGATTTCATCCACTCGGTGGTGGCTTTGCCCATCTTGGTCCCGTCGTAGCCGATTCGCTGGGTCGGAGTGACCTTCAGGATGATTCGACGCGGTGAGTCGAGGAAGTCCTCGAATGCCTGGGCCCGGGCACCCTTGCCACCCATGATCGCTTCGGCCAGTTCGGGATAGAACCAGTCCTTGGTGGCTCGATCGTCGAGAACCTCGCAGGTTCCCTTCCAGGTGACGGTCATGTTGCGCGGCATCGACGTACCGGTGGATGTGACCACGATGCACACCCGCGGGTCGCGGCGTACCGCCGAGATGCGGGCCCGCTGCGACGAAGCCGTGAGCCAGAAGCAACCCTTGCGCCACACGTACGACATGATCACGCCGACGGGCCAACCCTCTTTGTTCGACCAGATGAACGTGCACTCGTTGTGGGTCAGGAGCAATTGCTCTTCGACGTCGTCGTCGAGTCCGTAGACCGTGACGTCTTCGTAGTTCTCGGGATGCTCGGCCATGGTCTCTCCTGATTTCTCTTCTGGTCTGCTCGTGTCAGCTCTTCTCGCGGGGCATGAACTGCCCCGTGTTGGCGGTGATCCCGCCGTCCACCGGCACCACCGCACCGGTCACGAAACTCGCCTCGGCCGACGCGAGGAATCCGATCACGGCCGCCACTTCTTCCGGTCGACCCCAGCGCTGCAGAGGCACCGCCCTCCGCAGACTTTCGTACACCGGCTTCACGTTGGCCAGGCCGGCAGTCATTCCGGTTTCGGTGGGCCCAGGGCACACCACGTTCACGGTGATGGCGTCGGCGGCCAGATCGAGCGCGGCCCCGCGTGCGAGGTTGATGGCCGCGGCCTTGGCCGAGTTGTACGGCCACATGTTCGGGTCGGCACCGATTCCTGACGTGGACGCGGTGACGACGATGCGTCCACCGCCACGACGACGCAACGCGGGAGTGGCGGCGCGAATTCCGAGGAGCACCGCGCGTACGTTCACTTCCCACGTTCGATCGAACACTTCGATCGGCAACTCGACGATGTCGCCGCTGGCCGGAACGCCCGCATTCAGAACGATGGCGTCGAGCCCGCCGAATTCGCGCTCGGCGACGGCCACCGCTTCGCGATTCACGTCGTCGTCGGTGACGTCACCGACCAGAGTGCGCACCTGGCCGCTGGCCAGTGCGTCGACGTCATTCGAACGATCGAGGGCCACGACCGAATCACCCCGCGCCACGAGCAGTTCGACGGTCGCACGGCCGATACCGGACGCCGACCCGGTCACGACGATCACACGGCTCATGCGACGACCCTAGTCACGCCGCACGGTCCAGCGAATGGGCAGAGTCGTGAGGCCGCGCAGGATGAACGGCTCGTTGACCGTCACCGGTCCGGTGATCTCGATGGTCGCGAACGTCTCGAGCATGCGCCGTAATGCGAACTGCGCCTCGTGACGAGCCAATGCATTGCCGATGCAGTGATGCACACCCCAGCCGAACGCCAGATGCGATCGTCGACTCTCGGCGAATCGGTCGAGACGAATCGTGTCGGGGTCGTCCCACACGCGCGGATCGCGATTGGCGGCCGCGAACAGCAACTGCACCTTGGTACCCGGGCCCAGTTGATGGTCACCGAGTGGGCAGTCTTCGGCGTTCGAGCGGAACAGTCCTTGCACCGGCGAGTCGAAGCGCAAGAACTCCTCCACCGCTTGGGGCACGAGGTCGGGCTCGGTGCGCAAGCGAGCCATCAACTCGGGCTGTGTAGCGAGCCGATACAGCATCAGGCCGATGAGGCTGGCCGTGGTCTCGTGGCCGGCTACGAGGATCTGCTGGCTCAGCTGCTGTACCTCGCCGTACGACAATTCACCGGCGAGATGGGCTCGGGTGAGCACCGTCGTCATGTCGTCGGGCGGTTCGACACCGTTCTCGATCGCGGCTCGACGTTCGGCCACCAATCCGCCGACGATGCCGTGAATACCCTCCATCGCTCGCTGGACGAGCGACAAGTCGCCACCTCCGAGACCGTTGACGATGTCGTCCGACCAGTCGCCGAAGTGTTCGCGATCGTCCGGGTGCACGCCGAGCATCTCGGCGATCACGATGGCCGGGAACGGAAACGCGAACAGACGCACGAAGTCGCCTTCGCCGTCGTGCGAGAACGACTGCGACCACAACTCGTGACCGATCCGGTCGACCCGCGGTGTGAGTGCGGCGATGGCAGCCGGACGAAACCCGTCCTGCAACACCCTGCGTTGGCGTCGATGGTCGGGGTCGTCGGCCGATCCGAGAACTCCCCCGCGTTGCGTGAACACACCGGGTCCGTCGCCGTTGCGCCACTGTTCGGGTTCGAGCAGCATCGCCAGCACGTCGGCGTGCCGCGACACCACGTAGAACGGTGGCTCGAACGACTCTTCGCGGTGATACGGGCACTCGGCCAACAAATGATGGTGGCCGCTCGCCGGCTCGAGGTCGTTCGCGCGGGCGAGGTGCGAGTACGTCACGGGTCAGTACGGAAGAGTTCCGCCGTCGACCGGGAACAAACAGCCGGTCATGTTGCGTGCCGCATCGGATGCGAGGAGCACGGCCACCGCCGCCACTTCTTCGACCCGATTCGGACGCTTGATCGACGACTCGGAGCAGAACATCTCGATGAGAGCCTCGTACGAACCGACGCCCATGGCCACCGCCGAGGCCGGACCGGTTTCGCGCACGATGTCGGTCTCGATGATGCCGGGCAGGATCGCATTAACGGTGATACCGAGCGTGCCCACTTCGTGAGCGGCCGATTTCACGAGTCCGTTCACCGCGTGCTTCGTGGCCACGTAACCAGGCAGACCCGGCTTGCCGAGCTTGCCTTCCACCGACGACGTGACGATGATGCGTCCGCTCTGACGCGGAATCATGTGCTGCAGCGACTTGCGCATGCCCCAGAAGACGTGATTGAGGTTCCAGTCGACTTCGAGGTTCCACTCCTCGTCGCTCATCTGGAACACCGGCGCGGTGGCCTGGACTCCTCCCGAATTCAGACAGCAGATGTCGAGCTGGCCGTAACGCGCGATCGTGAAGTCGATCAGGCCTTCGACCGTCGATTGCTTGGCTGCGTCACCGCCGTAGAAGTCGGCGCGGTCGCCAGCGTTCAATTCCTTCAGGGCATGGCGACCCTTGGCCTCGTCGCGCCCGTTGATGACGACGCGGGCACCTTCGGCGAGGAAGGCCTCGGCCATGGCGCGGCCGATGCTGCGAGTTCCACCGGTGATGCAGGCGACTTTCCCGGCGAGTTTTCCTGTGCTCGTTGACATGTCGGTTCCCTTCGCGATCAGTACGGAGCGGTTCCGCCGTCGATGGAAATGAGCGAACCGGTGATGCCGGCTCCGATGTCGGACGCCAACAGCACGGCCACGTTGGCGACGTCTTCGACTTCGTTGATGCGCTTGATTGCCGAGTCGGCGGCGAACTGGGCCAGCAATTGGTCGTAGGTGAGACCCATGGCCGCGGCCGCACCCGCGCCACCTTCTTTCACGATGTCGGTTTCGATCACACCGGGGCACAATGCGTTGACCGTGATGCCGAGAGTTCCGACTTCCTTGGCCGCCGACTTCGTGAGGCCGTTCACGGCGTGCTTGGCCGCGACGTAGGTGGACATTCCGGGCTTGCCGACCTTGCCCTCGACCGACGAGATGTTGATGATGCGACCCCACTGTTGCGGGATCATGTAGTTGAACGCGCGCCGCATGACCCAGAACGAGTGCCAGAAGTTCCAGAGAAGCGCGTCCTGCATCGGCTCGTCGGGCAACTGCGCGATCGGTGCGAAGTCGGCCGCCCCACCGGCGTTGGCGACCATGATGTCGATGCGGCCGAAGTGCGCCACGGTTCCGTCGACGACCGCCTCGCAGTCGTCCTTCTTCTTCACGTCACCCGCGATGAAGTGAACCTGATCGCCCCGACCGAGTTCGGCCAGCGTGCGCTGCGCTTTGGCGGCGTCGCGGCCGTTGATGACGACCTTGGCCCCTTCGTTCAGGAATGCGGTGGCGATCGCCAACCCGATTCCGCGGGTTCCGCCTGTTACACAGGCGACCCGTCCGTCCAACGCACCCATCTTCACCCCCAAGCCGCTCGTCCCCACGAGCGCGTGTTGAACAGTAGACCCTCGCCGGCAACGTTGACCAGGGCGAGTCAGACGTGTGGGAGGCGAGCCACCAGATCGCCGCGCACGGCGGCTTTGATGGCCTCCACGGCCAGCGCGTGCTGACGGTCGCTGGCCGACTGCCCCGTGGTGAGCCCGGTCAGAGTGGTCGCCACGAACGAGAGAACGAGGGCCCGGCGACTCCGGTCGACATCCCCCGTCTCCACACCGTGGTCGACGATCGAGCGGAAGAACGCGTCCATGGCGGCCTGGTCGACCTGCACGGCCATCTCGAATTCGGGGTGCCGAGCCACGTCGACGCGCACCGAACCCAAGAACCGGGCCAACGACGGATCTTCGTTGTTCATCCGGTGCGACTCGTCGAGGATCGCCTCGAAACGCGGCACGAAGCCGGACACGTCGCTGATGGCCTCGTTGAACCGGGCGAGCACCCGCTCCTGCGTGTCGTGGTGCACGGCCACGAACAGGTCGAGTTTCGACGGGAAGTAGTGATACAGGGCGGCCGGGGTGATGCCGGCCTCGGTGGCGATCTCGCGGTTGGTGGTGACCTCGAACCCACGGTCGGCGAAGGCGGCCCGAGCGACATCGAGAATCGTTCGCCGGGTATCGGCCGAGTCCGTGGCCGGCGGGCGACCCAGACGCGACGTCGATTTCTTCGCCCTGCTCACGGCCTCGAGTATGGCCGCGAAGAAGTCCGGCCAGCGGGTCGAGAGGTGTCGCCACGGTTGCCGTATTGATCGGACGGTCAATTACCGTGGCCACGTGGCTGACTCGACTGTCCCCAACCTTCCGTCCCTCGACGACTTCACCCGCGAGGCCAAGGCATGGCTCGAAGCCAACGCCGAGTACCGAACCTCGGGCACCGACGAAAAAGACGTCGTATGGGGTGAAGGCGAATTCTCCGTCTCGGTGTTCCATTCGTTGTCGTTCGAGGAAGAGAAGGCGTTGCTCGAACGCGCCAAGGCCTGGACCCAGAAGAAGGCCGAGCGCGGCTATCACGCCATCACGTCACCAGTCGAGTACGGCGGCCTCGCTTACCCGCGCGAATATGCCCGCGCATTCTCGAAACTCGAGGCCCAGTTCCAGACGCCGACTGGTCACGAGACGCACAGCGTGACCGTCGGTCTCATCGCGCCCACCATCAACATCTACGGCACTCCCGAACAGAAGAAGCAGTTCGTGGGCCGCTTCATCGCGACCCGCGATCTCTGCTGCCAGTTGTTCTCCGAACCGGGCGCCGGTAGCGACCTCGCATCACTCGCGTGCCGCGCCGAGCGCGACGGCGACGAATGGGTCATCAACGGCCAGAAGGTCTGGAGCTCGGGTGCGCAATTCTCCGAATGGGGCGAACTGATCGCGCGCAGCAATCCCGACGTCGTGAAGCACAAGGGCATGACCGCGTTCATCATTCCGATGGACCTGCCCGGCATCGAGATCCGACCCATCAAGCAGATGAGCGGCGGTTCGTCGTTCAACGAAGTGTTCTTCAACGACGTGCGCATCCCCGACTCGATGCGCCTCGGACCCGAAGGTGAAGGCTGGAAGGTCGCACTCACCACTCTCGGATTCGAACGCGATCACTCCGGCGACGGTGGAGGTGGCGGGTCGCGTGTGGGCGGATCGTGGCGGCTCGTGCTGGCCACGGCTCGGGCCATGGGTGTCACGGCCGATCCGGTCATGCGTCAAGAATTGGCCGCGCTCTACACGCACTTCCGCGTGGAAGGTTTCGTGAACCGCCGGGCGGCCGACATGCGCCGCGCGGGCTCACCCCCCGGCCCCGAGGGCTCGCTCGGCAAGTTGGTCTGGACCGAGGGCATGCGCAAGGTCTCCGATGTGATCTCCAAGATCCTCGGCCCGGCGCTCGTCGCCGACACCGGCGAATGGGGAACGTACGCGTGGGGCGAGCAAGTTCTCGGTGCACCCGGCTACCGCATCGCTGGCGGCTCCGACGAGACCCAGCGCAACATCATCGGCGAGCGCGTCCTCGGACTTCCCGGCGACGTGCGCGTCGACAAGGACGTGGCCTGGAAAGACACACGGCGCTGAGCCGCGACCAGGTTTCATTTCTTCTTTCTCAACAACACACCACACAACACGACCAACAGGGGGACATCATGGATCTCGGACTCAAGGGCAAGAAGGCTCTGGTGACCGGCTCGACCAAGGGACTCGGACGCGCCATCGTCGAAGTCCTGCTCGCCGAAGGCGCATCGGTCGCCATCTGCGCGCGTAACGCCGATGAAGTGTCGGCCGCCGTGGCCGAACTCTCGTCGAAGGGCAAGGTCGTCGGCTCGGCCGTCGACGCCGGCAACGCCGAAGCGCTCCGCGCGTGGGTGGCTTCGTCAGCCGAGCAGCTCGGAGGGGTCGACATCTACGTGCACAACACCTCGGGCAAGCCGGCGCGCAAGCTCGAAGGCTGGATCAACAACTTCAACATCGACCTCATGGCTCTCGTGCACGGCGTCGAAGCCGCCACTCCGCATCTCGCCAACGGCGGCGGCAGCGTGATCTCCATCGGAACCACCGCGACCACCGAGCACTTCGCCACCGGTTCGGGCAGCTACAGCGCACTCAAGTCGGCCGTCACCAACTGGACTCTCGGTCAGGCTCAGGTGCTCGGCGCACAGGGTGTGCGTTGCAACGTCGTGTCCCCCGGCCCGATCTTCGTGCAGGGCGGCGACTGGGACATGATCAAGCAGCACATGACGCCGTTCTTCGAGTCGACCGAGAAGGCCCACCCGGGCGGTCACATGGGCGAGCCGTCCGATGTGGCCAACGCCGTGGCCTTCCTCGCCAGTGATCGCGCCAAGCACATCAACGGTGTGAATCTCACGGTCGACGGCGGTTTCCTCAAGCGCGTCGACTTCTGATCGCGCGATGAGCGGCAAGCGCATCGACGTCACTCTGGTGGCGGGCGGCAAGTACCACGACATCGACTTCGCGCGACGCGAACTCCTCACCTTGCTCGCCGAGCACGACGAGTTCCGCGTTCGCGTGCAGCCCGACTACGAAGACACGACCGGCATCACGCAGTCGTCGATTCTCGTCTCGTACACGTGCGACGTGCGCCCGAGTGAAGGTGCACAAAAGGCCATCCGCGCATGGGTCGAGGGCGGCGGTCGCTGGGTTGCGTTACACGGCACCAACGCCGCGCTCACTCTGGGCGGCCCCAATGGTGTCGAGTCACCGCGAGTGTTCCCCCTCTGGGCCGAGACACTCGGCAGCCAGTTCGTGGCTCACCCGCCCATTCAGCCGTACCGAGTCGAGATCACCGACCCGAACCACTGGCTGGTGGCCGGAGTCGAACCGTTCGAGACCGACGACGAGTTGTACTTGAGCGAGTACGCCGACCGCTCGGCCCTCCAGCCGCTGTTGCACACCACCTGGCAAGGTGAAGCAGCCGGATTCGCCGAGGCCGACTGGACCACCACCGACGCGCAGCATCTCGTGATGTATCTGCGCGATCTCGGGAACGGGTCGATTCTGTACAACACACTCGGTCACTGCCGCGGCCACTACGACATGGTCCCGGTCCTCGACTACTACCCGCGCATCGAACGATGCTCGTGGGAAAAGCCCGCCTACTACGAACTACTGCGTCGCTCACTTCGCTGGGCGCGCGGCCTCGACGCCTAGGAGCCACATGAGCATCACACCCGCCGTTCAGTTCGACCTGCACCGACGCATGGTCCGCATCCGCCTGTTCGAAGAGGCCGCCGGTCGTCTGGCTGAAGCCGCCAAACTCCCAGGCTTCCTTCACCTGTACGTGGGCGAAGAGGCAGTGGCGGCCGGTATTTGCGGCGCGCTCAACGACGACGACCACATCACGTCGACTCACCGCGGTCACGGTCACTTGGTCGCCAAGGGTGGCGACTTCAACCGGATGATGGCCGAACTCATGGGTAAGTCGACCGGCTACTGCAAGGGCAAGGGCGGATCGATGCACATCTCCGACCTCTCGCTCGGCATGCTCGGCGCCAACGGCATCGTGGGTGCGGGCTCCCCCATCGCGGTGGGCGCGGCCTTCGCCAACAAGTACCGCGGCCGTGGCCAGGTGGCGGTGGCGTTCTTCGGTGACGGCGCCACCAACATCGGTGCGTTCCACGAGGCCGCCAACATGGCCTGCGCATTGCATCTCCCCATCGTGTTCGCCTGCGAGAACAACGAGTACGGCGAGTTCACTCCCCGCGACAAGACCATGGCCATCACCGACATCGTCGACCGCGCGGCCGGATACGGCATGCCCGGCGTGATCGTCGACGGTATGGACGTGATCGCGGTGCACGAAGCGGCCCTCGAGGCCGTGGCCAAGGCACGAGCCGGTGGTGGACCGTCGCTCATCGAGGCCAAGACCTACCGCTTCTACAACCACCACGGTGTCCAGAACCTCGGCCTCAAGTACCGCTCCGACGACGAAGTGGCCAAGTGGAAAGAACGCGATCCGATCTTCACTCTCGAAGACCGCATGATCGAGAACAAGGTCGCGACGCGTCAACAGTTCGACGACATCTGGGCCGAACTGCGCAACGACATCGAAGTGGCGATCAAGTTCGCCGAGGACAGCCCGCTGCCCACGTCCGATCAAGTGTTGGTCGACGTCTACTCGGCCAATGGAGGCAACTGATGAGCGACGAGCGCAAACTCCCGTACGTGATGGCCTTCAACGAGGCCGTCCGCCAAGCCATGGAAGACGACCCGAACGTGTTCTGCGCCGGTGAAGACATCGGAGCCTTCGGTGGGGTGTTCGGCACTTTCGGCGGCCTGCAGGCCAAGTTCGGTGCCGAGCGTGTCGTCGACACTCCCATCAGCGAGCAGGCGATCATCGGACTCGGCGTTGGCGCGGCCGTCACCGGCTTGCGTCCCATCGTCGACTTGATGTTCATGGACTTCATGTGTGTGGCCATGGATCAGATCGTCAACCAGGCCGCGAAGTTGAAGTACATGTTCGGCGGCGAGGCCCGTATTCCGCTCACCATCACCACCGCCGGTGGCGGTGGACTCTCGGCTGCCGCGCAGCACAGCCAGTCCCTCGAAGCTCTGCTGTGCCACATCCCGGGCCTGAAAGTCGTCCACCCCGCTACGCCCTACGACATGAAGGGCCTCATGGCGGCCTGCATTCGCGAGGACAACCCGACCGTGATGATCAAGCACAAGCGGTTGCTCGGCATCCAGGGTCCGGTGCCCGAAGAGCGTTACATCGTTCCGCTCGGCGTGGCCAATGTGGTGCGCCCCGGCAACGACGTGACGATCGTGGCGTGGGGACGCATGGTGCACGAAGCGACCGCGGTGGCGGAGAAATTGGCCGGCGACGGAATCCAGTGCGAAGTGATCGATCCGCGCACGCTTCAACCGCTCGACATCGACACCATCGTGGCGTCAGCCAAGAAGACCAACCGCGTGGTCGTGGTCCACGAAGCAGTTCGTTTCGGAGGACTGGGCGCCGAAGTGGCCGCGCAGATCCAGGAGCATGCTTTCGACTACCTCGACGCTCCGGTCGGACGCATCGCGGCGCCGTTCTCACCCGTGCCGTTCTCACCAGCCCTCGAGCAGCACTACATCCCCGATGCCGCGCGCATCGAAGCCGGTATCCGCAGCGTTCTCTTCCGGTCGCCGGTCGGAGCCTGAACGACACGTGTCGACCGTCGGCATCATCGTCAACCCCAACGCGGGCAAGGACATCCGGCGTCTCGTGACGCCGGCAACGCACACGAGCGACGTCACCAAGGTCGGCATCGTGCGGCGGGCGATCGTGGCCGCGGCGGAAGCGGGAGCCGAGCGAATCCTGATCGCTCCCGACACGCATCACTTGGGTCGACGAGCCGCCGAGGGACTCGATGCACCGGTCGAGATCGTCGACGAACCCGTCACTGGCTCGCGCTACGACACGATCGGCGCAGCCCGACGCTTCTGGAAAGAACAGGCCGGAGCAGTGATCGCTCTCGGTGGTGACGGAACGTCGCGTGACGTCGCACTCGGTTGGCCCGATGCGCCGCTCATCGCCATCTCCACCGGCACCAACAACGTCTACCCCGTCGCCGTCGACGGCACGTCAGCCGGTGCGGCCGCGGGTCTCATCGCCGCCGGTGTCGTATCGGTAGCCGACGTCGCGCGTCGTTCGAAGAAGATCGTCGTGCGCGTGGACGACCGTGACTCGTCGGTCGACGATGTCGCCCTCGTCGATCTGGCTTTCATCGACGCCGACTTCATCGGAGCCCGCGCCGTTCGCGACCCCAGCACGATCACCGCGGTCGTCGCCGCGGTCGCGACTCCGGCCAGTACCGGGCTGTCGTCGATCGCGGGTCGCATTCACCCCATCGATCGTTGGGAGGCCGGCGGAGTGTTCGTGCGCCTGGGCGCCGGTGGGCGGCGCGTGCGGGTTCCCCTCGCGCCGGGGTCTTTCACCACGATCGACGTGGCCGAGGTTCGTCCACTCGTCGAAGGTGAGTCGATCACACTGCGCGGTCGCACGATTCTGGCGTTCGACGGCGAACGCGATCTGGCCGTGAGCCCCGATGGTGCGGTGACGGTGCGCGTCGAGTCGTCCGGACCACTCGTCATCGACGTCGAACGCACGCTGGTGCGTGCCGCGTCGACACTCTCGTTCGATCTCCCCGCGGAGGATTCTCATGGCCACTGATTTCTTGATGCCCAAACTCGGCCTCACCATGGAAGAGGGCACGATTCTCGAGTGGCTCGTACCGTCGGGTCAGAAGGTCACACCTGGTACGGCGGTTCTTCGCATCGAGACCGACAAGGTCGAGAGTGACGTGGAAGCCGCCGGCGAAGGCATCTTGCACCACATCGCCGAAGTCGGCTCCACGCATGCGTGCGGTGCGGTGATCGCACTGCTGCTCGCCGACGGCGAACAGCCACCGGCCGCGAACACGCCCACTCCCGTCGCCGCCGCCCCGGCGGCCGCGGCTGCTTCGGTCGCAACAGCCGCCCCGGTGGCACCCACCGCGCCATCTCGACGCGACGGCCGTCTGTTCGTGTCACCCAATGCGCGTCGTCGCGCGGCCGAACTCGGCGTCGATCTGAACTCGGTGGTCGGAACCGGACCCGACGGTCGCATCGTGTCGGAAGACGTCGAACTCGCGGCCACTCGTCCACGAGTTGCCGCCCCTGTCGCGGCGTCGGTGGCAACCGGCCCGGCCGTTGCCCCCATCGTGTCGGCGTCGGGTCAGGTGTTGGCCACCGCGGCGGCTCGGCAGTTGGCCGAACTTCTCGGCGTCGACCTTGCCGCTGTTCCGTACGACGCTCAGGACGGTCGCGTCACCCGCGATGCGGTGGCCACCTACGTTCGTCAACGTCTGTCGGCTGCGACGCCGCCACCCACCGCGACCAGTTCGGCTGCCAACACGGCCAACACGGCTGATGCGCTACCGCCGGCCAGCCAGACACCCACGTCGGTGAAGAAGATGTCGGGGATGCGCGGCACGATCGCCAAGCGCATGCATGCCTCGCTCCAGCAGATGGCGCAACTCACGCTCACGATGGACGCCGACCTCGACGCGGTGATCGCTGATCGCGATGCGCGCGAGAACAAGCCCGGCTTCACCGACTACGTGATCGCAGCGGCGGCCCGTGCGTTGCGGGCTCACCCGATCGTGAACAGCCAGGTCACCTCCGACGGCATCGCTCTCCTGCCCGACGTGCACGTGGGTATGGCGGTGGCCCTCGACGAGGGCCTCGTTGTCCCAGTCGTTCGCAACGCCGATCGTCTCGATCTCACGGCGCTGGCGGCCGAGACCAAGCGTCTGGCCACCGCCGCACGGGGCGGATCGTTGGCTCTCAACGACCTCGAGGGTGGAACCTTCTCGGTGAGCGCTCTGGGCATGTTCGGTGTCGACGCGTTCACACCCGTGATCAATCCGCCCAACACGGCGATCCTCGGTGTGGGTCGTCTGCGTGACGATCTGGTGCTGGGCGCCAAGGGAAAGGTGAGCACCACCAAGCGGCTCACGCTGAGTCTCACCTGGGATCACCGCGTCTTCGATGGCGCCCCGGCCGCGCAGTTCGCGCAGACGATCGTCGAATTGCTGAACGACCCGAAGGCGCTGGACGCCGTCAGTCGGTGACGAGACGCCCGGCCGAGATGCCGCGGCGGAACAAGTCGGACAGTTCGCTATCGGGAGTCTCGAGAATCGCGTCGAGCCAACCGTGCACGTACTGCGCACCACCTTCGTTGCGACCGAACACGAATTCTTTCTTCGCGCCGGTCTTGACAGTGCGCTGGATCTTGAGGCCGGTGGCGTAGTCCTCGTCGCGCACCACGTGCTCGAGGAATGCGATCTGCTGATTGGCCGTTTCGATGAACTCGTCGGTGAGCGGCGCGGTGGAGATGAAGTCGAGATACGAAATCGACTCGTCGGCGTTGGAACCGGGGAAGATACGGGCCACTTGGTAGATCTTGTGCTCGCCGAGGTCGAAGCCGGCGATGGACGCGTGCGGGAACACGCTCCAGACTCCTCCGGTCAGAACGCTGTCGGGCCATTCATCCTTCGGAACACCTTCGAGCTTCGACCACGAACCGCGCGGACCGGTGACGCGCTGGTGCGGACCCACACGATGGAACAGTGCATCAGCCGGGAAGTTCGCACCGAAGGTGTTCTTGTGGAGAATCGGCAAGTGGTAGAAGTCGACGTAACCGTCGAACGACACCTTCCAGTTGGGGCCGACCAGACGACGTGAACCGAAGTGGTTCATCTCGGCGAAGTTGCAGAACCCGAGTAGTTCGTCGTAGCCCGCGAAGAATGCGTCGAGATCGAGAGTCGACGTCGGCGACAAGATGACCCAGATGAGACCGGCCCGCTCGGTGACCGGCAGGCTCGTGAGGCTCATGCACGAGAAGTCGATCTCGCCGAAGTCACTCTGCTTGAAGATGCCGACCAGATCACCTTGCTGGTTGTAACTCCAGGCGTGATACGGACAGGTGAAGCGGCGGGTGGAGCCGACACCTTCGTCGACGAGCATCGCGCCGCGGTGACTGCACATGTTGACGAACGCGCGCACCACACCATCGGAGTCGCGCACCACCAACACCGGCATCCCGCACACTTCGATGGCCTTGTACGAGTTCGCTTCTTTGATCTCGGCCGAGGTGGCCAACAGCAGCGGAACTCGCTTGAAGATCAGATCGACTTCACGTTGCCAGCGCTCGGGGTCGAAGTAGTTGGCGGCCGGAATGCGGGTGACCGACTCGGTGAGATCGGTGGTCCCGGCCTGGTTGTGGGCCAGTGTCCGCTCGGCCTGAGCCAGCAGCGTGCGACGAACGTCTTTCTCCCCCATGCCCGTACCTTACGCCCGCTCAGTCGTTCTGAAGCAGATGAACGAGGCTGCTGGTGTCCCAGCGGCGACCACCCCGCGCCAGTACCTGGGCGTAGAACTGGTCGACCAAGGCCGTGAGCGGAAGTCGTGCACCGTTGCGATTGGCCTCGGCCAGGCAGATGGCCAAGTCCTTACGCATCCATTCGACCGCGAACCCGAACTCGAATTCGCCCTTCGCCATGGTGCTGGCCCGGTTGTCCATCTGCCAGCTCTGCGCAGCGCCCTTGCCGATCACTTCCACGACGGCATCGACGTCGAGTCCGGCTTTCTGCGCGAAGTTCACGCCTTCCGACAAACCCTGCACCACACCCGCTATGCAGATCTGGTTGACCATCTTGGTGAGTTGACCGGCTCCGGCCGAACCGAGCAGAGCACAGGCTCGCGCGTACGGAGCGACCGCCGCGCGGGCTCGCGCGAACACCGCGTCGTCGTCGCAGCCGCACATGATCGTCAGCGCGCCGTTCACGGCACCGGCTTGACCACCCGACACCGGCGCGTCCACGAAACCGACGCCCTTGGCCGCACACGCAGCAGCGAGTTCACGGGCCACATCGGCCGATGCAGTGGTGTGATCGATGAGAACCGATCCCGGTGTCATGCCAGCCAATGCACCATCGGGACCAAGAGCAACCGAACGGACATCGGCGTCGTTGCCCACGCACATCATCACGTAGTCGGCACCCGAAGCGGCCGCGGCCGGCGTGGATGCGCTGCGGCCACCTTGCTCTTTCACCCACTGATCGCTCTTCGACGTGGTGCGGTTGTAGACGGTGACGTCATGACCGGCTTTGGCGAGATGCCCGGCCATCGGCCAACCCATCACACCCAGACCGAGGAAGGCCATGCGAGAAGTTTCTGACATGACGTCGAGTTTGGCAGGCTCGAGGGAGCCCATGGGTACTCACTTGACGATCGACCACCTCGTGTACGCGACACCCGACCTCGGACAGAGCGTTCGCCACGTCGAAGAATTGCTCGGGGTCGCACCAGTCCCCGGCGGCGCTCATCTCGGATGGGGCACGTACAACGCGTTGGTCGGATTGGGCGGATCCACCTATCTCGAAGTCATCGGTCCCGACCCTGCCCAACCCGAACCGGCGGCTCCCCGACCGTTCGGAATCGACCATCTCGACGAACCGCGTCTCGTCGCGTGGTGCGCATCATCGCGCCGCCCTCTCGTCGACGTGCTCGCGTTGGCCCGCGAGTCCGGATTCGATCCGGGCGCGATCGTGTCGATGTCGCGTCAACGTCCTGACGGAGTCGTCCTCGAATGGTCCCTGACCGTCGCCGCACAAGCGAACGATGCAGCGAACGTTCTTCCGTTCTTCATCGACTGGGGCCACTCGGCGCACCCCTCGACTGGCCTTCCGGTGGCCGGACTTCTCGTCGATCTCGAGCTCTTCCACCCCGAACCGCGAACGATCGATCTCATGTTGTCGGCCGTGAGCGACGACATGACGCTCGGTGACGAACCGGCTCGTATCGTCGTCCACTTCGCCGATCGACCGGCACTGGCCGCACGGATCCAGACCGCGCGCGGAATCGTCGTTCTCGACTGACGAGGCCTTCCCTCACGGACGAACGCTGGCGGGCAGACTGCGAACCGAATTGAGCGCCATCGACACGACGCGATCAGGTTCTCCGGTGGCGACGAGGTCGGGAACCCGGCGGCGAATTTCGTCGAAGATGACGGTCAACTCGCGACGGGCCAAGTTCGCGCCGAGACAGAAGTGGGGCCCTCCGGCGCCGTAGCCGACTTGCTGCGGGTGCACCGGACGCCGGACATCGAAGTGGTCGGCGTTCTCGAAGACGGACTCGTCGAGGTTGGCCGACGGGTACCACAAGGCGACCTTCTCACCCGCGCGCAGTGTCACTCCATGAAGTTCGACATCTCGTGTGAGCACGCGGCACATGTTCGAAATGAGCGGTTCGCAACGCACGATCTCCTCGACGGCGGTCGCGGCATGGGTCTCGAATTCGTCGAACCAGATCCTTCGCTGATCGGGGTTCCGAGTGAGCAGACGAAGTCCATGGGTGGTGGCGTTGCGGGTCGTCTCGTTACCGGCTGACAGGAGCAGGATGAAGAAGTTCGCGAACTCCTTGCTGTCCAGCCGCTCACCGTCGACTTCGGCGTGCATGAGAACGGACGTGAGATCCTCGGTCGGCTTTCGTTGCCGTTGGCGGCCCAGTTCGATCGCATAGTCGGCGATCTGGCGCAGACCGGACGCGGCACCGTCGATACCGACGCTCGGGTCGTCGGGTGACACGGCCTGGTTCGTCCACTGCAACATCAGAGCTTGATCGGAGGGCGGCACTCCGAGCATCGAGCAGATGGCGCGCAGAGGCAACTTCGCCGCCACCTCCGCGACGAAGTCGAACTCCGTACCGTCGCCGTATCGCTCCAGCAGTTGATCGATGATTTCCGCGGCGATCGAACGCAGTTGCGGCTCGTACGAAGCGGTCTGTTTCGGAGTGAACCCACTCGCCACGAGTCGGCGCAGTCGTGCGTGCTCGGGATCGTCGAGGTTGATCATCGAGGGGTAGAACTCGCCGAGTTCCGCTGGCATCTCTTCGATGTCGATCGTCACCCCGGAGCAATACACGGACGGTGTTCGACTGGCGTGCCAGATGTCGTCGTAACGAGTGAGTGCCCAGAACTCGGTACACGCGCGACTGAACCCGCTGCGTCTCGGCGGGTACCACCGCACCGGAGCGTCCCGACGAAGGGCGGCGAAGACCCGCGCTCGATGGTCCGTCGGGGCCGCCCAGAAGGCGGAGTCGGCGAGGTGCTCGGCATCGAGGTCGATCTCGGAGTGATCCATCACCGCGAATGAACCCCTTTCGGCGTGGTCAGGCAAGGTAGCTCCTGGCAAACGTGGTATGAAATGGTGATGCCCAGGCCCACTGCGCCGTCGATCGTCGAGCGGCGGGGCGCTCGCGGTCGCATGGGGTGGCTCGTACTCGCGGGACATGCGATCACCACACGGCCGAGATCCGACGTCGAGGCCCGCTTTCCACTCTTCGGTTGCACACTCGTCACCTCCGGAAGAGGTCGGTACCGCGATGCGCATCACGACGTGGCACTCGGTCCGGGTGACCTCGTACTGGTCGTGCCGGGCCACCCACACAACTACGGAGCCGGACCAGGCGGATGGGAGGAGCGGTTCCTCGCGTTCGATGGGCCGATGTTCCGCTTGGCGGCGACGAACGGATTGCTCGACATCCGGAATCCGGTGCGGTCGCTCGGCGATGCCGACCGGTGGGCGGCCCGCTTCGATCACTTTCGACGACGCCCCGCTCCGGTGACTCCCGCCGAACGCGACGCCGAGGCCGCGATGATCCTGGCCCTGCTCGCCGAGATGTTGGACAACGCGGAGGCGAGCCGGTCGGAATCGGCCGCCAACTGGCTCGATCGGTCTCGTGATGCGCTCGCCGGAAATCTGGGCGATCGGCTCGATCTGACCGAAGTAGCAACCGCGACCGGCATGCCCTACGAGACGTGGCGTCGCCAGTTCAAGAAAATGGTCGGAGTTCCACCCGCGCGGTATCGCCTCGACCGTCGACTGACGACCGCGGCCGACCAATTGCTGACGACATCGTCGAGCATCCGCTCGATTGCCGCGGGGCTCGGCTTCACCGATGAGAGACACCTCGCCGTTCACTTCAAGGAGTCGTTCGGTTGCACTCCAGCGGCCTTTCGGCGCCGCGGAACGAGAACCGCAGGGTCAGCGCGTGGGTATCACTCGGGAGTCACGTAAGCGGCGGTGATTCCGCCGTCGATGACGAGCGACTGCCCCGTCATCCAACTGCTCTCGTCACTGGCGAGGAAGAGAGCGCCTTGCGCGATCTCGAGTGGTTCGCCGAAACGTCCCATCGGAATGTGCACGAGGCGGCGATTGCGTTTGGCGTCGTCGCTCAGGAACTTGGCCAGTAGCGGAGTCATGACGGGTCCGGGACACAACGCATTGGCACGAATTCCCTGACGCGCGTAAATGACGGCGATCTCGCGGGTCATGGCCAGTACCGCACCCTTCGACGCGGTGTAGGCGACCTGGGGTGTGGCCGCGCCCATGTGGGCGACGAAACTCGCGACGTTCACGATCGATCCGCCGCCCGATGCTCGCAGGGCCGGGATGGCGTGCTTGCAGCCGAGCAACACACCCTTGACGTTGATGTCCATCGTCTTGTCGTAGGTCTCGATCGACGTGGTCTCGGGATTGTCGTCGTCGCCCAGCATCACACCGGCGTTGTTGTAGAGAACGTGGAGAGCGCCGAACGTCGCGACCGCGTGGTCGACCGCGTTCTTCACCGACTCGTCGTCGGTCACGTCGCAACTCACGAAGGTGGCGTCGCCACCGGCGGCGTCGATCGCCGACACGACCTCGTCACCATCGACCACATCGGCGACGACCACGGCGGCGCCCTCACGAGCGAAGAGTTCGGCGGCCACCCGACCGAGGCCGGACGATGCACCAGTGATGAGAGCGACCTTGCCGTCGAGACGACCCATGGACAACCTTTCGTCAGATCCGCTCGAAGTAGCGGCGAAGTTCCCAGTCGGTGACCGTGCGATTGAACGCTTCCCACTCGGATTCGGCACAGCGCAGGATCCAGTGGTGCACGTCGTCACCGAAGCACTCGCGAGCGATGTCGCTCGTCTTCCAGAGTTCGATCGCATCGGGCAGATTCCAGGGAATGCGACCGACATCGGGTGCGGTGTAGCCGTTGCCTTCGTACGGAGCCGCGAGCTCGAGGCGATGACGAATGCCGTACAAGCCACCGGCAATGGCCCCGGCGAACGCGAGGTAACTGATGGCGTCGGCCCCCGGAATACGACTCTCGACGCGCGTGGACGCACCATGGCCGACCTTGCGGAACCCAAGAGTGCGATTGTCGACCCCCCAGCCGACTCCGGTGGGCGCCCACGATTCCGGTTGGAACCGCTTGTAACTGTTGACCGTGGGAGCCCACAGCAACGCGAACTCGCGCGCGGTGGCGATCTGGCCAGCGAGGAAGTACCGGAACGTGTCGCTCATCCCCCACTGACCGGCCTCATCGGGGAACACCGGCGTCTTGCCGTCGAGACTCCACAGGCTCACGTGCAGGTGACACGACGAACCCACGTCGTGAAAGCCCGGTTTGGCCATGAACGTGATCGACTTGCCGGCCGCCGCCGCGATCTCCTTGGCCGCCGTCTTGTACACGAGGTTGCGATCGGCCATCTCGAGCGGAGACGCGTAGCCGATGTTGATTTCGTGCTGACCCGCACCGGCTTCGCCCTTCGAGAACTCGACCGGACAACCGGCCTCGATCAACGCGCGTCGAATGCGGCCGATCACTTCTTCGTCGCGCGTGGTGGCGAGGATGTTGTAGTCCTCGGCGAACGCGGAGTGCGGGCGCAGTTGCTGGTATCCGCGACTGTGCGCTTCCTCGTACGACTCGTGGAACATGAAGAACTCGATCTCGCTGCCGACCATGGGCGCGAAGCCGAGCGCACGGGCGGCCTCTTCTTGGCGGGCCAGGATCGTGCGCGGAGCGACGTCCACCGGCTGGCCGTCGGGCGTGCGCAGGTCGCACACGACCAGAGCAGTCTTCGGAACCCACGGCAGAACACGCACCGTCGACCAATCGGCCACCGCCACCATGTCGCCGTAGCCCTTGTCGAAACTCGAGAATCGGAATCCGGTCTGCGGTTGGTAATCGAGATCGCACGTGAGCAGATAGTCGCAATTCTCGGTGCCGTGGTCGGCCACGTGCTCGACGAAGAATGACGCGGCCGTCCGTTTGCCGGTCAGACGCCCGTAGCGATCGGGGAAACCCATGATGATCGTGTCGATCTCGCCCTGGGCGATCTTCGACATCAGGTCGTCGCGTGTGATCGACATCCTGTTCAACATGGACTTCACCATGAGCGCACCCTACCGAGCCACCTCGTGGCCTCGGCGAGCGACTACTTCTTGGCGGGCTTCTTGGCCGGTGCGGCTTTCTTTGCTTCAGCCTTTTTCGGCTCAGCTTTCTTCGCCGGTGCGGCTTTCTTCGGCTCAGCTTTCTTGGCTTCTGGCTTCTTGGCCGGCTCGGCCTTCTTCGGCTCAGCTTTCTTGGCTTCTGCCTTCTTGGCCGGCTCGGCCGGAGCGGGGGACGCGGCCGGAGCATCGGCCTTCTTGGGCGCGGCCTTGGTGGCCTTCAACACGCCCTTGGCCAACGCATCGTCGAGATAGCGCTCGGCTTCTTCGGGTGACACCTTCAACGCGGGTGCGATCTCGGAGATCAAGTTGACGCGTGCGCGCTCGTACATCGTGCGCTCGGCGGCCGACAGGCTCGCGTCACGATTACGGGCCGACAGGTTTCGCACCACTTCGGCGACCTGATACACGTCACCGCTCTTCAACTTCTCCTGGTGGTTCTTGAAGCGACGGCTCCAGTTGCTCGGTACGCGCGGATCGGGCTTGGCCAACACCGCGACCAAGTCGGCCAACTCGTCGGGCGACACCGGCGGACGCACGCCCACGTCGTCGACCTTCGACATCGGGACCTTGAGCATCATCTCGCCGATGACCGTGCTGAGCACCAGGTACTCGATCTGCTTGCCACTGCCGAACGGGTCTTCCTTGCGGGTCGCCACCACTTTGCAGGCCCCGTGCTGGGGATAGATGACGGTGTCACCCTTCTTGAACTTCACGAAAACCTCGATCGTTGGGGGTACGCAGGCCGACGCAGAATTCTAGACCTGACTGGCCGATTTGGGCGCCCTCGGCACGATTCGAACGTGCGCGCTACGGATTAGAAGGCCGTTGCTCTATCCAACTGAGCTACGAGGGCCGATGGGGTCAGGCTATGAAGCCTGGCGTCCTGGCTCAGGCAATCCGTCTTCGCAGCAGATCGAGTGCCGAGATGACCGACATCTGGCGCATCTGATCGCGTGTACCCGGCATGCGTAACAGTGTGGCGGTGGTCGCCTGATTCGGCAACGCCAAACCGACCCACAAGGTTCCGACCGGCTGGTCGTCCTGCTCGGTCGGTCCGGCCACCCCCGTGAGCGCAAGACCGACATCGGCTCCGAGCACACGGCGCGCACCATCGGCCATCGCGACCGCGGCGTCGGCACTCACCACCGGACCGTGCGGCACCGACAACACGTCGAACTTCACCTCGCTCGCGTACGACACGATCGATCCCTTGAACGTTCGACTGGCTCCCGGCACGGCCGTGATGCGACCGGCCACCAATCCGCCGGTGACCGACTCGGCGAGACCGAGTGACCAGCCGCGAGTGTCGAGCAGATCGAGCACGACGGATTCCATGGTGTCGGTGTCGTACCCGAACACGAACTCACCCACGTGACGATGCACTTCGGGCAACCAGCGATCGATGATCGCCTGGGCCTGCGCGAGGTCGGCGCCCTTGGCGGTCAGGCGAACCTTGATGCCTTCCCAGCCACTGGCGAGGAATGCCAACGTGGGATTGCCTTCGGCTTCGAGCCGTTCGATGAGCGGTGCCAGGCGCTCGTTGAGACCGCTCTCGCTCTCGCCCCAGGTGCGCACGACCTTGCTGGCGATCACGCTCACGTCGCCCCCGCGTCGACGCAGGTCGGGCAGCACCGCGCGCTCCATCATGTCGTACATCTCGTGCGGCACGCCCGGCACCGCGTACACGACCTTGTCGCCGCTCGGTCCGATCGGACAGATGAGGCCGGGTGCCGTGCCGCGCGTCTGCGGGATGATCGTGGCACCGCGCGGAACCATGGCTTGACGCAAGTTGTTGTCAGCCATGCGCCGACCCCGTGACGAGAAGATCTCGCGGATCACGTCGGCCACACCGTCGTTCATCTCGAGATCGACACCCATCACTTCGGCGATCGCTTCACGCGTGAGGTCGTCATGGGTGGGCCCGAGTCCCCCGCACATGATCACCGCGTCGGCTTCGTCGAGCGCCCCGCGCAACAACGCCACGATGCGCCGATGGTTGTCGCCCACCTTGAACTGCACATGAGAGTCGATGCCGTTGGCGGCCAGACGCTCGCCAATCCAGGACGAATTCGTGTCGACGATCTGACCGAGCAGCAACTCGGTTCCGACGGCGATCACCGAACACCTCATGTCAGGGCCTCTGACGTTGGGCTCGCCACAAGTACTGCAAGCCACTCGTGACGGTCAGGACCACCGCGATCCAGAGCAGCCACTTCCAGAGCCAGGTCGCGTTCTCGGCCGTGATCGGGGCGATGGCGAAGGCCACGCTGAACTGCTGAATGGTCGTCTTGTACTTGGCCAGACGGCTGGCCGGCATGCTCACACCCCGTGCGCCCACCACCACGCGATACATGCTGATGGCCACTTCACGCGCCGCGATGATGAGAACCGGGACGATCCAGTAGATGTCGTTACTCACCAAGGTGAACATGGCGATGAGAACGAGAACCTTGTCGGCCAACGGATCGAGGAACGCGCCGGCCCGGGTGGTTCCGTGGCGCCGAGCCAAGTAACCGTCGAAACCATCGCTGACACACAGAACGAACCAGACGGCCAAGGCGACCCACGAACCACTGGTGCCATCGGGGACAACGAGGAACATCAGCGGCGCCGACAAGATGCGCCCCACCGTGACGGCGTTGGCCCAGGTGGCGATGGCGTTCGGATCGACCGGCATCAGACGACCTCGGCGATCAAGTCGGGACCCAACGCATCGGCCACGCGAACCTGGTGGAACTGGCCGACCGCGAGCGAATCGGGCAATTCGACGATGCCGTCGATCTCCGGTGCCTCGCGATGACTGCGACCCACACCGGGCGAGTCGACCAACACCTCGATGGTGCTCCCGATCAGTTCGTCGCGCTTGCGTGCGGTGATCGCATCCTGCATTTCGGAGAGTTCGGAGAGACGTTCGCGCACGAGCGACTCGGGTACGGCGCCGTCGAGGTCGTACGCGTAGGTGCCCTCCTCGGGCGAGTACGCGAAGAAGCCGCACCAGTCGAGTTGGGCCGCCTCCACGAAGGCGAGTAACTCGTCGTGATCGGCCTCGGTCTCCCCCGGATAGCCGACGATGAAGTTGCTCCGGAACGCCGACTCCGCTTCGCGGCGACGGATGTCGGCGATCCGATCGAGGAATCGCTGACCGTCACCCCAGCGGCGCATCCGGCGCAGCAGGGGCTTGCTCACGTGCTGAAGCGAGAGATCGAAGTACGGGACACCCGACGCGAGGATTGCGTCGATGAGTTCGTCACTCAGATCGCTCGGGTAGAGATAGAGCAAACGCGTGCGATCGACGAGGGCCGACACCGACTCGACGAGCGACACGATGCTTCCGGCACCCAACTCGTCGGGGCGATCCTTGCCGAAACTCGCCAGGTCTTGTGCGACCAACACGATTTCGCGGGCTTCGAGTTGTTCGACCTCGGCCAGAATCGATGCCACGTCACGACTGCGCTGGGGTCCGCGGAACGACGGAATGGCACAGAAGCCACACGTGCGGTCGCAACCTTCGGCGATCTTGACGTAGGCCCACGGTGACGCCGATTTCGGACGCGGAAGATTCAGCAGGTCGAGCGACGGCACCGGACTCGACGAGACCGGAATGAGCTTCTTGGCCGCCGGCGCGACCGGGACACCGAAGCCGGCGACCAGGTCGACTTCGGGCAGAGCCGTCGCCAATTCGTCGCCGTAGCGCTCGGCCATACAGCCAGTGACCACCAGGCGGGCCGAGGCCTTGCGTCGTTCGTCGAGCGCCAAGATGGTGTCGATCGATTCGCGCCGAGCGTCTTCGATGAACGCGCAGGTGTTGACCACCACGAGATCGGCCCCTTCGGCCGAATCGGTGGGCACCATGCCATCGGCCAACAACGTGCCGATGAGCTTGTCGGAGTCGACCTGATTCTTCGGGCAGCCGAGCGTCTCGACGTAGAAGCGCTGCTGAGCCACGACTCCCGATGCTACCCCCGGGTCGGGTCAGGCCGAATGAGCCAAACGCAGGCCCGGATACGGCCAGTCCATCTTCACCAAACGACCAGTGCCCGACAGCGTGATCCATGCGGTCGACGAACCATCGGCCGCGAAGCAGATGTTGGTGGTGAGCAGATCACCGGTGGGGATGTGCTGCAGGATGTCGCCGTTCGGTGCGATGACGGTGACGCCGCCGTTCACGAGCGTGGCCACGCACACGTTGCCGGCACCGTCGACTCCGAGCGAGTCGAGCAACTGCAGTCCGGGCAAGCCGCACAACAGCGACGAGGTGTCACCCGGTGCGGTGGGTGCGAGTTCACCCGGCGCCACGATCGCGCGCTTGAAAACGCGACCGGTGTGCGTCTCGGCGTAGTAGAGCGTCTTGCCGTCGGGCGACAGGCCGATGCCGTTCGGGCCTTCCACCGGGAAGGCAACTTCCTTGATCGACGAACCGTCGGCCTTGGCGTAGTACAGCGCGGTGAGGTCGGCCGTGCGCGCCTCGTTGTCGCGAATCCCGTGATCGGTGAAATAGAAACCACCCAGACCGTCGAACACGAGGTCGTTCGGAGCACGCAACGCGCGGCCGTCACACGACGTGTAGAGGTCGGTCACTTTTCCGCTGGCGAGATCGACACGCTGGATGCGACCGCCGATGTACTTCTTCGGATCGAAGGGTCCGGGGAAACACAGGCCGCCGAAATCGACCTCGGTGAAGCAGCCGCCGTTGTTGCAGAGATACAACGCGCCGTCGGGGCCGATGGCCGCACCGTTCGGACCACCGGCGATCTCGGCCACGGTCTCCTTACGGCCGTCGGGCCACACGCGTGTGATGCGCGGTCCGAACATCTCCACCAGGACGACGCTGCCGTCCTTCATGGCGATCGGACCTTCGGGGAACTTGAGCCCCGAGGTGACTTCGGTGAACGACGGTGCAGTGGTCATGGCGAGATCATGCCACGACCGAGTGCCGGCCCGTCAGCCCTGGGCTTCGAGTTCCTCGACGGTCATGAGCACCTCGCGCGCCTTGCTCCCGGTGCTCGGACCCACCACACCGCGTTCTTCGAGGAGGTCCATGATGCGACCAGCGCGGGCGAAGCCGACCTTGAGTTTGCGCTGGAGCATCGAGGTCGACCCGAGCTGCGAACGAACCACCAGTTCGATGGCCTGACGCAACAGGGCCTCATCGTCGTCATCGCCGCCACCGTACGAGTCGGTGATGGCCGAACCGGCCGGGCTGCCCGTCGACGGCTCGTCACCTTCGACGCCTTTGACGTATTCGACCTCGGGGGCCTGCTTGCGCCAGTGGGCCACGACCTTGCGCACTTCGTCCTCGGTGACCCAGCAGCCCTGAATACGTTGTGCGACCGAGGTGTTGCCGGGAAGCAACAACATGTCGCCGCGGCCCACGAGTTTCTCGGCGCCGATCTGGTCGAGGATCACGCGACTGTCCATCTGGCTCGACACCGCGAAGGCCATACGGGCCGGGATGTTGGCCTTGATCACACCGGTGATCACGTTGACCGACGGGCGCTGCGTGGCGACGATGAGGTGGATGCCGACCGCTCGAGCCTTCTGCGCGATACGCGTGATGCTCTCTTCCACGTCGCGCGCCGCGACCATCATGAGGTCGTTCAACTCGTCGACCACGACGACGATGTACTTCATGCGTTCGAGAACGCGATCGGACCCGGGCGCCGGAGTGATCTCGCCGCGATCGAAGGCCGCGTTGTAGCCCGTGATGTCGCGGTAACCCATTTCGTAAAGGATGTCGTAGCGCTTTTCCATCTCGCGCACGGCCCACGACAGCGCGTTGGCCGCCTTGCGCGGGTTGTTGACCGGCTGCGTGAGCAGGTGAGGCAGACGCGCGTACTGGCCCATCTCCACCTGCTTGGGGTCGACGAGAATGAGCTTCACCTGATCGGGCGTGGTGCGCATGAGTAGCGACGTGATGATGCAGTTGATGCCGCTCGACTTACCGGCACCGGTGGCACCAGCGATGAGCAAGTGCGGCGTGGTGGAGAGGTTCAAGAACACCGAACGGCCCGAGATGTCCTTGCCGATGGCCACGTCGAGCGGATGACTGGCCGCCTTGGCTTCGGCCGAGGCCATGAGGTCGCCCAACGCGACGAGTTGACGTGACGAGTTGGGCACTTCGATACCGATGGCCGAGCGGCCCGGAATCGGGGCGAGGATACGCACGTCGACCGCGGCCAACGAGTACGCGATGTCCTTTTGCAGGCTCGTGACACGGGCGACCTTCACACCCGGTCCGAGTTCGAGTTCGTACCGCGTGACGGTGGGCCCCACGGTGCGGCCGACCAATTTCACTTCCACGCCGTGCGACGACAACGACTCTTCGAGAATGCGACCGCGGCGGTCGATCTCGGCTTCGTCGATCGACTGTGCACCCGTGCGCACGAGGAATGACGACGGCGGCAACTCCCAGTCGCCACGCGGTTGGGCCACTTTCACGTCGAGTTCGCCTTGTTTCACCGGAATCGATGGGTCGATGGGAGGCAACGCCGGCTTGCGCACACGTTTGGCCGCTGGCACCGGTGTCGGATCGCGTTCGTCATCTTCTTCTTCGACGTCGTCGTCTTCGTCGTGATCGTCGTCGGCCGGGGCCGGAATGAGCGGCGCGAAACCGGGTTCGATCACCGCTCCGGACGCGGTGGAGCCAACCGCATCGTCCTCGCGATCGGAACGCAGTGAACCGAGATCATCGGCGGCGGCCCGCACCCCCGCGCGCAGCCGCGCGAGGAGACGTCCCATGATGTCGCGCACACTTCCGTACGCCCCGACGATCGACAACGTGGTGATGAGCAATGCTCCGCCCAAGCCGACGGCCACCAGAACGAGAGTCGCGCCGATCGTGCCGAGCAACGAGTCGAGGGTTTGGCCGAACAATGCACCGATCCAGCCGCCGGCCCGCGACAACTCGTCGAGACCGGTGTAGCCATCAGGGCCGCGAAAGACGTGCAGAAGTCCGAGGGCGGCGATACCGACGCCACCCCAGCCGAGTGCGAACTTCGTTCCGCTCGGCGTGGAATCGCCGCGCAACAGAGCCACCCCGATCGCGGCCGCCACGAACGGCAACAGGTAACGACCCCAGCCCATGACGGCGCCGAGAGCATCGTCGGCCCCACGACCCACCGGCCCGGCCAACTTGAAGTACACCGCGAGCGCGATCAGCAGGCCGACGGCGAAGGCGGCGATGGCACCCAACTCGTTCTCGCGCCCCGAAATGGCGGTGCGCACTTCTCCCGAACTGCGCCGGGGTCGGGGTGTGCTCGAGGTGGGGCTGTCGGACGATGGGGTGCGACCAGGAGCTTTCCCGGATCGAGACGAGGCTTGACCAGCACTCTGTTTCTTCGCAGCCACACCCGAACGCTACCAACGGGGTGCGTCGCGCCCCGGGAATGTCAGGCTTCCATCACCACCGGAACGATCATCGGACGACGCTTGGTTCGTTCGTTCACGAATCGACCAGCCGCTCGTCGCACATCTCGCTCTAGTCCTTCGGGGTCGCGAACACCTTCGGCGAGCGCCTTCTCCACGGCAGCTGCCACGGTGTCGCACGCTTCGTCGAGAAGATCTTCGGCTTCCGGTGCGTACACCCAACCACGCGTGATGATTTCCGGACCTGTGAGCACCTTGCCGCTCTCGATGTCGACGGTCACCACGACCACCACCACGCCTTCTTCGGCCAACACTCGTCGATCGCGCAGAACTCCGTGGCTCACATCGCCCACAATGCCGTCGACGTAGAGATAACCAGCCGGAACGCGCCCGGCCAGATTCAAGCCGTCGTCGGACAACTCGATCACGTCGCCGTCCTCGCACATCAGAACGTTCGAGCGCGGAATGCCCATCAATTCGCCCAGACGCGCATTGGCCACCAGATGCCGGTATTCACCGTGCACCGGCACGAACCACTCGGGCTGGACGATCGAGTAATACGTCTTGAGTTCGTCGGCCTGCGCATGGCCGGTGGCGTGCACATCGACCAGTCCGGAGTGCACCACGTCGGCGCCGGCCCGCAGCAGTCCGTCGATCACCCGCGTGACGTTGAACTCGTTCCCCGGGATCGCATGACTCGACAGGATGACCGTGTCCTGATCGCCGACTTTGAGCCACTTGTTGTCGCCACGGGCCAGGAGCGACAGCGCGGACATGGGTTCGCCCTGACTTCCGGTGGAGATCACGCACACACGACCCGGTGGGTAGTCGTCGATCCGTTCGATGTCGATCAACGACTCGTCGGGCACCTTGAGCACACCGAGGTCGCGGGCCATCCGGACGTTCTTCTGCATCGAGCGACCGAGGGTGGCCACCTTGCGACCGGTCTCGACCGCCGCGTCGATGATCTGCTGGACCCGGTGAATGTGGCTGGCGAACGATGCCGTGATGATGCGGCGGTCGCGATGTTCGTGAAACAGCGCGCGCAACACCGCGCCGATGGTCTTCTCACTCGGTGCGTAACCGCGCTCTTCGGCGTTGGTGGAATCGCACATCAGCAAACGAACACCCGATCCGGCGGCGATGGCGCCGATGCGCGCCAGATCGGTGCGGCGACCGTCGACCGGTGTGAGATCGAGTTTGAAATCACCCGAATGCAAGATGACGCCCTGCGGAGTGTGCACCGCCACCGCGAACGCGTGGGGCACCGAGTGGGTGACCGGGATGAACTCGACGTCGAACGGACCGATGTGGCGCCGCTCGTTGTCGGCCACGGTCACGAGTTCGGTGGCTCCGAGCAGCCCCGCCTCTTCGATTCGTCCGCGGGCCAGTCCGAGCGTGACGGCCGAACCGAACACCGGGAACGACACGTCGCGCAGGAGGAACTGCAATCCACCCACATGATCTTCGTGACCATGGGTGGCCACGCATCCGACGATGCGGTCGGCGTTCTCGCGCAGCCACGTGAAGTCGGGCAGAACCAAATCGATGCCATGCATGTCGGCATCGGGGAACATCAAGCCGCAGTCGATCAACAAGATGCGGTCGTCTTGTTCGATGGCCATGCAGTTCCGGCCGATCTCCCCCAACCCTCCGAGGAAGACGACGCGGACCGGTGCCGGCATCAGGCCGCCTTGTTTCGACGGGCCTCGAGGTTGGCCCAGACCTTCTTGGCCCGCTCGAGCACGAAGTCGGCCGGCGGTCCCATGGGCAGACGACACTGCCCGACCGGCACACCGAGATGATTCATCATCACCTTGGACGGAATCGGATTCGGTGAATCGTCGCCGGTCTCGTACGAGAAGCTCTCGAGCAATGCTTGATTGACGGCGCGCGCACCGGCCACGTCACCGGCGGCCCAGGCCCGGAACATCTCTTGGTGTTCGGGCGCCGACCAATGCGTGGCCACACCGATCACACCGACCGCGCCCACCGACAACAGCGGCAGCGTGAGACCGTCGTCGCCGCTGTACACCTCGAAAGACGACGGCGCCTGGGCGATCACGTTGGCGGTTTCACCCGGATTGCCCGCGGCATCCTTGAGGGCGAGAACGTTGGGAACTTCGCGCGCGAGACCGAGCAACGTGCTGGTGGCGATCTTGCGGCCCGTGCGAACCGGAATGTCGTAGACCACCACTGGCAGGTTGGTTGCGCCGGCCACGGCCCGAATGTGCGCATCGATCCCCGACTGGGGAGGCCGGTTGTAATACGGAGCGACCACGAGCACACCCGCGGCGCCCAACTTGGTGGCTTCCTTGGTCATGTGAATCGAGTGCAGTGTGTCGTTGGTACCCGATCCGGCGATCACCGGAATGGTCACCGCCTCGATGACGGCGGCGAACAGTGACAAACGTTCGTCGTCAGTGAGCACCGGGGCCTCACCCGTGGTGCCGGCGATCACGAGTCCGTCGTTGCCGTTGTCCTGCAGCCAACGGGCCAGGCGGCGCGCACCGTCGAGGTCGAGACGGCCCGCCGCATCGAACGGAGTGACCATCGCGGTGATGACCTGGCCGAAGCGAGCCATCAGAAACTCCCTTCCGCCGAGCGATCGATGCCCTGCGTGAGAATGAGGTCTTCGTGCAGTTCCATCCACACGTCGTGGAACGAACCGCACATGACACCCGTGAACATGTTCTGCTGACCCTCTTGAACGAGTCGACAGGTCGCGTCGAGTCGTGGTGCGTACGGAGTGAGGCGACCGAGGACGGTCGACATCGCCGACACCACTGGTTGTGCTTCGGCGTTGAGGTCGACCAGACGGCCGATGACCTTCTTGTCGTACGCGGCATCGGAATGATCGTTCGGTGCGCCGTCGCGCAACTGCCAGTCACCGCACAACGTCTTGAACGCGGTGTTGAGTTCGAGGAAACCGTGATAGTGGCTCTGCAGTCCGCCCAGGTCGACACCACCGAGGTCGGCGGCCAGGAGTTCGGGATGGGCAGCCTTGCCCTGTGGCGTGAGTTGCCACAACGCGCGCGCCTCGCGGAACATCGCCAACTCGGCCGCCGCCATCTGACCCAGATGCGACTCGATCTCGGCGCCGTCGAGAGCCGTCATGTCGACGAGAGTCTCGACCTTGGCGAACCCTTTGATCCGCAGGGCGTGATGCGTGAGGAATCGAGGATCGGAGGCGCGTGAACTCGACATGAACGCCGATCGTAGTGCGCCCACTCCGCGAGTTCCCGACCCGCTTCGGCGCCCTCCGGTAGGGTCTCGCCGTGGCCCCGATCAATGTGGTCGTCCTCTTCGGTGGCCGTTCGGCCGAACACGATGTGAGTTGTGTGACGGCGGCCCACGTTCTGCGCGCGATCGATCGCACCCGCTATTCGGTCACCGCCGTCGGGATCGATCGTGACGGTCAGTGGCAATTGGCCGAGGCGGCGATGCGCGAACTCGAGGCCGGCCACGTACCCGATCGACTGGCCGCCGACGGACTCCCGGTGTCGTCGGCTCCGGTTCTGCAAGCCGCCGCCGCCAGCGGTCGCGCCGTGATCCTGCCCCTCTTGCACGGCCCGCTCGGTGAAGACGGAACCGTGCAAGGACTCTGCGAGCTCCTCGATCTTCCGTACGTGGGTTCGGGAGTCCTGGCCTCGGCGGTGGCCATGGACAAGGTGATGGCCAAGGACGTGCTCGCCCGCCACGGGGTTCCGCAACCGCGCTACGTCGGACTGCACGTGGACGAAGTGTCGCCGTCGCGTCTCGACGCCATCGCGCGCGATCTCGGTTATCCGATGTTCGTCAAGCCCGCCAACATGGGCTCGTCGATCGGTGTGAGCAAAGCCCGCGATCGCGACGAACTGTCGACCGCGATCGCCTTCGCCTCGTCGTACGACGAGATGTTGATCGTGGAGGAAGGTGTGCCCGGTCGCGAGATCGAAGTCGCGGTGCTCGGCAACCGCTCACCGCGGGCCAGCGTTCCGGGTGAGATCGTTCCCGGGAACGAGTTCTACGACTACGACGACAAGTACGTCACCGACGGAGCCCAGTTGCTGGTTCCGGCGCCGCTCGACGCCGGCGCAGCGGCGGAGGTGCAGCAATTGGCCCTCGACATCTTCCGCATTCTGCGCTGTGACGGCCTGGCCCGGGTCGACTTCTTCTACGACGAGGGCGGTCGCGGATTCCTGTGCAACGAGGTCAACACGATGCCCGGCTTCACGCCGATCTCGATGTACCCGAAACTGTGGCAGGCCTCGGGAGTGTCGTACGCCGAACTCATCGACCAGTTGATCGACTTGGCTTTCGAACGTCACTCTCGACGCCGACGCAACACGGCCCGCTGACGAGAATCACGTCGCGAGGGCGGAGCGCAAGAACGCCACCAACTCGTCGCGCAGACGACGCAGACCCGCGATGTCGGCGTTCCAACCGACCACACGCAAGGCCTCGGGTTCGGTCGCGATTCCGGTGACGGTGGCGTAGGCCAGCGCGATCACGAGCGACGGATCACCGCGGCGCAAGCGACCCGCACTCATCTCCACCTCCATCCACCTCACCGCCCGATCGACGAGCGGTCGCAACGTGTCGGTGAACCGTTCGGACGCATCGGCGGGAAGACGGCTGATCTCACGAACGAGACCGAGTAATGCCGGCCGGCGCACGGCCGGACGGAACACGGCCTTGACGACGGCCTCCAAGCGGTCGAGCGGATCGTCGGGTGCGGTGCGAATGGCCGCTTCCACGACAACGGCCAGGTCGGCCGCCGTACGGGCCAGAACCTGCTGAACGAGGTCGTCCTTGGACGGGAACCAATAGAGGACCGTCTGCTTGGCCACCCCCACCTCGGCGGCGATCTGATCGAGGCTCACGGCCTCGAAACCCCAGCGTCCGAACAGGTCGGTGGCCCGCTCGAGGATCAGGTCTCGGGTTCCGGTCCGGCGGGCCACGCCGGGTGTCTACCAGAAAAACGGGCTCTTCTCTACCATTTGGTAGAGAGCGGTGCTAGAACCGTGTCGTGATCTCCTCCGCCTTGGCCGGCCGTCGCATCGGCGTCACCGGTGCAACCGGTTTCGTGGGTACGGCCCTCGTCGAACGATTGCTCCGCGCGGTTCCCGATTGCTCGCTCGTGTTGCTCGTTCGCGACGGGAAACGAACCTCGGCTGCCGAACGCGTGCGACGCGAGATCATCAAGAACAACGCGTTCGATCGACTGCGCTCCGAATGGGGCGATCAGTTCGATGCACGAATCGCGTCGCGCGTCAGCGTCGTGAGCGGTGACGTGGGCACCGACGGACTCGGACTCTCCCCCGACGATCGCCGGGCCTTCGCGTCGTGCGACGTCATCATCCACTCGGCGGCCAGCGTCGCGTTCGACTCACCGCTCGACAGCGCGGTCGAGATCAACCTGCTCGGCCCCATGCGCATCGCTCAGGTACTCAACGAAGAAGGGCCGGGCCCGTCGGGTCGTCTCGCCCATCTCGTGGCCGTCTCCACCTGTTACGTGGCCGGCAACCGTCGCGGCAACGCACCCGAAGAACTCGTGAGCGCCGGACCTTTCGACATCGGATTGTCGTGGCGTGCCGAAGTGGCGGCCGCGCGTCGTCTGCGCGGTGACACCGAAGCGGCCAGCCGCACACCCGAACGACTGTCCGAATTCCGAGCCGACGCGCGTCGCGAACTCGGCGCCGCCGGCGCCCCGGCCCTCGCCGAGAAGACCGAACAATGTCGTGAGCGGTGGGTGAAGGATCAACTCGTTGCCGCCGGCCGTTCTCGCGCCGCGAGTGTGGGGTGGCCCGATGCCTACGCGTTCACCAAGGCCTTGGGCGAACAAGCGTTGCACGAGACCAAAGGTGCGGTGCCCGTGAGCATCGTGCGACCGTCGATCATCGAGTCGGCCTTGGCCGAACCGTTCCCGGGCTGGATCCGCGGCTTCCGTATGGCCGAGCCGGTGATCATTTCGTACGCGCGTGGTCTCCTGAAGGAATTCCCCGGTGTCCCCGAGGGAACCATCGACGTCATCCCGGTCGACATCGTGGTTGCGGCAATCATTGCCGTGGCCGCGCTCGGCCCCGAATCGGCGCCGCCGATCACACAGGTCGCGTCAGGTTCCACCAATCCGCTGAAGTACCGCACCTTGGTCGACAACGTGCGCGACTGGTTCACCGAGCATCCGATCTACGACTCGCACGGCCAGCCGATCGTGGTCCCCGACTGGAACTTCCCCGGACGCGGTCGGGTGCAGACGCAGTTGTCGCGTGCCAAGACCGTCGTCACCCGCGCCGAACGCACTCTGCAGTCGCTGCCCTTGCGTGGCGTGCAGGCCTCGTGGTCGGCTCGTCTGGAAGAACGCCGTGGTGACATCGAACGCGCGCTCGAGTACGTCGAGCTCTACGGCCTCTACACCGAATGCGAAGCGATTTATCAAGTCGACAACTTGATGCGCATCCACGAGGGTTTCGATGCCACTGATCGTGCCGCGTTCAATCTCGATCCCCGATCGGTCGACTGGCCGCTCTACATCTCGACGATTCACCTGCCTTCGGTGGTGCAACACGCGCGCGTGAAGACCGCCCCCGGCAAGACCACGGTCGATCGACGTGATCGCCTGCGCAAACAGGTGCTCGACCCGTCACGGCAGGTGGCCGCATTCGATCTCGAAAACACCTTGATCGCCTCGAACGTGGTGGAGGCCTACTCGTGGCTCGCCACCCGCCGACTCAACACTCCCGAACGAATTCGTTACGTCGCACGCACCTTGCGTGAGGCACCCGGACTTCTCGCGATGGATCGCAAGGACCGCGCCGACTTCCTGCGCTACTTCTACCGTCGTTACGAAGACGCACCGGTCGAGCAGATCGAAGCCGACGCCGCTGAACTGCTGTCGCAGTTGATCATGACCAAGTCGTTCCCAGCCGGGCTGCGACGTGTTCGCGAGCACCGCGCGCTCGGCCACCGCACAGTGCTCATCACCGGTGCCCTGAGTTTCGCAGTAGAAGGTTTGCGTCCGCTCTTCGACGAGATCGTCGCGGCCGACATGACCAAGCGGCCCGACGGGACGTACTCGGGCGAGTTGGCAGTGGTGCCACCCACGGGCGAGACCCGCGCGCAGATCCTGGCCGACTACTGCCGTGCCGAAGGTTTCCGCCTCGAGGAGTGCGTCGCGTACGCCGACTCCACCAGCGATCTGCCGCTCCTCGAAGCGGTGGGATTCCCAGTGGCCGTCAATCCCGAGACTCGCCTCGCGGCCATCGCGCGCAAACGCGGTTGGCTCGTCGAGAACTGGGAGAAGGCCGAAGGTGCTCCGCGCCGATTGCTACCCATCGGTCCGCTGGTGTCCGAATCCGAGCAGAAGCGTTTTTCGGTGCGTTCGCGGAGGAACTTCTGATGCGCGCACTCAAGATCTCGCGCAAGCCCGCGAAGTTCGCGGTGGCTCGTCTGGTGAGTCCGATCAGTGCGGCCGGTGCCGCCAAGTACGGACCACTCGATCTCGTGAACGAGAGCGCACCCGCTCTCCCCTCCGGATCGGGCTGGCATCGCATCACACCACGACTCACCGGAATCTGCGGCTCCGACCTGTCGCTCGTCGAAGGGCACGCGTCCACCTATTTCGACGACTGGGTGTCGTTCCCGTTCGTGCCCGGCCACGAAGTGGTGGCCGATTGCGACGACGGCCGACGCGTGGTGCTCGAACCGGTACTCGGTCATGCCGCGCGCGGACTGGCGCTTCCGTTCGACGGAGCGGCTCCTGGCGACGGCGACGACTACGCGCATCTCGTGGGTGGGTGTCTCGAACCCGGCATTCAGACCGGCTTCTGTTCGTCGACGGGGGGTGGTTGGTCGACCGAACTCGTCGCCCACGAGAGCCAGTTGCACGCGATCCCCGACGACATGAGCGACGAGTGCGCCGTGTTGGTCGAACCGGCCGCCGGTGGAATCCACGCCGCCCTCGCCACGTGGCCGGCCGTGCAGGCCGCACTGAATCGCGGTGAGACGCCCGTGGTCGCCGTACTCGGCGCCGGAACCATGGGATTGTGCGCGGTGGCCGGTCTGCGTGCGTTCCTACCCGGTGTGCGCATCGTGGTCGGTGCTCGTTACCCGCACCAGCAAGCCCTGGCTCGCGCCCTGGGCGCCGACGTGGCCGTGCCGAGTGACGAGTTGTCGCGCGCCGTTCGCCGCGAAGTCGGTTGCCACGTGGTGGGCGATCACTTGTCGGGAGGGTCGCACGCGACCATCGACGCCGTTGGCGACTCGTCGTCGATCGCGGCCAGCATCAAGTTCACGCGTCCGCGTGGACGCGTGGTTCTGCTCGGTATGCCGGCCGAAGTCACCGTCGATCTCACCGGACTGTGGCACCGCGAGACGCAGCTCGTGGGCGCCTACACCTACGGGACCGAAAATCTTCCCGACGGATCGCGCCGCCACACGTTCGATCTCGCGATCGAACTCGCGCGAACCGCCCAGTTGGATCGACTCTTGTCGGCCACGTATCACCTCGATGATTACGAACAGGCCATCGCACATGCCGCCGCCGCTGGACGGCGCGGCGCCGTGAAGATCGCCTTCGACCTTCGTCCCCCACACCAGGAGACCCGCTGATGCCCCGTCCCGGATTCGTTCTCGACGTCGACCGCTCCACTCCGCCGATCCTCTTCTGGCGTGGCGAGAACTTCTCACTCGAGAAGTTGCCGGCCGGTCGCAGTCGCGTGATCTACCCACCCGAGCCGCTGCCGGCCATCGACGACGTCGACGGCGCGATTCGCCACGCGTTGCTCAATCCGATCGACCAGGATCCGCTGCCGTCACTGCTGTTCCCCGGTATGCGCCTGACGATCGCTTTCGACGACGTGAGCCTTCCTCTGCCCAAGATGCAGCGACCCGACATCCGCCAGCGCGTGATCGAGGCCGTACTCGATCTGGCCGCCGAGGCCGGAGTGGACGACGTCCACATCATCGCGGCTCTCGCGCTGCACCGTCGCATGACCGAGGCCGAGTTGCGCCACGCCGTGGGCGATCGCGTGTACGACGCATTCGCTCCGCGCGGCTACCTCTATCAACACGATGCCGAAGATCCCGAGAAATTGTCGTTCCTCGGCACCACACCGCACGGCGAGGAAGTGGAGATCAACAAGCGGGCCGCCGAAAGCGACCTGTTGGTGTACGTGAACATCAACCTGGTCGCCATGGACGGAGGCTGGAAGAGCACGGCCACCGGACTCGCGTCGTATCGCTCGCTACGCCACCACCACAATCCCGACACCATGACGCATTCGCGGAGTTTCATGGACCAGCACCGCAGCGAATTGCACAAGAGCAACTGGCGCATGGGCAAGGTCCTGCTCGACAGCGGCGTCAAGGTGTTCCAAGTCGAGACCACGCTCAACACCGACACGTTCCCCAAGCCGTTCGAGTTTCTCTCGAAGCGCGAGTGGGAATGGGGTCCGCGTGATCGCATGACCTTCCTCGCCACCACCAAGGCGCTCAATCGCACACCGCACCGCCTGGCTCGCGACATCTTCCATTCGATCGAAGCTCCGCATCAGATGACCAGCGTTCAGGCCGGTGAAGTGGAGGCCGTGCACCGCATCACCACCGAGCACGTGTACAAGCAACAACTCGTCGAGGTGAAGGGCCAGACCGACATTCTCACCATGGGGATCCCGTACATCAGCCCGTACAACGTGCACTCGATCCTCAACCCGATCCTGGTGCAAGTCATGGCGATGGGTTACTACTTCAACATGTACCGCGGCATGCCGCTGGTGCGCGAGGGCGGCGTCATCATCATGACCCACCCCTGCCGACCCGAGTTCAACCCGGTTCACCATCCGAGTTACATCGACTTCTTCGAACAGGTGCTGGCCGACACCACCGATCCACACGTGATGTCGAAGAAGTGGGAGAAGCAGTACGCCGAGGACGAGTGGTATCGCCACCTCTACCGCACCGGTTACGCGTACCACGGCGTGCACCCGTTCTACATGTGGTACTGGGGTACGCACGGAATGCAGCACTGCAGTCGGGTCATCGTGGTGGGCGGCGATCCGAAGACCGTGCGTCGTCTCGGCTTCGTGCCGGCCAGCACCATGGACGACGCCCTCGAGATCGCCAGCGACGTGGTCGGTCGCACACCGACCATCACCCACTTGCACACACCACCGCTCATGGTCGCGGACGTGAGCCTCTGATGGCACGCGACGACGCTCCGTGGCGGCCGAGCAATCTGGCCAAGGCGGCGCGAGCCGGTGACGTCGTCGAGCGCCTCGCGACACCGATCGTGAAGCGCGTGAAGAAGCGCGGCTTTCCGTACACCGCCCCCACCACACCGCGCGGTGTGGAGGTGCCGTCCGACGAGCCGAAGCTGGGCGCCGATTACGACACGCGGTGGGCTCGTCGCGCTCCGGCGCGCGCGGCCCGGCGTTTCATCGTCGGTGGTCCGGTTCGCCTGATGGTGCGCGGCATCGCCAGTCCGAGTGTGTACGGAACCGATCGACTCTCCGATCTGGCTCGCCTCGACGACGCTCCCCCGTTGATCTTCACGCCGAATCACCATTCGCATCTCGACACCGCGATCATGGCGTCGGTCGTCCCCGAACCCTGGCGATCGAAGCTCGTCGTCGCGGCGGCCGCCGACTACTTCTTCGACAAGCGCTGGAAGGCCACCATGGCTGCGTTGTCGCTGAACGCGATTCCGATCGACCGAGAAGTGACGGGACGCAAGTCGTCCGACATGATCAAGGCTCTCGTCGAAGACGGGTGGAGTCTCGTGATCTATCCCGAGGGCGGCCGCTCACCCGACGGGTGGGGTCAAGAGTTCAAAGGTGGCGCGGCGTACCTGTCGAGTCGCACCGGTGCCTCCGTGGTTCCGGTGTTCATCGACGGAACCGGTTCGATCTTCGGCAAAGGCATGAAGCGTCCACGACCGGGAACCACCAAGGTGGTGTTCGGCCATCCGATGTCCGGACTCGAGGGCGAGAACACCCGTCGATTCGCGGCCCGTATCGAAAAAGCCGTCACGGCGCTGGGCGACGAATCGCTCACCGACTACTGGAGTGCGCGCCAACGCGCGGCGCGCAACGAGAACCCTGCGCTGACCGGGCCCGACTACACCGGCTGGCGACGTCAATGGGCTCTCTCGGAACGGCGTGCCCTCGGCACCGCCGGGCAACGACGTCGACAGAAGAGGCGTTGGCCCGACCTGGGCTGACCACTCGGGAGCGCGCTACGGCTGTGGGTTCTTGGTACGGGCCGGAATGTTGATCTCGTCACCCGGCAGGATCACGACACTCGAGTCGACCCAGCCATTGGCGGCCAGCAACGCCGACACTTCCACACCCCACTTGTCGGCGATGCGCGACAACGAGTCTCCGGCCTCCACCACGTACTTGCCCTGACCCGGCTGCGGACCAGGTGCGGTGGTGTCGACCGGAATCGGCATACCGGGCAACGTGGTGGTGGCATTGGCGGCACCGGGCGGAATGAGGATCACTTGTCCGGGTGACAGCGGATGCAAGATGCCGTCGGCCCAGGCGTTGTAACTCGCGATGTCTTCGGCCTTCACGCCGAATCGCGACGCGATGGCGTACATCGAGTCGCCCGCGAGCACGGTGTACGTGAGCGGCGGCGGCAGAGTGTTGGCCGGATCGACTGTGACGACGACCGACGGCGGCGTGGTGGCGTAGTTGGTGGACGTGAGCGGACGCAACGTGGTGGACGATGCGTTGGGATCACTGCCGCAGGCAACCACACCGAACGATGCGGACGCGATCACGATGGCGCTCACGAGGGGTCGACGCACGGCCGACAATCTACTTCAGACCATGGGGCGATCAGTGGGCAGCACCGGCGCCGGCAGCGTCGTTTCGCCCATCAGATACGCATCCACACCCGCGGCACACGCGCGCCCTTCGGCGATGGCCCACACGATGAGACTCTGGCCACGTCCCATGTCTCCGGCCACGAACACACCGGGCACACTGCTCATGTACGCGTCGTTGCGCTTGACGTTGCCCCGGTCGTCGAGGGTCACGCCCAACTCGTCGAGCCAGCCACCCTTTTCGGGTCCGACGAAGCCCATGGCGAGGAACACGAAATCGGCAGGAATCTCGCGATCGGAACCTTCGACCTTCACGAACCGTCCGTCGCGCATCTCGACCTCGTGCACGAGCAGAGCCCGCACACGACCGTTGCCGTCGTCGACGAAGCGTTCGGTGTTGACGCTGTACACGCGGTCGCCACCCTCTTCGTGCGCCGACGACACGCGGTACACCATCGCGTACTGCGGCCACGGGTTCGCGCCAGCCCGCTCTTCCGGCGGACGAGGCATGATCTCGATCTGCGTCACCGATGCGGCACCTTGACGATGTGCCGTTCCGAGACAGTCGGCGCCGGTGTCGCCACCACCGATGATCACCACGTGCTTGCCGTTCACGTCGATGGGCGACGCGCCGAGATCACCTTCCTGCACCTTGTTGGCGAAGGGCAGATACTCCATCGCCTGATGAACCCCGCCGAGTTCGCGACCCGGCACCGGCAGATCGCGCCAGGCCGTCGCACCGCAGGCCAAGACCACCGCGTCGTACGTGGCGGTGAGGACTCCGATGTCGATGTTCTGGCCGACGATCGCATTGGTGCGGAACTCGGTCCCCTCGGCTTCCATCTGCGCGAGGCGACGATCGAGATGGCGCTTTTCCATCTTGAACTCGGGAATGCCGTAACGAAGCAGTCCGCCGATGCGATCGGCGCGCTCGAGCACCACGACCTCGTGACCCGCGCGTGTGAGTTGCTGCGCCACCGCCAAACCGGCTGGGCCCGAACCGATCACGGCGACGCGCTTGCCGGTCTTCACACTCGGCATCTGCGGCACGACCCAGCCTTCGTCCCAGGCCCGGTCGATGATCTCGACTTCCACCTGCTTGATGGCCACCGGGTCGGCGTTGATTCCGAGCACACACGCCGACTCGCACGGAGCCGGACACAGGCGGCCGGTGAACTCGGGGAAGTTGTTGGTGGCGTGCAAGCGGTCGATCGCGTCCTGCCAGTGCTCGCGGTACACGAGGTCGTTCCAGTCGGGAATGAGGTTCCCGAGTGGACACCCGTTGTTGCAGAACGGAATACCACAATCCATGCACCGGCCGGCCTGACGCTTCAGGGCGTCGCGGTCGAACGGTTCGTAGACCTCTTTCCAGTCACGCAGGCGAACCGGAACCGGACGACGCGACGGCGCCTCGCGGTTCCACTTCAGGAAGCCGGTCGTCTCACCCATTGGTGCTCTCCATCACTCGCTGCAACGTCTGTTCTTCGGAGAGTCCCTGTCGACGAGACTCCTCCATGACCGTGAGCACACGCTTGAAGTCGCGCGGCATCACCTTGCGGAAGTGCGAGACCTCGGCGTCCCACGCGCCGAGGATCCGGCCACCCACCGCACTGCCGGTCTCTTCGGTGTGAGCCGTGATGGTGGTGCGCAAGAAGTCGACATCGGTCGGGTCGAGCGGTTCGAGATCGACCAATTCGTAGTTGACCTTGGCCGCGAACACCTCGTTCGGGTCGTACACGTACGCGATACCGCCCGACATTCCGGCCGCGAAGTTGCGGCCGGTCGGACCGAGCACGACCACGCGCCCGCCCGTCATGTACTCGCACCCGTGGTCGCCCACGCCCTCCACCACCGCGGTGGCACCGGAGTTGCGAACACAGAACCGCTCGCCCACGAGACCGCGCAAGTAGATCTCGCCGCCGGTCGCGCCGTAGCCGATCACGTTGCCGGCGATCACGTTGTCTTCGGCCTCGAAAACGGCGTCGCGGTCGGGGCGAACCACCAGACGGCCGCCCGACAAACCCTTGCCGAGATAGTCGTTGGAGTCGCCTTCGAGACGCATGGTGATTCCGCGCGGGACGAACGCGCCGAAACTCTGACCGGCCGAACCGCGGAAGTCGATTTGAATGGTGTCGTCGGGCAGACCCGCACCTTTCCAGCGACGGGTGACCGCATGTCCGAGCATCGTGCCGACCGTACGGTTCACGTTGCGAATCGAGACCGCGAATCGAACGGCCTCGCCCTTCTCGATCGCGTCCTTCGAACGAGCGATCAACTCGTTGTCGAGCGCTTCCGAGAGACCGTGATCCTGGGCGACCGTCTGACGGCTCGATTGACCGTACGGATTCTGTGCCGGCGCGAGGATGGGTGCCAGGTCGAGACCCTTGGCCTTCCAGTGCGCAACGGCTTTCACCGTGTCGATCGCGTCGCTGTGTCCGACCATCTCGGCGATCGAGCGGAATCCGAGTTGCGCCATGATCTCGCGCACTTCCTCGGCCACGAACTCGAAGAAGTTCACGACGAACTCGGGCTTGCCCGAGAAGCGCTTGCGCAGTTCGGGATTCTGAGTGGCCACGCCCACCGGGCAGGTGTCGAGGTGGCAGACACGCATCATGATGCAGCCGCTCACCACCAACGGTGCGGTCGCGAAGCCGAACTCTTCGGCCCCGAGCAACGCGGCGATCACGACGTCGCGGCCGGTCTTCATCTGGCCGTCGGCCTGAACGACGATGCGATCGCGCAGACCGTTGAGCATGAGCGTCTGCTGAGTCTCGGCCAGGCCGAGTTCCCACGGTGCGCCGGCATGCTTGAGCGACGTGAGAGGCGATGCGCCGGTACCACCGTCGTGCCCGGAGATCAGAACCACGTCGGCCTTGGCCTTGCTGACTCCGGCCGCCACGGTCCCGACGCCGACTTCGGCCACCAGCTTCACGTGCACGCGGGCCGACGGGTTCGAGTTCTTCAGGTCGTGGATGAGCTGCTTGAGATCCTCGATCGAATAGATGTCGTGGTGCGGCGGCGGACTGATGAGTCCGACACCGGGAGTGGAGTGACGTGTCTTGGCCACCCACGGATACACCTTGTGACCGGGCAACTGCCCGCCCTCACCGGGCTTGGCTCCTTGTGCCATCTTGATCTGCAGATCGTCGGCGTTCACGAGGTACTCGCTCGTGACTCCGAAACGACCGGAGGCGACTTGCTTGATGGCCGAGCGCCGCTGCGGGTCGTAGAGACGTTCGGGATCTTCGCCGCCCTCACCGGTGTTGCTCTTGCCGCCGATCGAGTTCATGGCGATGGCCAGCGTCTCGTGCGCTTCGGCCGAGATCGAGCCGTAACTCATGGCGCCGGTGGAGAAGCGCTTCACGATCTCCGACACCGGTTCGACCTCGTCGATCGGAACCGGCGGCCGCTGACCCGTCTTCAATTCGAAGAGACCACGCAACGTCGCAAGATTCCGCGACTGGTCGTCGACGGCCTTGGTGTACTGCTTGAAGATGTCGTAGCGCTTGGCCCGTGTGGCGTGCTGCAGGCGGTACACCGTCTCGGGATTGAAGAGGTGGAACTCACCCTCACGACGCCACTGGTATTCACCACCGAGGTCGAGTTTGCGGTGGGCCCGGTGTTCGGGATTCTTCGGATGAGCCGTGGCGTGGCGGGCCGACACTTCGGCCGCGAGCTCGTCGAGGCCGATTCCACCCAGGCGACTCACGGTTCCGGTGAAGTATTCGTCGACCAGTTCGGAACCCAGACCGATGGCTTCGAAGATCTGTGCGCCGGTGTACGACGCAACGGTGCTCACACCCATCTTCGACATGATCTTGAGCACACCCTTACCCGAGGCCTTGATGTACTTCTTGACGGCCGCGTGGGCATCGACTCCGCCCAAGCCGTGCAGATCTTCGCGGATCATGTCCTCGATCGACTCGAAGGCCAGGTACGGGTTCACGGCCCCGGCTCCGAATCCGATGAGCAGAGCCATGTGGTGAACTTCGCGCGCGTCTCCGCACTCGACCACGAGCCCGGCCTGCGTGCGCTTCTTCTCGCGCACGAGGTGGTGGTGGACCGCCGCGGTCAGCAGCAACGACGGGATGGGTGCCAACGCTTCGTCGCTGTTGCGGTCGGACAACACGATCACGCGGGCCCCGGCTTCGATGGCCGACGACACCTCGGCGCGGATCTCGTCGAGCGCCGACTTCAGCGCCGCACCTCCGCCCGACACGCGATACAGACCCGACACGACGTGCGCGTGCAGTTCGGGGAACGACCCTTCGTCGTCGGCGTGAATGATGCGAGCCAGTTCGTCGTTGTCGATGATCGGGAACGGCAGCACCAATTGGCGGCAACTTCCCGGACCGGGCTCGAGCAGATTGCCCTCGGGTCCGATGGTTGATCCGACGCTCGTGACCACCTCTTCGCGGATTGCGTCGAGCGGCGGGTTGGTCACCTGGGCGAACAACTGCTGGAAGTAGTCGAACAACAGACGCGGACGATCGGACAGCACCGCGATCGGGGTGTCGGTGCCCATCGATCCGATCGGCTCGGCCCCGGTCTTGGCCATCGGCGCGAGGATGATCTTCAACTCTTCGTGCGTGTACCCGAACACCTGCTGACGGCGCAGCACGCTCGAGTGGCTGTGCACGACGTGCTCGCGCTCGGGCAGATCGTCGAACGAGATGAGACCCTCGTCGAGCCACTCCTGATACGGCTCGGCCGACGCCAACTGCTGCTTGATCTCCTCGTCGTCGACGATGCGACCCTGGGCCGTGTCGATGAGGAACATGCGACCCGGCTGCAGACGACCCTTCTTCAACACCCGCGACTGATCGACGTCGATGACGCCGACTTCGGACGCCATGACGACCAAACCGTCGTCGAGCACCCAGTAACGACTGGGACGCAGACCATTGCGATCGAGCACCGCTCCGATCAACGTTCCGTCGGTGAACGCGACCGAGGCCGGTCCGTCCCACGGCTCCATGAGCGAGGAGTGGAATCGGTAGAACGCGCGCTTCGCGGCGTCCATGGTCTCGTGGTTCTCCCAAGCTTCCGGGATCATCATGAGCACGGCGTGCGGCAGTGAACGTCCACCGAGGTGCAGCAACTCGAGGACCTCGTCGAAACTGGCCGAGTCGCTTCCGCCGGGCGTGCAGATCGGGAATGCGCGCTCGAGGCCCGGGATGATCTGGCTCTTCAACAACGCTTCACGCGTGCGCATCCAGTTGCGGTTGCCCTGCACGGTGTTGATCTCGCCGTTGTGCGCGATGAAGCGGTACGGGTGGGCCAACGGCCACGACGGGAACGTGTTGGTGGAGAAGCGACTGTGCACCAGAGCCACCGCGCTCTCGATGCGCTCATCGGCCAGATCGGGGTAGAACGCACCCAACTGCGGCGTGGTGAACATGCCCTTGTAGACGATGGTCCGACTCGACAGCGACGGGAAATACGTCTTCTGCTCGGCCGGCAACTCGTGCTCGATGCGCTTACGTGCCACGAACACCTTGCGATCGAGAGCGATCCCGCTCGAACCGGCCGCATCACCGATGAACAACTGCTTGAACGACGGCATCACCTGGCGCGCGCTCGCACCGAGGCAGGACGGATCGACGGGGACCGAACGCCATCCGATCACGCGCAGGCCCTCGTCGGCCACGATCGACTCGATGGTCGCCTGAGCCTTCTCGGCGTACACCGTGTCGGCCGGCAAGAACGCCATACCCACCGCATAGGCGCCGGCGGCTGGCAGTTCGAACGACACCACTGCGCGCAAGAAGCGATCGGGAACCTGGATGAGGATGCCGGCCCCGTCACCGGTGTCGGCTTCGGCGCCAGTGGCGCCACGGTGTTCGAGATTGCAGAGTGCACCGAGGCCGCGGGCGACGATGTCGTGCGATGCGCGGCCATGAATGTCGGCCACGAACGAGACACCGCAGGCGTCGTGCTCGAAGCGCGGGTCGTAGAGACCGTGCTTGGCCGGGAGTCCGGCCTCGTTCAGGGGAATGTTCATCGTCATCTTTCTCGGGTCCACGAACACACTGGATGTGGCCCCCGGGACGACGCTGGCCCGAACGGCAGAGCAAAGACTAGATGGAGGGTCGGGCCGACCCAACTGTTTTGCCGGCCCGATCAGGGGTGACGTACGTCAGGACACGTCGACGAACTGGGCCGCCCGCTTCTCGAAGTTCGACATCACGGCCTCCACCTGATTGGGTCGACCGATCAGCGAGCCGATGACGCGACGCTCCTCGGCGAACTGAGCTGCGGCGTCATGATTGGCCAGACGATTGATGAGGACCTTGGCGCCACGCACCGCGTCGGGACTCCGACCGGCGATCTCCGCGGCCATGGCCATGGCGTCGGCGTGCGGGGTGTCCGACAGACGCGTGGCCAGACCCAGATCGAACGCCTCGCGACCCGAGAACACCCGAGCGGTGAACACGAGTTCCTTGGCCACGTCGGGGCGCACGAGTTTCGACAACGCGAGTGTGCCGGTCATGTCGGGCACCAGACCCCAATGAACTTCGCGTACCGACATCTGCGTGTCGGGATGCACGATGCGGATGTCGGCTCCGAGTGCGATCTGGATACCGCCACCGAGCGCGTGCCCGTGGACCGCCGCGATCACCGGTACCGGCACCTCCTGCCAGACCCACGACACCTGCTGCCCGAGATGGGTGATGCGGCCTTCGGCCATCGTGCCCGGGCTGCCTTCGGCGTTGGCTGCGTCTCCCCCGCCACCCGCCATCTGCTGGAACGATCCGAAGTCGAGTCCGGCGCAGAACGACGAACCTTCACCCGACAGCACCACGACGCGCAGACCTTTCTCGGTCTTCAGACGCTCGCCGGCTCGGGCCAACGCGAGGAACATCTCGTTGTCGAGTGCGTTGCGCTTGTCGGCGCGATTGAGACGGACATCAGCGATGCCCTGGGAAACTGTGATGGAAACGCGATCTTCGACGGCCATGAGTCCATGTTGGCAGGTTCGCGGGCTGGCAAACTCACCGTGTGCGCGTCCGATCAGCCGTCGACACGATCGCCGGCTCACTGGCCGCCCTCGGAGCGCTCGTCATCGCCCTCGTGCAGTTGCGCGATGGCGTCGTCCCCATCCTCGACACCGTCACGTACTGGAGCGGAGCCCAGGACCTCGGCGATGGCCATGTCTTCTCCACGACCTTGGCTCCGGCGTTCTCCAACTTCGACGCCATCGACTTCCTGTCCCGAGGCGGCCGCCTGCCGTTCGTCGACTTTCCGGTCGGGTATCCCGTGGTGGCCGGCGTCCTCGGTCTGGTGATCGGCTCGTCGGCCGCCATGGCCGCGCTCACGGTGAGCGCACTCGTCGTTCTGGTGGTCCTCGTCGTGCGCGGTGGCCACACGGCCGATCGGTCACCGCTGCGCGCCGCGACGCTCGTGGTGGCCGCCGTCGGGATCGTCGCGCTGCCCACCACACGTCTCGTCACGCACGGGGCGTTGTCCGAACCACTCTTCGCCGCCGTCGTCGTCGGGCTCGTGCTCGCACTCGCGTCGTATCGCACCACCGGTCGTTGGTGGGTCGTGGCCACTCTGGTGATCGCCGCGTCGATGCTGCGTTTCATCGGCGGCCCCCTGGCGCTTCTCGCGGGGTGGGAGCGCTTTCAACGCACACGTCGCACCGGTGAATCGATCGTCTGGACCATCGCTCTCATGGCGCCCGCGCTCGCGAACATCGTTCTGGCTTCGGCCGCCGGTGGCGGGCACGATGCCGGTTGGCGAGGTGTCGAACGACTCGACCTCGAACTCTTCGTTCGTTCGATCGGCGGTTGGTTCGATTCGTCACAAGGTGATCTCACTCGCACCTACTTCGTCGATCGATCGCCCGACTGGTGGTCGTGGCCGCTCGCGATCGTGTGGATCGGCGCACTCGCCTACGCACTGGTCGGCATCGTTCGGCGACGGAGTCGGCTGAACGCCGTGTCCGAGTTCGCGCTCGCGGCCGCCGCGATCGTCACGGCCGGTCTCGTGCTCGGCATCCTCGGCTTCGATGCGCTGGTGGTCCCCGACAATCGACTCATGTTGCCGGCCGGCGTCCTCACCATCTGCGCCCTCGTCTGGAGCGTGCCCACCACCAAGCGATGGGCCGCGGCGTCACTCGTGTTCGCGCTCGCTTGGTTCGCGGTCGCGACCGCCCCCTCCGGACTCGACCAACCGTTCACCGAACCATCGCGTACTGATCCGTACGAAGACATGATCGCTGGCTTCGACCCACGGGCCATCGTGTCGAACGATGCTGATGGAATGCACTGGGCCACCGGCATTCCTGCCGTGTATGCACCGACTCCGGTCAAACCCCTCACGGGCGAACGAGTGGACACCGCACCGCTGTACGCCGAGCTCCCGTGTGCACTCGATCGGGCCGATGCGATCGTCGTCATCGTCGACACCGCCGAGTTCTCGAACGCTGATCAGGAGGCGCTCGACGCCGAAGTGGAGAACGGTCGCCTCGAGTCGACTAGTCGACCGGGTGCGACGATCTACTCCCCTGGCGCGATCGCCTGCGACTGACGACGCGCCGCCACCAGTCGGATCACAGCGGTTGCGATCATCACCGTGGCAATTGGATCGAGCACGGTTCGGAATCGTGATTGCTCTCCCAACTCGGCCACTGCGCCCACCAGAACGGTGAACACGATGATGAACGAGCCGGTCAGGTTCACCAGGTCGATCTCGCCGAGGCGACGGCGCCGCAGCCACCTCACGAGCAACGCGAGACCCCAGAGTCCGATTCCGATGTACGCCAACGCGAGGGTCACCGAGAAGTCGGCTGGTGCGGCGAGCGATCCGTAGATGGGTGTTCCCCATCCCTCGGTCGACAGCACACCGCGATAGTCGAGCCGAGCGACCGAGTACACGTCGTCGAGCACACGCATCACGACCGAATCGGATTCGCTGGGCAACGTGGCCACGGCGATGGTCGTGCGCAGCGACCACATCCGACCCTCCCACCAGGCACCCGGATGCTCGCGGATGACGGCCCATGCATCGCGGCCGGCCCGTTCGAAGACGGGGATGTAGCACTCGTAGTTGAAGTTCGGGCTGGTGGCATCGGTTCGGCGCGTGGGTTCCGACAGTGATCGGAACGAATGCTCCGGCTGGCACGGCTCGACGTACGGGGCGTAGAGGTCGTACGCGCCGAAAGGTCCGACCATCGCGATGTCGGACACATCTCCGCGTTCGTACATCGATTCGAGGTCGTCGCGATCGAGTACCGGGATCACCGCGCGCTGCAGGTTCATACCGAACCAACTCGACAAGTTCGGTGTTCCGAACATGATCTGGTTCTTCACGATCCAACCGCCGACGACGAGCACCGGGACCAGAACGATCAGCAGCATCTGCTTGCGCACGAGGACAGCTCGGAAACGCCAGAGGATCGCTACCAGCACGATCGCGGCGAAGAGCGGGTGATACAGGCTGCGCGTCATCACCAGAACGGTGAGTACCGCGGCCAGCCACCCGATGCGCCGGGCCGGATTCGACGTCGTGCCCGCCTTCAGCGCACTGGCGAGTGCGACCAGAACCCCGAGCAGCAACGCAGCAACGCCCAACTCGTAGTTGGGTTCGAAAGCGCCCTTCAGAACTTCGGGATGCCAGGTGGCCGCCACCGCGATGATCCACGCGGCCCGACGGCCGGCACCGAGAATCTCGGCCAATCGCGCGGCCAGCGCGACCGTGGCCAACCCGATCACGGCCATCACGATCTGCAACGTGATCGCATCGCTCCACGGTGACAACCGGGCCGGCACCCCGAGAACGAGGTTCCACAACGGCGGCTGTACGTGCAGGTTCCACGCACTGCGCAACGGATCGTTCGACAACACGTCCCATGGCGTGAGCTGCCAGCCGAATCCGAGGTACGCCGTACTGAACGCCACACCGGTGACGGCCACCGCGAGGTAACCGATCGACCACGTGACGGCGGCGGGCACAGCCGCGGAGACGTTCCACCATCGGCGAAGAAGCGTCATGATGCGATCAGTCGCCATGAACGGTCCGTATCGCGGCGTCGATCCAGTCGACCAATTCGGGTGCGTACTTGAGATCGATGTGAGCGCCATCGGGTCGCATCTTGGGCTCGAACTCGCCTCCCGGGTGAGCACGAACGGCCGCCGCGAAATCGGCGAACTCCACCCGATCGTCAGCGGCGGCGATCGACTCGATCAGAGCGTTGTACGCATCGACGCGCACCGGATCGGATTCGTCGAACGGTGGCACCCCGGTTTCACCGGCCACGTACGGGGGGCGCACCGTCGGACTCGAGAACCACACGACTCGTGCTCCCGTCGCAGCGACCACGTCGACGAACGAGGTCATCTGCTCGGTGAGCCACGAGTCGTAGTCGGGCCGACCGATGTACGACCAGCCCTCGGATCCTGGAAGCTTGCGATTCGAGAGGTCGGCGGTGCCGCCGACGATCACGACCAGATTCGGTTTGAACTTGGCGACGATCTGCGGCAACGCATCACGCCATTCGGTGCAGCCCTTGCGTTCGTTCTGTTCGACGCCGAGGTATTCGATGGGTGTGTTCTCGCCGATACCGCAACCCACACCCGGACTCGGCACCACGTTCACCCCGTTGGTAGCGGCCCACGATTCGAGACCGGCCGACAGCACCCAGCTCTGCGAGTCACCCACCAGGAGCATGCGGGCCGGCAACGCCGGGTCGACTGCCGAATCGGACGGTGCGTCGTCGGGAACCGCCGGGAGTTCGGAGATGATCTGCTGCTGCAATGCGAGGGCCGACTCGTCGAGGCTCGACAAGAGATCGCCCGCCTCGGCGCGACGATCACGACCACCGATCACCACCGCGATGCCGACGAGTGCGATCACGGCCAACCACACGTACAGCCGTCGCCCGACCCACCGCACACGGCGACGTACGGGATCCTCGATGAGTCGATAGATCGCCGTGACGATGACGAGCGTGATGGCGGTCTTCAGACAGAACGACCAGAACCGGTCGACGAGCACCCAATCGGTTCCGGGGATTCGCCACCGCGGGAACGACAGGTCGAGTCGCAGCGACTCCCACCACAAGAAGACCGGCCAGTGAACCAAATAGATGGTGTACGTGGTGTGGCCGGCCAAAGCGATCGGCCGCCACGACAAGAAACGGCACATACCCACGTTGGCAATGGAGTACGCGATCAGAACCAGGGTGACGAGACCGTTCACCAGTACGGCCCACGGAAAGAAGCGGTCGGCCCACTCGTTTCGCCAGCCGACCTTCCACCACACCAAGTAGGCGAACGCCAAGAGAGGCCACGACGCCGCCGCGAAGACCGGCTTGCGCAAGGTGTCGATGATGCGCGGGGCCATCTTCCACACCGACCACAGCACTGCGAAGGCCGCACCCAACAAGAACTCGGCCACGCGCACCTCGGTGGCGTAGTACGCACACGACGAACCGTCGCACTGGGCCGACAGGCCCGGCAACGCGTTCCAGAGCGGTCGATGATCGGTGTAGTACGCACCGAGAGCGAATCCGACGGCCGCCAACGACGAGAGCACGGCGAAGAGCCGCCACACCGCCCGTCGATCGTGACGGGCCTTCATCATGAAGAGAACCAGAACCGGGAACACGAGGTACACCTGCTCCTCGAGCGACAGGCTCCACAAGTGTTGGAGTGGATTGCCCAGACCGAACAATCCGCCGTAGTCCTTGCCGGCGGCCTGCAAGTACACGTTCTCGAAATAGAAGAGTCCGCTCAACCATTCCCACGGCGCGAATCGACGACCCGATCCCGGAAAGGCGGTCCACAACACTGCGACGGCCAAGAGCACCACGAACGACGCCGGAAAGAGTCGCCGCACGCGACGTTCGTAGAAGCTCGTCAACGAAACGGTGCCGGTACGACCCCACTCGCCCACCATGAGCCGGGTGATGAGGAAACCCGACAGCGTGAAGAACATCGACACGGTGAGTTCGCCACCGGTGATCCACGTGATGCTGTGGTGGTACAGGAGAACGATGAACACGGCGATGCCGCGCAAGCCGTCGAGACCGGGCAGGTGTTCGAGACGAGTGGGCACCACGCTCTCGGCCCGAACGGTCGTCTCCTGCTGACTCATGCCGAGGCGAGGCTAGTTCTCGGAGCCGGAAGCGATCGCGACGTCCTCGTGGCGTGTCAGACTCGTGACGTGAGCACTCACGTGGACGACGTCGATCTGGCGACGCTCGAATCGGTTCAGCGACGCATCCTGTGGCTCGCCACGCGCATGATCGACCATGCCAATCACGATCGCCCGGCTGACGAGATCAAGGTGGGCGGCCACCAAGCGTCGTCGGCCTCGATGGTCTCGATCATGACCGCGTTGTGGTTCGCTCATCTGTCGGGCGAAGACAAAGTGGCCGTCAAACCGCACTCGTCGCCGGTGTACCACGCGATCAAGTACCTCACCGGTGAACTCGATCGTTCGTACCTCACGCGGCTGCGCCAGATCGGTGGGCTGCAGGCGTATCCGAGCCGCACGAAGGATCCCGACGTCGCCGACTTCTCCACCGGTTCGGTGGGCCTCGGTGTGGTCGCACCTCTGTTCGCCGCCGCGGCGCGGCGCTACGTCGAATCGCGCTTCGGTCCCACCCGTGCCACGGGTGCTCGGTTCATCGCCTTGGCCGGTGACGCCGAACTCGACGAGGGCAACGTGTGGGAAGCGATCACCGACCCCGCGCTCCAAGGTCTCGGGAACGTCACGTGGATCGTCGACACCAATCGCCAGAGCCTCGATCGGGTGATCCCGGGTCAGAAGATCAAGAAGTTGATGGAGTTCTTCGACGGCGCGGGTTGGCACGTGGTCGAGGCGAAGTACGGCCACCGACTCCAGACCGCATTCGCTCGTCCCGGTGGCGATGCGTTGCGCGCGCACATCGACCAGATGTCGAACGAGGAGTACCAGTCGCTCTTCCAGTTCACCGGGGCCGAACTTCGGCGTCGCTTCTTGGTCGGTGCCGATGAAGCCGTCGAACGATTCCTGGCCGACTACTCCGATGACGACGTCGCCCCGCTCGTGCAGAACCTCGGTGGCCACGATCTGACGTGTTTGATCGAGAGTTTCCGCGCCTGCGATGCGGTGACCGATCGCCCCAGCGTCGTGTTCGCCTACACGATCAAAGGTTGGGGCCTGCCCATGGCGGGCGACCCGCTCAATCACGCCGCCTTGCTGAGCCGCGAGCAGGTCGACGAGTTCCGCCGTTCGCTCGGACTCGATGCGACCACCGAATGGGATCGCTTCGATCCGAACTCGCCCGAAGGTCGGATGTGCGCGTCGATCGGCGGCGAGCTCAACAACCGTCCGCTCGCCGAGCGACCGCGTCTGCCGATTCCGTCCGAGGTGGGCGGTGGTGCGACCAAGACCGCCAGCACACAAGAGACGTTCGGTCGTCTCCTCGTACGCCTGGGCGAAACACCCGAACTGCTCGAGCGCATGATCACCACGTCGCCCGACGTGAGCGTGAGCACCAATCTGGGCGGCTGGATCAACAAGACCGGTGTGTTCAACCCCGACGAGCCGCAGGACTTCCTCGGCGAGGGGCGTCTGCTGCGCTGGAAGCAGACGTCGGCCGGACACCACATCGAGTTGGGCATCAGCGAGATGAATTTGTTCTTGATGCTGCACGCGCTCGGACTCGGCCATGATCTGCACGGCCAACACCTCTTGCCCATCGGCACCGTGTACGACCCGTTCGTGTGCCGCGGCCTCGACGCCCTCATCTACGCGCTCTACAACGGTGCGCGTTTCGTCGTGGTCGGAACTCCGGCCGGCGTCACACTCGCACCCGAGGGCGGTGCGCATCAGAGTTCGATCACTCCGTCGATCGGACTCGAACTGCCTGGACTCACCTACGCCGAACCGGCCTACGCCACCGCGCTCGACTGGCTGTTGTGCGACGGACTCGCGCGTCTGGCCCACCCCGATGGCGACAGCCTGTACCTGCGTCTGTCCACGCGGCCGATCGACCAGTCGCCGTTCGCCGCCGCGACCGAGCGCCTGGGTGCTGACGAGTTGCGTCGTCAGGTGTTGCGAGGTGGCTACCGCCTGCGAGAACCGAAGCGAACACCCGACGTGATGATCGCAACCTGCGGGCCGGTCGTTCCTGAAGTGTTGCGCGCCGCCGAGTCGTTGGCCGACGAGGGTGTGGAAGCACTCGTTCTCGACCTCACCACTTCCGATCGCCTCTATCGCGAGTGGCGCGGCGGATTGCGCGACTCGGCGCGCTCGGCTCGTCGTGCAACGACCGAGCATCACTTGGCCGAGCTCATTCGCGCCGACGAACGTTCAGTGCCGATCGTGACGGTGCACGACGCGGCCAGCCACCACCTGGCTTGGTTGGGTGGCGTCTTCGGCACCCGAGTGTTCCCGGTCGGCGTCGACGCCTTCGGACAATCGGGCACGATCTCCGACGTGTACGGATTGTTCGATCTGCAACCAGACCAGATCGTCAACGCGGCCTTGGCTGCGCTCGCCTGATCGCGCGATCGATCACTCCACGAGACGTAGACCCGACGGCGCGATCGAGGGCTCGGCTTGGGGCAAGTCGACCACGAACTCGGTGCGATGAGCCGGGAACACGTGCTC
>CAZELU010000009.1:0-2141 GCA_964513215.1 uncultured Bifidobacterium sp.
TCTACGCGCTGTTCCCAGCCGCGTAGTTCTTAGTACCCAGCCTTGCGATCGCGGCCCAGTTCGCGGGCGATCTCGCGAGCGGCGTCCTTCTTGGCGATGGCCTGACGCTTGTCGCCCTTGGTGCGGCCCTTGGCCAGTGCTAACTCGACTTTGGCCCGGCCATCCTTGAAATACAGCGACAACGGAACGAGAGCCAGACGCTCTTGACCCATGCGGGCGTTCAGGCGCGTGATCTCGTCGCGGTGCAGCAACAACTTGCGGGACCGATTCGGATCGTGCGCCCCTACACCGTGGGCGAACTGATACGGCGCGATGTGTACTCCCTCCAGCCACACCTCGCCGTCGTTGATGCGCGCATAGGCGTCGGCCAATTGAACCTGGCCCTCGCGCAGGCTCTTCACCTCGCTGCCCTGGAGCATGATGCCGGCTTCGAACACGTCGAGGATCGAGAAGTCGTGACGCGCCTTGCGGTTGCTGGCGATGATCTTGGTGCCGGGGCCGGGCATGGTGACGTCAGGCTACGGAGGTCGGACTACGGAGATCGGGCCGCGGAGGTCATAGCCTTCGACGGGTGGGCGATGTGAGGGACGCGACGCACGTGTCAGGAACTTCAGAGATTCTCGAGATCACTCCGGAAGTGCACGACCAGATGTGCGCGTTGGCGTTGGCCGAGTATCCGCTCGAAGCATGCGGACTCATGGCGGGGGAGCCGGGCGGTGCGCGCATCACCCGCTTCTTCCCGTGTCGCAACATCGAGAAGTCGGCGCGTATCTACACACTCGACCCCAAGGATCACCTGCGGGCCGAGCGCACTGCCGAAGACGCCGGCCTCGAAATCTTGGGCGTGATGCACAGCCACACCCACAGCGAGGCCTACCCGAGCGCCACCGACGTGGCCGCCGCCCCCGACCCCGCCTGGCATTACCTGATCGTCACCCTCAAGCGCGAGAAGCCCGAGGTTCGTAGTTTCCGGATCGTGTCGGGCGCCCCGGGCCAGGCTCCCGGCGACGCGATCTCCGAAGTCCGGGTCAGGGTCAGCGCCGGGTGATCCGGGGCGTTTCACCCGTCACGCCCGTAGGATCCCTGATAAACCCGACTGGGTTTGTAGGTTTTAAGTTCCGGATCCCAGATTCCGGATCCCAGGTCCCACGAGTCACGAGCGAGGTGAACACGATGAGTATCTATTCCGGCCAGGGCCTCTCGGGTCACGGTCACTCTCATGCGTTCGCCAACTGGCACGAAAGCGTGCTCGACCTCATCGGCAACACGCCCGTGGTCGACGTGAGCCGCCTGTCGCCCAACCCGAACGTGCGCATCCTCGCCAAGCTCGAGATGCAGAACCCCTTCGGATCGGTGAAGGACCGCATCGCCAAGTCGATGATCGAGGAAGCCGAAGAGTCGGGTCGCTTGTTGCCGGGTCAGACCATCCTCGAACCGTCGTCGGGCAACACCGGTATCGCCTTGGCGGCCATCGCGCGCATCAAGGGTTACCCCATCAAGATCCTCATGCCCACCAGCGTGTCGATCGAACGCCGCCAGATGCTCGAGATCTTCGGCGCCGAAGTCATTCTCACCCCGGGTGAAGAGGGTTCGAACGGTGCAGTGAAGCGCGCCGTGGAGATGGCCGCTCAGCATCCCGAGTACTGCTTCCTGTATCAGTACGCCAACGACGCCAACCCCCGCGCGCACTACGAGGGCACGGGCCCCGAAATCCTGCGCGACGTCCCGGAGATCACCCACTTCGTGGCCGGTCTCGGTACGAGCGGAACCCTCATGGGAACGGGCCGGTTCTTGAAGGAGAACAAGCCCGACGTCAAGATCGTCGCCGTCGAACCGCCGCTCGGTGAGCGCGTGGAAGGACTGCGCAACCTCGACGAGGGCTACGTCCCGCCGGTGTTCGACAAGTGGCACGGATTCGACGTGCTCGATCGCAAGCGCGTAGTGCGCCCGCGCGAGTCGATCGAGTGGACGCGTCGTTTGGTGGGTGAGTGCGGCATCTTCGCCGGTATTTCGTCCGGTGCTGCTCTCGCCGGTGCGGCCAAGGTGGCCAGCGAAATCGAAGAAGGCACCATCGTCTTCATCGTGTGTGACGGCGGCTGGAAGTACTTGTCGACCGGCGCCTACACACTCGACCTCGACGT
>CAZELU010000009.1:2241-56099 GCA_964513215.1 uncultured Bifidobacterium sp.
CCGGCGCCTACACACTCGACCTCGACGTGGCCGAGCAGAACGCCGAACAGATCATTTACTTCTAGATATCTCTAGATATCTCTAGATATTTCTAGATCTACCGTCCGGCGACGAGGGTGACCAGTCCGGCCAGCACGATGAACGACGCGATGATGCGACGGCGCCCGGACGATTCCTTGAGATACCGCCAGCCGATGAACGTGGCCAAGACCACGCTCGACTCGCGCAACGCCGTCACGTAACCCACTGGCGCACGCTTCACCGCGATCAAGACCATCCAGTAGGTGACGGCCGAGGCCAGACCGGTGACGAGATACGTACGCCAGGTGGTGCGCACCGACGCCACCATCTCGCGTCCCCGACCACGAACCAATCCGTGCGTCGTCACACCGAGTGACGTGGGGATGAAGATGCTCCACGCGTACACCGAACTACCCGAACCGCGACTGCCCCGACTGTCGACCACGGTGTACGCACCGATCATGAGGGCCACGAACAGAGCCGAGCGAGCGTGGGTCCAGTCGACGTGACCGGCGATGAGGGCCAGTCCGATCACCACGATCACGATGCCTAGCCCCGTTGCGAACGACAGATTGTCGCCGAGCAACACCACACCACCGATGGCGGCCACGAGGGCGCCACCGCCACGCGCGATCGGGTACGTGACCGAGAAGTCGGCGATGTCGTACGTACGCGCCAACCGCGCGATGTACACGGTGTGGATGAGGCCCGACAACGCGGCCCAACCCCACGCGGCGGCGTTCAACGAACCGTCGAACGTCGACCACAACGCGAGAGGGAGGCCCACCACGGCGGCCGCGGTCATCTGGCCCCAGAGTGCGAGCCAGCGATCACCCGACGTCTTGATCGCGTAGTTCCAGCCGGCGTGCAGCACGGCCGCGCCCAACGCGAGAAGAGTGGCGAGAAGCACGGGGTTACTTGGTCACGGGGTACTTGATCACGGGAGCGCGGCGCGTTCCCAGGTGAGGATCTCGTCGGCCCAGTTGCCCACCTTCTCACCGGGGAGACGGTTCTTGGTGGGCCACGGACGATCGAGATTCACCGGGTTGCCACGTGAGATCACGTGACGCAAACGCGAGCGATCCTGCAGCACGCGCACGTCGCTGTCGGGCTTGCCGTCGACCACGATGATGTCGGCCCGATAGCCAGTAGCGATCACACCGAGTTCGCCGACCTTCTTCATGGCGATCGCGTTGTTCTTGGTGGCGCACGTGATGGCTTCGAGTGGCGACAGGCCGATCTCGTTCACGAACACTTCCATCTCGCGCGCGTGCCAGTGGCCGTACGGGGTGAGGGCGAAGCCGCTCTCCGAACCGCACAGAATGGGTACTCCTGCGTCGTACGCGGCGCGCACTTTCTCGGCGGTGGCCTTGATCTCGCCGCGGAAGATGTCGGTCATGCCGACACCCGCGCCGACCTTGGCGCCGTAGTCGGCCAGGTTGGCCAAGAACGTGAACGTGGGGCAGATGGCGGCGCCCGCATCGATCACGGCCTCGAGCGCTTCGTCGTCCATGTACGACGCGTGGAGAATGAGGTCGACCCCGGCCTTGGCCGCATCGCGTGTGGACGATGCGCTGCGGCAATGCGCGGTGACCGGAACGTTGAGCGAATGCGCGGTATCGCACACGGCCTTCATCTCGTCGAGAGTCCACACCTGCAACTCGCCCTTGTGCGTGGGGATCGAACCGGTGGCGTGGATCTTGATCCAGTCGCCGCCGTACTTGATCTGACGACGCGTGGTGGTGACCATCTCCTCGATGGTGTTCACCACGGCCGCGTAGCCGACTTCGCCTTCGTCGGGGATGAGACGTCCGGCAGTTCCGCCGACCGCAGTGAGCAACGCCTGAACTCCGGTGGCGATGCGCGGACCTTCGATGGCTCCGGCTTCCACCGCATCGCGAACCTGGGGTCCGATGCCGTGCACGGTGTCGGGGTCCATCATCGACGTGACACCCGCGAGGAGGAGCTTGGGCAGGTTGAACGCGGTCACCACGGCGGCCAGAGCCGGAGGACGATGGAAGAACAACTCGTCGTTCGATTGAACGTCGTCGAACGTGACGTGACAATGAGCGTCGATCAGGCCGGGCATGACGGTGAGGCCGCGTGCATCGATCACGGTGGCCTGGCGCAGGGTGTCAGCCGGAACCAACTGAGCGATGTCGGCCGCGGGGGCCACGGCCACGATCTCGTCGTTCACGGTGACGACATCGCGATCGACTGCGGCAGCGCCGGTGCCGTCGATGACTCGTCCGTTGGTGATGTGGAGCACGGTCACGACGGGCAGTCTACGAGTCGATCCGTGCCACACCGATCCGTGCCACACTGGGCCGGTGAGCCCTGTTCACGAAGGCACGAAGGATCACCAAGGCACCAATGACCACCAGGGCACGAATGAACAAACTCGTCGCACCGTGCTGGTCACCGGAGCCGCTTCGGGTATCGGCGCGGCCTGTGCCGCCGTGCTGGCCCGCCAGGGCTGGGACGTCATCGCGACGGATCTGACTGGTGACTCTGCTCCTGACGTCTCGACACTCAGTGTCACGTCACTCGACGTCACGAGCGAGAGCGACTGGGATCGTGTGGTCGACGAGGCCTTCATCGCGACGGGTCGTACGTGGGACGCGTTCGTGTCGTGTGCAGGTATCCGAACCCGCGGCATGATCGTCGACACGTCACTCGCCGACTGGGAACGGCACCTGCGTGTGAATCTCACGGGAACCTGGCTCGGACTGCGGGCTTTCCTACGCTCCGTCACACGTGATCGTGAGCGTGGCGACACCTCATCGAAATCAGCCGTCACCATCGCGTCGGTCAACGCCACGATTGCCGTGCCCGGCCAGGCGCACTACGTCGCGTCGAAAGGTGGCATCTCCGCGCTCACGCGCGCCGCCGCGCTCGAAGGTGCGCCACTCGGCGTGCGGGTGAACGGCATCGCGCCGGGTCCGATTCGAACGCCGATGGCGGCCGAGCGTCTGAACGATCCCGATCAGGTGAAGTGGCTCACCGGGCGAGTTCCGCTCGGCCGTGTGGGCGAACCCGACGAGATCGCCGAAGTCGTCGAGTTCTTGTTGTCGTCGCGGGCGTCGTACGTCAACGGCGAGATCGTGTACGCCGACGGTGGCTGGGCCAGCAACGCTGTCTGATCACGGCCCGGGGACACCGGGTGGACGGGGCACGAGCGTCATGAGCGCTTCGCTGAAACCACCGTCCACGTAGATCACCTGGCCGTTCACGTACCCGGCCTGATCCGACGCCAGGAACGAGACCACGTTGGCCACGTCGTCGGGTTCGCCGAGTCGTCGCAACGGAACCGCGGCGGCACGAACGTCGCGCACGGCTTGGTCGTCGTACACGGTTCCCGTACCTGGTGTGGGGACGAAGCCCGGGCCCACTGCGTTCGCGCGAACACCGCGCGGCCCCCATTCGAGAGCCGTCTGCTGAGTGAGGGCCACGACGCCCGCCTTCGACGCCGAGTACGCACCAACTTTCGGGTTGGCGGCCTGGGCCGCGATCGACACGATGTTCACGATCGAGCCGCCGCCGTGGGCGAGCATCGAGTGGCCGAACGCGCGGGTGCAGTGGAACGTGCCACTCACGTTGATCGCCAGCGTGCGGGCGAAATCCTCGGGCGTCACGTCTTCGAGAGCGCCGAAGCTCCACGCCCCGGCGTTGTTGACGAGAACGCTCACCGCGCCGTACTCACGAGCAACGTGCTGGGCGACCGCGTCGACGGCCCCCGGGTCGGAGATGTCGCAGGCGATCACGTGAGGCGCCCGCGACGCGCTCGCCTCGGGCGCGATGACATCGAGTCTCACCACCCGGAAACCGTCTCGCTCCAAGCGGTCGGCGATGGCTGCGCCGATGCCACGGCCAGCACCGGTGACGACGGCAACCCGGGCGTTCGACGAGTTCTCGTTCACGGATCGAGACTAGGTTGAGACGATGTCCACCGGGCGATACACCGTGATCCTCGACGCGAACGAATGCGTGAGTGCGGGCAAGTGCGTCGCATCGGCGCCCGGATTCTTCGTCTTCGACGACGACCAGATCGCCTCGGTCGATCAGGCGGGTCCGCGGCCCGACGACGCCACGCTGCTGCGCATCGCGCGGGCCTGCCCGAGCGGCGCCATCCGGCTGCAACTCGACGGCGTCGACGTCGAGATCTGAACGCGACTAGTTCGACACGGGTTTACGTCAGCCTGAGCAACCGTCGGGCGTTGTCGTCGTACGCGGCTTCGGTGTCGCCGTCGGAAACGATGTCTCGGCGGTCGCTCGGAGCGTCCCAGCCGGCCAGGTTGGTGCCCACCACCAGACGATCGCGACCCACGCGATCGGTCAACAGACGAAGTGATCCCTCGTCGTGGAGGTGCTGATCGAACCACAGGCGCTTCAATCCGGCGAGGAAGTCGACCGGGTTCTCCCGGGCCCACGGTCGGGTGCGACCCTGATGCTCGAGGCGGCCGGCCATGTAGGCGGTCGCGCCGCCACCGTGCGAGACGCAGATGTCGAGACGCGGATGCCGTTCGAGAACGCGCCCGTACACCAGGTGGGCGATCGCCATGGTCTCCTCGTACAAGAATCCCACCGACAAGTCGAGGTCGTACTTGCGAATACGCGGGTCGCGTAGCGGTCCGTCGATACCCCACGGAGCCGGATGCACGAAGATCGGAACGTCGAGGGCAACCGCGCGCTCCCACAGTGGATCGAGTGCCAGCTCGTCGAGGTCGATGCCGAAGTCGGTTCCGATGTACGCACCCACGAGGCCGTGCTTCTCCACCGCGCGTGTGAGTTCGTCGCATGCCGCCGCGACGTCTTGCATCGGTAGTTGCGCGAATCCGCGAAATCGGTCGGGATGCGAGGCCACCACTTTGGCCATCTCGTCGTTGTGCCACTGGCAGAAGTTGCGGGCCAGGTCGGCTTCGATGTGGTGAAAGTAAGTGAGCGGATTGGGTGACAGCACCTGCAGATCGATGCCGAGGTGATCGTTGGCGCGCAGCCGTAGATCCACGTCCATGAACGGCGAGTTGGCGTAGTTCACGCCGTCGAGCACGTAGCCACCCACGCGGAAACGCGGACGACCCTCCGGGCCGGTGCCGAGCTCGGGGCCGTAGTGGCCGGCACACCCCATGACTCCACCGAGCACCACGTGGGCGTGCACATCGATCATGTCGTTAGTCTCGCACCGTGACGTCGCCCGTTCGGGATTCTGATTCGCGAAACGTGTACTTGGCCGCCGGATCGTTCCTCGACGTGTCGGCCGAACGACTCGTCGACATCGCCTGCGGTCTCGACGGCTGCGCCGGAATTGGACTGCGTTTGTCGGGGGAGCATGCGATCGACAGCGCCGGGCAAGCACACGACATTCGGTTGCGTCTGAACGAGAGCGACCGAAGGGTGTTCGACGCCGAAGTGGTGCGGGTCACTTCCGGCTTCGATCCGCGGACGGCTGTTCCCCTCATGGGCCGGGCCAGCGAGGTCGGGGCCAGTCATGTCCTCGCAGTCTCCGATCTCGGCGAGTCGGGTGTTCGCAGTCCACTCGACGAGTCGATCGACGTCTTTGCTGCGCTGCGCGATCTCGCACGTGAGCACGGTGTCGACGTGGCCGTCGAATACATGGCGTGGACCACGCCGTGTGATGTGGACGGTGCGTTACGTGTGCACGCCGAAACCGGCTGTCGCATCGTGGTCGACCTGCTGCATCACACCCGCATCGGCGCCACCACGCACGACCTCGACCGTCTGGTGCGGGCCGACGCCGTGGCTTGGGTGCAGATCTGCGATGCGCCAGCACACCTCGAGGCCGAGTCGCTGCTCCACGAGGCCCGTCACGGGCGCTCGATTCCGGGCGAGGGTGGGCTGCCCCTACGCGACTACTTGGACGTGATTCCCTCGCACGTCGACATCAGCATCGAAGTGCAGAGCGATCGTTTGCTCGCGGTCGAATCGCGCGAACGGGCTCGTCGACTGCTCGACGCGACGCTCGGGTTGGTGAATCGAACTCTCTGAAACGGCAGTTCAGGAGAACAGAACGGGGTACTTGCCGAAGTACGGACGCGTGGTCGATTCGTCCATCACGGGCGGATCGTTGGGGTCGGGGCGCGCGCCGTGATCGAACAACGCCTGCACCGCACAGGGCACGAGTCCGAAGGTGTGTTCGGCGTCCACGCTGTTGACGGCGGTGAGGCCAGCGGCCAGGTCCTGTCCGATGCACGCATGCATGCCCGATCCGAACGACAGTCCGTACTGCGACACGCCATCGGGCGTGATGCGATGCGGATTGAAGTCGTCGGCGTCGGCGCCGAACACCGACTGGTCACGGTTCACGGCCAGCAGATCGATCACGACTTTGCTGCCTTGCGCGATCTTGCGTCCGCTCTTGAGTTCGATGTCGGCCAGCGCCCACCGCATGGCCACCGGGCTCGAGGGCTGGAGTCGAATGGTCTCGTGCGTGCAGCGCTGCACGAACGACCGATCGGTGCGTACCAATGCAACATCCTCGGGGTGCGCGTCGAGCCACTTGAAGATGTTGTGGGCGACACGTGTGAACGCGGTCGCCGAGGTGTGTGCTCCGGCCAACAAGTAGAACGCGACTTCGCGGACCAGTACGTCGTGTGGCAGATGCAGCTGGTCTTCGTTGGCCAGCAGGATGCTCATGACGTCCTTGGGCAACTCGTGGCCGGCATCGAGCAGAGCCTTGCGGCGAGCCAAAGAGGGCTTCACGAACTCCTCGTCGAACTCGGACAGCTTGCCGGCCACCTCGGCGCGTTTGGCGTCCTTGTCGCCCGTGAAGTGAGCGAGTGTCGCACCTTCGATGAAGCGCATCAGATAGTCGTACAAGCGATGTGTCTCCTCGGGGGTTCCGAGAGGGCGATCGACGCCGGCCGTGCTGGCGGCCAGGTTCATCATCATCTGGTGGCCCAGGTCGACGAGTTCGGCCCGACCAGTCGCCACGTGCGGAGCGATGGTCTCGGAAATGATCGGCGGAAACAGCGTGCGCTCGTACAACTCGAAGGTCTCGCGACGGAACAGACGATTCTCGAGTCGACGGCGGTCGCGATGCTCGGCCCCGTGCAGGTTCACGAGCACGTCACCCATGATCACTTCACCGGCGTCGTAGAGAGCTTGGCGCAAGTCCTTCTGGCGGTACGTGTCCTTGGCCTCGTCGAAGGTCGAGATCGTGACGACCGGGATGTCGGTGGTGCTCATGGTCTCAGTCTTATGCGTTGGTGACGCCGAGCCCGAGCCCGCCGTCGACGGTCATGACGGCGCCGGTGGTCCATTCGGCCCGGGCCAGATACTCGATCGCCTCGGCGATCTCTTCCGAGGTGCCGATGCGACCCAGCGCGTGGGCCGACGACAGGCCCTGCAGCCGCTCGAATGCGGTGGCATCGTCGAACAGGCCCGCGCGTTGATTGATTTCGGTGAACACGCCGCCGGGCCTGACACACGACACCCGAACTCCCTTGGGTCCGAGTTCGGCGGCGAGCACACCCGTGAGCGTCTCGACGGCACCCTTGGTGGCTGCGTAAGGCGAGGCACCCGGGAACGCGCGCTGCGAATGCACCGATCCGATGAAGATCACCGCACCCTGGCTCGCCTCGAGATGGGGGAGTGCAGACTGCGTGAGCATCATCCCCGCGATCACATTCGAGTGGAAGACGTCGATGAGGCTCTGCTCGTCGAGGGTCCCGAGCGGACCGCGGTACATGTTGCCCGCGTTGTTCACCAGTACGTCGAGGCGTCCGCCTCCGTGCGAGAAGGCGGCCTCGATCATCGCGACCCGGTCGGCCGCGACCGTCACGTCACCCACCACCGCGGTGCAGCGTTCGCCGATCGATTCGGCCACCGCACGAACCTTGTCGGCGCGGCGACCCGAGATGGTGACCAATGCTCCACGATCGGCGAAGTGTTTCGCGGCCCCCGCGCCCAATCCTGAGCCGCCACCGGTGATCAACACCGACATTCCTTCGATCGGTCTCATGCGATCACTCTCATGACATGACTCCTGTCTCGGTTGGAACCCGTGCGGCCCAACGAACCGATTGATCGATCAGTCGTGACACGTCGGGATGTCGCAACGACTCCACGTCGTGGCCGAAGCACACGTACGCCACGCGACCCTCACCGAAGCGATGAGTCCAGACCACCGGCTGATCGCGGTCGTCGGGAGTGCGGCGAGCGGTGGCCAGAACGTCCACGTCACGCAGAGCAAGATCGCCGTACACCTCGTCGTCGAGGGTGACGGTGCGCGAGACACCGCGGGTGATGTCGTGGGCCCCATCGACGATCGTGGCCGTCACCGGTCCGCGCGGGGGATGAGACGACACGTCCCACACCCAGCCGCCGCCCATCACATCGGCCCACTCGGGCCAGTCGTCGAAGCAGATCGGTGCGGTGTGATTGCCCACCAGGCCGCCGCCCTGGCCGACGAATGCGGTGATTGCCGCTCGGGTCGTCGGCGAAGTCGTGTACGACCACTCATCACGCCATTGGGCGTAGCGATCGGCGAGCATGCGCCACCGCAGCGCGTTCACCACCAACACGTCGACTCGCGGGTCGTCGAGCAACGAGACGACGTCGTCAGGATGATCGACGAGCGTGACGTCGCGGCCGGTTCGCTCGACGATCGTGGCCAGCGCGGGCCCGGTCTCCACGAATGCGTGCGCGTAATCGGGGCCGCCGCTGAGAACGACCGCGCGCGGAGCCGTCATGACTTGGATGTGTGGCCGACGGAATCGACACTGGCCGGACGGGGCAAGTGAGCGATCACCGATCCGGTGACGCCACCGTCGACCACGATGTTCTGCCCGTGTATGTACGACGCCTCGTCGGAGGCAAGGAAGAGCACCACCGAGGCGATGTCATCGGACGTTCCGAGCCGTCCGAGGGGCACCTTCGATTCGCGGGCCTGACGTGTGGCCGGATCAGCGTAGATGGGTTCGGACATGCCGGCGTCGATGAGACCGGGAGCCACCGCGTTCACGCGAATGCCGAGTGAGCCCCATTCGATGGCCATCTGCGACGTGAGCAGAGCGACGGCGGCCTTGGTGGAACCGTACGCACCCGCGTTGGGGCCAGCGGCCACACCGTTCATGGAGGTGATGTTGACGATCGCGCCAGGCGTTCCCGAGTCGCGCCAGGCCGATGCCGCGGCGCGCGACATCAGGAACGTGCCGACGAGATTCACGTCGACCACGGCGCGAAAGGCGTCGGATGCGAGATCGAGCAGCGGTCCGAAGCGCACGATGCCGGCGTTGTTCACGAGAACGTCGACCGGCCCGTGATCGGCGAACACCGATGACGCGAACGACTCGTCGCTGATCGATCCGGACACGCGCGTGACGTCGGAGCGCTGCGCGAGCGAAGAACCATCGAACGACACGTCGACGGCGATCACGCGGTAGCCGGCGTCGGCCGCGCGTTCGGCGATGCGCTGACCGAGGCCACGGCCGGCCCCGGTCACCAGGAGCGACTTGGGTCGAGATGCGTTCGCGGCCATCGACGAGAAACTATCCGTTTCATGGTGTTATCGGTCTAGGGTGAGCGAGCGCGATGAAGACGATTGCTCTGTCCACGTACGCGGACGCCCGTGAGGCCTACCGGCACAAGGGATTGCAGCAGGCCTTGTACGACGAGGGTCAGCGGCTCATGTCGGGAGTCATCGTCAATTTGCACGGGCAGGCTCATCTCGACCGCCGACGGCTCGAGAACCGACTGTTCCGACGCGACGTGTTCGCGTGGTACGAGGCCGAACGGATCCCGGCGATCATCGCATCGGTTCTCGATCGGGCGATCGCGGCCGGTCGAGCCGATCTGCTCCCTCTCGCGCGCCGCACGATGATGACCCTGTCGATCGCCGTGGCCGGTGTCGACCGCGTGGTGGGTGACGACGCCGAACTCGACGAGCTCTACGCGCTCATGGACCGACTGGCTCGGGCGTCCACGGTGGCCCACGCGGTGGGCGACAAGACCGCGATCATCGACGATGGAGACCGCGCCCTCGGCGAGTTCAGCGAGCGTTTCTTCACGCCTTCACTCGACCGGCGCCGTCGACTCATCGAATCGTTCGAGAGCGGTGCGATCGCCGAAGACGAGTTGCCTCGCGACGTTCTCACCACGTTGCTGCGCAACCAGGACCGGCTCGAACTGCCGCCCGACATCGTCCTACGCGAGGTCGCCTATTTCCCGTGGGTGGGTTCGCACTCCACCTCGAATCAACTCGTGCACGCGATGCATCACGTGTTCGAGTGGATCGAGGCCCGTCCGAACGACCGGGAGAGGTTGTCCGCCGATCGAATTCTTCTGCAGAGGTTCGTCCACGAATCGTTGCGACTTCATCCCGCCAGCCCTGTCTCATTGAGGCATGCGCTGGAAGACATCGTGTTGAAGTCGGGAGTCGAGATCCCGCGTGGGTCTCTGGTCGCCGTCGAACTCGACAAGGCGAATCGTGATCCGTCTGTATGGGGTGATCACGCCGACGAGTTCGACCCGTTCCGCCCTCTCGCCGAGGGTGTCATGCCCTGGGGCCTGTCGTTCGGACACGGGGTGCACGCCTGCCTCGGCCAGGAACTGGCCGGCGGACTCGAGTGTCCGGCTCATGTGACCGCGGGGAGTAACGACGACCCAGGTGATCACCTCTACGGGTCGATCGCGGTGATGGCTCGGGCGATCTTGTTGGCCGGGGCTCGTCGCGATCCGGCCGACCCGCCTCGTCGGGACGAGTCGACCACACGACAGGTGTGGGGTCGCTACCCGGTCGTCTTCGCCCGGTGATCGACTGATCCTTGGTCGAGTCCCCAACTCCTGTCTAGTTTCGGGTCATGCACACTCAACGTGCGGTCGAGTTGCTCCAACAAGCCGGTATGTCGGGCTACGAAGCCAAGGCGTACGTCGCGTTGCTCGGAGCCTCGTCGCCGATGAACGGCTACGAGGTGGCCAAGACGAGTGGCGTCCCGCGAAGCACCGTGTACGAAACCCTGGCCAAGTTGGTGAGGCGGGGAGCGGCCATGACGGTGTCAGCCGACGATGGCAGTTCTCGCTACATAGCACTCGAGTCCGACCGCTTCGTCGCGGGTCTGCGGCGCGACCTGTCGTCGACACTCGACGGTCTCGACGCGATTCTGGCCGAAGTGAGCGGCGATCAGAACACGACGGTCGTTGTGCACGTCAACGGTCGCGCACAGGTGCGTGACCGATTCATCGACGTGATCAACAAGTCGCGCGAGCGCTTGTGGCTCTCGGTCTGGCCGCGAGGTGCCGACGAACTTCGGGCGTCCGTGACCGCCGCCGCTGATCGCGGGGTCGAGATCACCTCGGTCGTCTTCGGCCGAGGTGTGGACTTGCCGGGTCAAGTGATCGAGCACGAGTACTCCGATCCGGCCACGGTTGTCGACGTCATGGGCTGTCTGTTCTACGTCGCGGTCGCCGATCAGAGCGAAGCCATCGTCGGCATTCGCGAGAATGGCTCGACGTGGGGTGTGTGGAGCGACGACTTGGCGATCGTGACCCTTGCCTTGCAGTACGTGTACCACGACATCTCGATGCAGCTCATGGGCAAGCGACTGGCCGAACTCGGCGAGCCCGACTTCATCGGTACACGGATCGAGTTCTCCGACATGCAGTCGACCGCGATGCTGGGCCGTTCGTTGCGCTACTTGGCCGAGCGCACGGCGTCGAGTTCGAGCCGTACGACCCGTTGATTCTCAAGGGGTCGGGTGCTCCACGGCCCAGCGCACCGACTCGACGATCATCTGGTAGCCCGTGCAACGGCACAAGTTGCCTTCGAGCCCGTGTCGGATCTGCTCGTCAGTCGGGTCGGGAACCTCGCGAAGCAGACTGGTGGTGGCCATGACCATGCCCGGTGTGCAGTAACCGCACTGCAGACCGTGGCACTGACGGAAACCCTCCTGCACGGCCGACATGCCGTTGTACGGACCCGACAGACCTTCGATGGTCGTGATCGAACTACCGTCGGCCTGGACCGCGAGAACCGTGCAGCTCTTGGCCGACTCGCCGTCGATCATGATCGAGCACGCCCCGCAGTTCGACGTGTCGCAGCCGACGTGGGTGCCGGTGAGGCGAGCGTGTTCGCGGATGAAGTGCACCAGCAAGGTGCGGGCATCGATGGTACGGGTGATGGCCTGACCATTGATGGTCATCGACACCGTCACGTTGCGAGTGATCGTGCTCACGATTTTCCTCCGCTCTTCATGGCCTTCCAGATCTTCTCCGGGGTGGCCGGCATGTCGATGTTGTCGACTCCGAACTCCGACAGTGCGTCGACGATCGCATTGATGACTGCAGGCGGTGCGCCCACCGATCCGGACTCGCCGATGCCTTTGGCTCCGAGTGGGTTGTTGGGGCACAGCGTCGTCGTGCGGCCGACCTTGTAGTCGGGAAGATCGGCGGCCGATGGGACGAGATAGTCGAGGAGATTCGCAGTGACCGGCTGTCCGGTGGACGGGTCGTAGCTCACACCTTCGTAGAGCGCCTGGGCGATGCCTTGAGCGACGCCACCGTGCACCTGGCCCTCGGCGAGGAGCGGATTGATCACGGTGCCGCAGTCGTCGACGAGCACCATGTCGCGAATCGTCACGTCACCGGTCTCGCGGTCGATCTCGACCACGCACGCGTACGCACCCGACGGATACGAGAAGTTGGGCGACTCCTGGAAGAGTCTTTCTTCGAGGGAACCGGCCTGTAGTTCGGGCGGAATGCGCAACGGCTGGAACGACGCCCAGGCGACGTCACCCCAGCTCACCTTCTTACCCGGTGAACCCTTCACGTTGAACGCGTCGTCGACCACTTCGAGGTCTTCCTCGGCGGCCTCGAGCAGGTGTGCGGCGATGCGCTTGGCTCGAGTGAGGACACGACTCGATGCGACCTTGACGGCCGAGCCCGCAGTGGGTGCGCCGCGCGACCCCATGGTGCCGATGCCCTGCAGGACCGCTGCGGTGTCACCGGTGATCACCTTGATGCGATCGAACGAGATGCCGAGTTCGTCGGACGCGATCTGCGAGAGCATCGTCTCGTGTCCCTGACCGTGCGGTGACGAGCCCGAATACACGATGGCCGAACCATCGGGTTGGATGCGCACTTGCGCCGATTCCCACGACGCCAAGTGGCCGAATCCCTCGAGTGATCCATTGGGTCCGAAGCCGGCGATCTCGAGCCAACACGACAATCCGATGCCGAGAAGAGGCTTGCTCGGATCGTTGCGACGGGCTTTCTGTTCGGCGCGCACCGCGTCGTAGTCGACGATGCGGAGACACTCGGCGAGTGCGGCCGGGAAGTCGGCCGAGTCGTACACGACTGCCTCGTTGTGCGTCTCGTAGGGAAAGGCCGACGGCGGAATGAAGTTGCGCTGACGCACCACCGCCGGATCGAGCCCGGTCTGGCGCGCCACCTGGTCGACGATGCGCTCGATCGAGTAGGCGGCCTCGGGTCGGCCGGCGCCTCGATAGGCGGCCACCGGCGTGGTGTTGGTGACGACCGTGCGGAACGACGTCGACACCTTCGGAATGCGGTACGCGCCAGCGGCCATCCACGTGGTGAGCACCGCCAGGCCGAGACCTGTGGGGTCACCGTAGGCGCCGAGGTTCTGCGACACGATCAGCCGCAGGGCCTTGATGGTGCCGTCCTTCTCGTAGCCGACTTCGATGTCGTGGACCTGATCGCGGCCATGCGCCATCTGCATCATCGCTTCCGTGCGCGTCTGGGCGAACTTCACTGGACGACGCAGCAACTTCGAGATCACGGGTGCGATGAACAACTCGGGGTACCACACGATCTTCGAACCGAAGCCGCCGCCGACATCGGGTGCGACGACACGACAGTTCATCTGCGGAATGTCGAGCCAGGTGGCCAGGTAGTTCCGCAGATGATGCGGCGCCTGAAAGGTCGCCCACACGGTGAGCCCGTCGGGCTTCCAGTCGGCCAGTACGGCCATGGCTTCGATCGGCACTGCGGCGCAACGCTGATTGACGATGTGCAACGACGCCCGACCGTGGCACTTCGTGAGTTCCTTCTCGAGGTCGTCCATCGTGGGAACGGTCGTGATGACATTCGAACCGTGGCGGGCGAAGAGCGGCACCGCATCGCTGGCCGTTGCATCCTCGATGGTGGTCATCACCTTGAGCGGCGTGTACGACACGTTCACGGCGGCCACGGCATCAGCGGCGATGTAGCGATCTTCGGCGACGACCACCGCCACGGGTTCGCCGACGAAGCGCACCGTGTTTCGTGCCAGGGCCGGCCGCTCGAGTGTGGGCAGGCCGCCGGGAAGGTCGGGGTAGTCGGTGAAGTCGGCCGCGGTGTAGACGGCGAGCACTCCCGGAATCGCCAGTGCCGCACGCACGTCGATGGCGTCGATCGTGGCGTGGGCTTCGGTCGACGTGACGAAGCTCGCGAACGCGCACTGCGCGGGTGACAAGTCGTCGACGTACGTGCCGGTGCCCGTCAGCAGGCGCGGATCTTCTTTGCGCAGAACCTTGGCTCCGACGAGGCTCATCGGCCACATCCTTTCGTGTCTGTGCGGATCGTGTTCACCCGAGAGGTCGGGCGTGTCGCGAGTCTCATGGCTTCAGGTGATGACCTTGTTTGTCCTCGGGATCGAACCACCACTGCTGGGCGTTCTCCTTCGAGGTTTCGGTCTTGGGCGAGCCCCAGCGAAGAAGTCGACCGAGGAAGTACTCGGGACCGCTTTCCTCGCGGCGCCACCAACGGCGTTGACCGCCGTGAACTCGCTTGCGGAACGACGAGAAGCCGACCGCGACCACGAGTGCGATTCCGAAGAACAACGCTTCGATCCAGGTGGAACCGACACCAGCCAGTTGGAGGCCCTTGACGCCGGATTGGAGAACGAACACAGAGATGACTGCTCCCCAGACGTTGAAGCGGCGCTTGAACTGGGTGGAACCCAGGAACGCTGCGGCGAAAGCGGGCAAGAGGTAGGGCGCACCCGATTGGGCCTGGCTCGAGCCGAACTGCGATGCCAGCAGTACGCCCGCCATGGCGGCGAACGTCGACGACACGACGAGCGAACCCCACACGTAGCGGTCGGTCTGCACTCCGGCCAGTCGCGCCGCTTCACGAGCACCACCGGTCGCGAACAGGTAGCGGCCGACTGCGCTGTGTTCGAACACGAACCACAGGAGCACGGCGAGTACGAGTCCGAAGAGCACCGTCTTGTTGAGGCCCCATGCGAATTCGTTGGAGAGGTTCTTGAACGAGTCGGGGAAGCCCAGGATCGACCGGTTGTTCGAGCGCCACACGGCGTAGGCGGTGAGGATCGAACTCATGCCGAGCGTGGCGATGAACGAGTCGATCTTGATCTTCACCACCAGGAACCCGTTGATGTTGCCGACGATGAAACCCACGAGCAGGGCGACGGCGATGGCAACCGGTACCGACCACTGTGCCTCGACGAGGCCCCACGACACCGTGATCGCCGAGGCCGAGACGACACCGGCGATCGAGAGGTCGAACACTCCGGCCGCCAGCGGTACGAGGAGTCCGAGCGCGACGACCGTGAGGATCGCGTTCTGGTTGAGAACCGAGCGGTGGGTGAGCCACGTGATCCAGGTGTCGGAAATCCAGGTGGAGAAGACGACCCACACCAACGCGTAGAGATACAGAACGCCGATGTTGCGCGGATGGAACGTCTTCCACTTGATGGGCGAGCGCCGAGTGTCGAAGCGCGAGTCGATCTTCTTGGTGCGCTCGACGCGTTCGTAGACCACGCGATGCCGGCGGAGAACCTTGTTCTTCTTCAGAACCGGCTTCTTCACCACGTCGCCGGTCTTGGCGTCGATCTTGGCGGTCTTGGGTTTGGGCATCGGATCTACCTCACGACTTTCCGCGCAGACGATCGCTCGTGCGTCGGATCCATTGGGCGAACTTTCCGCCGCGCTTGTTGGCGGCCACCGCGGCACGCTGACGATCGCGGCCGTCACTCGGGCGAACAGTGATGGCTTCGCTGTCGTCGCGAATCACCTTGAAGTTGATGGGCTCGCGATTCGTCCGCATGTTCTTGCGGTTCGACGTGGCCCCGAGTGTCTCGGCGACCAGACGCTCTTCGGTGAGGTCGGCTCCGGCCAACTCGACGGCGACGGCGCCCGAGCGCATCACCAGCACGCGATCGCACATGTGAACGAGTTCTTCGGCGTCGGACGACGCGATGATGACGCCCATGCCGCCCTCGGCCGCGGCGACGATCTGGCGATACACCGACGCTTTGGCGCCAACATCGACACCCTGGGTCGGCTCATTGAGGAGCAGAACCTGCGGGTCGGTGCGCAACCAGCGCGCCAACACGGCTTTTTGTTGATTGCCGCCGGAGAACTTCTCCATGCGACGTCCGAGCAACGGGGGCTGAACCTCGAGTTGCTCGACCCACTTCTTCACGTCCTTGCGCATCTTGCGGTGCTTGAGACGCAGGCGACCTTGAACCGGGCCCAGTCGGGGCAGCGGCACGTGTTCGACCAAACGTTCTTGCGGATCGAGTCCGGCCGCCTTGCGATCGGCCGGTACGAGTGCGAGTCCGGCGCGGATGGCGTCACGCGGTGTGGCGAAAACCTTCTTCTTGCGCAAGAGCACCTTGCCGGCGAAGCGCGGTGTGGCGCCGAACAGCGAGCCGGCGACTTCTTCGCGTCCCGATCCGACGAGTCCGGCGAACCCGAGGATCTCGCCCTCGTACAACTTGAACGTGAGGCCGCGCAACGTGATGCCGAAGATCATCTCGGCTTCGAGGAGTTCGCGACTCGGAACGCGCCGCTTGGTCGGATAGAGATCGGTGGCCGCTCGTCCGACGATCAGTTCGACGAGTTTGGTCGCGTCCATGGTGGACGACTCGACACCGCTCGCCACCACCTTGCCGTCACGCAGCACGGTGATGCGATCGGCCAGGTCGAGAACTTCGTCGAGAGCGTGGCTCACGAAGAGAACGGCGACACCCATCGACGCGACTCGGCGGACTTCGCGGAACAGGGCGTCGACTTCGCCGCGATTGAGAGATGCGGTGGGCTCGTCGAGAATCAGGAGACCCTTGGTCGAGTCGTCCCAATCTTGAAGTGCGCGCACGATCGCGATGGCGGCGCGCTCGGCCGCCGACAACGTGCCGACAGGTTGACGAACGTCAGGTGCGAGACCGAAACGGAGCAAGAGTTCCTGAGCGCGTTTGGCCTCGGTGCGCCAACGCATGCGTCCGGCGAAGCCGGTGTCGAAGCCGCGACCGAGACCGAGGTTCTCGATGGCTGACAGCGTGGGAACCAGACCCAGGTCTTGGTGGACGATACGGATGAGTTTGCGCTCGTCGTTGGACATCGACCAGAGGTCGACGCGTCGACCGAGGAGGCGAACGTCGGCGCCGTGGTCGGCCTTCACGTAACCGCCGAGCAACTTGATGAGCGTGCTCTTGCCCGAACCGTTCTGGCCGACGAGTGCGTGGATTTCACCGGGCGCGATACGCAGCGACGCGTGATCGAGGGCGACCTGTCCGGGATAGGTCTTCGACAGGTCGCGGATGTCGATGACCGGTTCGAGAACGGAAAGGGGACCAGCGTTTCCGCTGGTCCCCTTCGAGTCCCGTGTATCGACCGTCATCGACTCAAGTGTGCTTCAGAGTCGAACGAACGGTCGGATCGGATCACAGACCTCAGGTTCACAGACCCCAAAGAGCCGCGAACTTGTCCTGGAATCCTTCGACACCCGGCCACAGAGCGGCGGCGTCGGCAATCGAATCCTTGGTGAGGATCTGCAGCGGCAGACCACCCGCGAGGATGTCGGGACGTCCGTCGATCACGGCCTCGGCGCGAGCCTCGGCGCGACCCGGGCCATTGCCGAGCAACACGCGAGCAGCGGCGTCGACCGCGCGCCAGCCGAGGAGCTCGGAGGCGAGGGCCACTTCGGCCACCTGATGACGACCACTGACGATGAAGTCGAAGTTCAACGGTCCACCGGCCTGTGAGATGGCCTTGGCCTGATCGGTGAGACCAGCCGCATCGAGTGCGTCCGGAACGCCGAACAACATGCCACCGAACGCGTAGACGATGAAGTCGAGTTCGGGGTCGGCCTGCAGAGCCGACACGATCGCGCCGGGCAGGTTGGTTCCGATGTCGGTCACGGCCACTTCGGAGATTTCCACCGAGCAGTCGGGGCAGGCCTTGGCGATCTCGTCGGTGAAGCCCTGCTGCACCGTCGAGAGAACCGGGAAGGTGGGCAGACCCACGAAGTGGATCTTGCCGGTCGTGGTGTTGGCGGCCGCGTAGTCGGCCATCAGCACGCCGTAGAAGTAGTAGTCGTCGTTGCTGAGCAGGTTCACCGAGATGCCGTCACCGGGCTCGTACGCCTCGGGGATCGACCACGAGATGACGGGAATGTTCTTTTCCTTGATGGTCTCGAGTTGCGATGCGAACCACTCACGCGGGTTGCCTGAGGTGAGGATCACGTCGGGATTCGCAGCGAGGGCGGTGTCGAACGCCGACGCAACGGTGTCGGGCGTGTCCTGATGCGAGGTGGTCTCGAAGGTCCAGCCTGCTGCAGTAGCGGCGGCTTCGATACCGGTGCCGATTTCGGAGCACACCTGCACCGAGCACTGCACGTAGAACAGCTTCTTGCCGGTCGGAGCCGCGATGGCTTCGCTCAGCGGCAGTTCGGTGACGGGCTGCAGGAACGCTTCGACGCGTGCTGCGGCTTCCTCACTGATGCTCACACCAGCCGGAGCGTCGGTGGACGGAGCCTCGCTGGCAGCGGGGGCTTCCGAGGCAGCCGGGGCTTCGGTGGCGGGTGCGTCACTGGAGTCGTCGTCTCCACCGCAGGCCGCGATCACGAGGCTCGAGGCGGCGAGGACGGCAGCCACCCAGCGCACGCGGGAATGGTTGGTCTTCTTCATTGTCTCCCCTTAGTCGACCGCCAGCGGATGCCCAGCGGACCAGGGGAAAACCCTATCGGTCTACCCCGAAGGCGGGCCAACGGTCACGAATCTTTGCCGTAGCGTGACCAGGGTGCAGCGGCCGATCGGACTCTTCGACTCGGGTTTCGGCGGCCTCACCGTGGCCCGGGCCGTGATCGATCTCCTCCCTGGTGAGGACGTCGTCTACATCGGTGACACCGGTCGCTACCCATTCGGCGACAAGCCCATCGACGACGTTCGCCGCTACGCCCGCGAACTGGCGTGGAGCCTTGTGGTCGACCACAACTGCAAGGCCGTGGTGGTGGCCTGCAACACCGCGGCTGCGGCTCTGCCGATCCACGAACTCGAGGCCGAACTGGCCGCGGCCGGCCACTCGATCCCGGTGATCGGAGTCATCGAGCCCGGCGCGCACGCACTCGTGCGCGCCACGCGAACCGGCTCGATCGGTGTGATCGGAACCATCGGCACCATCAACACCGGCGCGTACGACCGTGCGGTGTCTCGGGCGGCTTACGGGGCCACGGTGCAACTCACGAGCGCGGCCTGTCCGGGTTTCGTCGAGTTCGTCGAGCGCGGTCGCACCACCGGCCCCGAAGTCACGTTGCTCGCCGAGCGTCTGCTCGCACCGATTCGTGAGGCCAAAGTCGACGCGTTGCTGCTCGGCTGTACTCACTATCCGTTCTTGGCGCGGACCATTTCTGAAGTGCTCGGCGACGACGTGATGCTCGTGTCATCGGCCGACGAAACAGCCTTCGCTCTGCGCGAGTTGCTTCTCGAACGAGGGTTGTTGCAGTCCGACGACCGAAACGGAAGTGCGCGCTTCTTGTCGAGCGGCGACGTGAACTGGTTCGAAACACTCGGTCGTCGTTTGCTCGGCCCCGAACTCGAAGCAGTCGAACTCTGGAACGGACCGACCCGGGAGATCTGATGACCACAGGCAACCAAGCACAGCGACACGACGGACGCCAGCCCGACGAACTGCGCCCCATTTCGTTCGAGCGCGATTTCACCGAGATGGCATCGGGCTCGGTGCTCGTGTCCTTCGGTCGCACACGCGTGTTGTGCACGGCGAGTATCGACGAAGACGTCCCGCGTTGGATGAAGGGGAGCGGCAAGGGTTGGGTCACCGCCGAGTACTCGATGTTGCCCGGATCGTCGCCCGAGCGTGTCGACCGCGAAGCAGCCAAGGGCAAGCAGAGCGGTCGTACCGTGGAGATCCAGCGCTTGATCGGTCGGAGTCTGCGCGCCGCCTGTGACATGACGTTGTTGGGTGAGCGCCAAGTGGTGGTCGACTGCGATGTGCTGCAGGCCGACGGCGGAACCCGCACCGCCAGCATCTGCGGCGGATTCCTCGCTCTGCACGACGCACTGGCGCGTCTGGTCCAGAGCCGCCTCATCGCCGAACATCCTCTGCACTCGTTGTGCGCGGCCGTGAGCGTGGGGATCGTGAATGGCGCACCAGTGATCGACCTTCCCTACGTGGAAGACAGTGGCGCCGAAGTCGACATGAACGTCGTGATGTTGCGCGGTAAGCCCGGCACCAAGCACGCCGGTGTGAGTCGTTTCGTCGAAGTGCAGGGCACCGCCGAGGGTATGGCCTTCACGCGCGGTGAGCTCGACACGTTGCTCGGCTTGGCCGAGAACGGACTCGCGGAAGTGTTCGAGCTGCAGACCGAGATGATCTCGGTCGATCCGCCGCGCCGCTCTTGACCGACTCGGCTGTCTGCCCATGACGCCGCGTCTCGTGTGCGCGTCGGCCAATCCCGACAAGGTTGCCGAGATCCAGCGGCTGTTGGCTGGGTCGGTCGAGCTGGTCGCCCGCCCAGCCGATGTTCCCGATGTCGAGGAGAATGCCGACACCCTCGTCGGAAACGCCCGCCTCAAGGCGCAGGCGATTTGTACGGCCACCGGTTGCGCGGCGGTCGCCGACGACACCGGTTTGTTCGTGGACGCCTTGCCCGGGGAACTCGGTGTGCACACCGCTCGCTATGCGAGCGATCGACCCGAACACTCGACCGATCCGTACGGAGCCAATCGACGAAAGATTCTCGAGCGGCTCCACGAGGTCGGTGCTCACGCCGAGTCAGAACGGCGAGCGCATTTCCTCACTGTCGTGATGGTGGTGTGGCCCGACGGTCGCGAACTCGTCGTCGAGGGTCGGTGCGACGGAATCATTGCGAACAGCGAGCGCGGTCGACGCGGTTTCGGCTTCGATCCGTTGTTCGTTCCGGTCGACGGTGACGGTCGCACGTTCGCCGAGATGACCGACGACGAGAAGAACGCCCTGTCGCATCGGGGTCGCGCGTTCGTCAACTTGGTGACGGCGCTCGGCTGATCACCAGCCGCGCAAGTCGACCGGCCAGACCTCGATCACCCGGGCATCGGAACCCGCGCGAACGTCGTCGACCACGTGCATCGCCGTGTGCATGGCCACGGTCGGATCGACGTGAGCCGGACGAACGAACACACGATCACCGACACTCGGAACGGGCGCGCCGCCGTTGGTCGAGAACGTGGTGTGCTCGTCGCTGCAGAACCACACCGACGCACCGTCGATCGTCGGGTTGCCGTGGTCCATGCCGAGCGACTTGAGGCCGATGTCGACGACCGCCCACGACGGTGAACCTTCACCCGCTCCCATCGTGCGAGAAATCACCGTTCCGACCACGAACACGGCCTGCTCGAAGGGGAGAGACAGCGCTCCGTAGTGCGTGTCCATGAGGGCGTAACTCCCGGCTTGGACCTCGTTCACCTGTCCGAGGATCGAATGCTCGGGGTCGTACAGATCGAACGTCCCGGTCCCGCCAGCCGACACGATCGACGCATCCTCGCCTACGACTCGGCGTACTGCGTGAGCGCACTCGACCAAGGTGGTCATCGATGCGAGAACTCTGGCCCGTTGATCGTCGCGGTCCTTCACCGCCATGAGATGGCCTTCGTATCCCATGACTCCACGCACCACGAGTCCGGCGTCGGCGGCGCGGGACGCGAGTTCGGCCACACGATCGGGCGCGATACCGCAGCGCGGAAGTCCGACGTTCACGTCGATCAGAACGTGCCGAATGCCGGCACTGCGTGCTGCGTCGAGTGTCTCGATCGAATCGATGGCAACGGTGACCATGACACCAGTCGCACTCTCGGCTCGCGCCATGGCGGCCAGGCGAACCGGGTCGACCGTCTCGTTGGCGAGGAGCAGATCGGTGCCCACGCCGGCCTCGGCCATGCCCACCACTTCGCGCGGTGTGGCGCAGGTGAACGTGGCGTGACCTCGCGCCACCTGCTGAGCGGCGAGCGAGGTGCTCTTGTGGGCTTTCACGTGCGGACGCAACGTCGCGCCGGGGCGAACCGTGGCCATGGCCGACAAGTTGCGTTCGAACGCACCGCGGTCGACCACGAGGGCCGGTGTCGGCAGGTCGCCGACTCGTCGTACGGATTCCGTCACGAGGCGAGTCTTCCAGAGCGGTCGTTCGGGGAGTGATCGATCTGACTCGTGACGATCTGGGTGTGGGTCGTGAATCCGAGTGCTCGATACAGACGTGAGGCGCCACTCGGATTTTCGGCGTCGACTCCGATGGCGGCGTGACTCAAACCGTCGGCCGAATAGCGACGCAACGCTTCGCCGATGAGAGCCGAAGCGAGTCCGCGTCCGCGCCATTCGGGAAGAGTGCCGAGTTTGTCGACCCAGGCCTGCGCATAGCCCAGCAGTTCGTCATCGGCCGGGTACCGCTTCGACAGGAGGAATGCGACGATGCGTCCGCTCGCCGCATCACGCGCGATCAAAGACAGATCGAGACGACTCCCGAACCCGGTGGTCATTTCGCTCCATCCCTCGACAGACGTGGGTGTCGAGCCCCAGTGATCGGCGAACGAGGTGTTCTTGACGATCCGGATCTCGTCGAGCAACGGGTCGTCGAGGGGCCACGGCTCGATCGTCACGGGACGACCGCCAAGTGAGGAAGCCGACGGAAGGTCGTCGAGATCGGTGAGCGGTCGCACGAGATCGTCGAACCAACGCACCGGCGTGAAGCCGAACGACGCCGCCAGACGTCGGGTCGCCTCGTCATCGACGTGATGGTCGATCCGGATGTAGCGAGGAATGGAGTTCGAACTCGTGTCGAGCCGCTCGCGGGCATGCGACGACGACCAGGTGAGGAGTTGGCGGCCGATGCCGAGACCGCGTCGATCGATGTCGACTCCACCTTCGACGTAGCACCGTTCCTCGGACACGTCGCTCGGAAGGTGAATCGTCCAGGCGTAGCCGACGATTCGCCCTGACTCGTCGACCGCAACTCGCGTGTCGCGCTCCATGTTCGTGAGAGACGAGTCGATCTCTTCGCCGAGTTCGTCGGCTTGCATGTTGATGCGAATTCCGGCCGCTTGGTAGCGACGGTTGACGACGGCCACCAGTTCGGGAAGGTCGTCGGATCGAATCGGGCGCAGAGAAACGGTCATGGCGAGGGAAGCATCGGGAGGTGAGTCGAGAGGCGAACGGTGCGGGCGGAGGGACTTGAACCCACACCCCTTTCGGGACAGGAACCTAAATCCTGCGCGTCTGCCAGTTTCGCCACGCCCGCGTCCGGGTTGCCCCAGATCTCGAATGCTACGGTCCGGCCGCATGATCCGAGTGAGCGTCTATTACCCGTCCGGTGAAGGTTCGACTTTCGACCACGATTACTACCGAACCACTCATGTTCCGTTGGTCGCCAAGGCCTGGAACCCCACCAGCACGACCGTCGACAAAGGAATCGACGGTCCGTACGTGGCCGCCGTTCACATGACGTTCGATTCGATGGAAGGGTTCCAAGCCGGGCTGAGTTCGCCGCTCACCGGCGAGGTCATGGCCGACGTGGCCAACTACACCAACATCACGCCCGTGATGCAGGTGGCCGAAGTCGTCGCCCACTGAGGTTTTCGGTCTCCGAACCCCAGAGACCCCCGTTAGTTCGGTGCGGGTCGGTGATTCGTTTGACAAACTGTTAAGCGTGACCGTCGTCGACACTCATCAGACCATCCAGGACGCCCTCGAGAACCAGTTCGGTCTGGCCGATCGGGTGGTGGACGCGCAGGCCCTGGCCAACAGCGTGACCCGCTTCCGCCAGCAGGGCATCGTGCTTCCCACGTTCGCCCAGTTGGCCGATCCGTCCACGGTCGACCCGGCGCTGGTCGGCGACGCCGATCCGCAGGGTCCCGATGCGCGCAACTTGTGGCGCGTTCATTGGTACAACGATCTCGCTGGCCGTCGGGTCTCGGTTCCCGAGCACGTGGTGCTCCCCTCCGAACTCACCGGCGTTCCGAACCCCATCATCGTGGTGTTCGGCGACCGCTTCCCGATGATCACGGCGCACAAGGTGTTGGCCGCGTATTCGTGTCTGGCCCCGCGTGTGGTCACCGGTCAATTCGATCCCACTCGTCACCGCGCCATCTGGCCGTCAACCGGCAACTATGCGCGCGGTGGCGTGGCCATCAGCCGCATCATGGGCTGTCGCGGTGTGGCGATCCTTCCGGCCGGTATGAGCCAGGAACGTTTCGATTGGCTCGATCGTTGGTGCGCCAATCCGAAAGAAGACGTCATCCGCACCGTCGGTACCGAGAGCAACGTCAAGGAGATCTACGACGCGTGCAATGAACTCGACAAGAACCCCGACAACTTCATCTTCAACCAGTTCTGCGAGTTCGCCAACCACCTCGGTCACTACGAGGTCACCGGTCGAGCGTTCGGCCACGTGTTCGAAACGGTGCGCGAGCAGATGAAGAAGTCGGGTCGCGATCTGAAGTTGGCGGCGTTCACCTCGGCCACCGGTTCGGCGGGAACGATCGCGGCCGGCGACCGTCTGAAGCACGACTACGGCACCAAGATCGTCTCGGTCGAGGCACTCGAGTGCCCCACCATGCTCGAGAACGGCTTCGGCGAGCACAACATCCAGGGCATCGGCGACAAGCACATTCCGCTCATTCACAACGTGATGAACACCGATGTGGTGTGCGCGATCTCCGACCACGCGACCGACGAACTCGATGTCCTCTTCAACACCAAGGCCGGTCGTGAGTACCTCGCCGACAAGAAGGGACTGTCGGCACAGCTCATCGACGCGCTCGAGCACTTCGGCTTCTCGGCCATCTGCAACACCTTGGCCGCCATCAAGACGTCGAAACTCCTCGACCTCGGCCCGGACGACGCGGTCATCACCGTGGCCACCGACGGTGGGGCGCTGTACCCGAGTTCGCGCAAGACCACCATCGCCACTCGCTTCAACGGCGAGATGACCGCCACCGACGCAGCCGAGGTGTACGGACGCCACTTGGGTCACATCACCACCGAAGACATGATCGACTGCACGCAGCGCGACCGCAATCGCATCTTCAACCTCGGCTACTACACCTGGGTCGAACAGCAGGGAACTCCGTTCGAGTTGTTCGAGGCCCGCCGCGATCTCGGCTTCTGGCGTGGGTTGCAGCGTTACGTCCCGTTGTGGGACGAGATGATCCGCGACTTCAACGCGCGCGTCGCCGCTGGCTGAACATGCTGCGCTGCGCGGCCTGTTCGCGCTCGCTCGACGCGGGCCAACCGCTTCCTTGGCGTTGTCCGGGGGAGACGGGCGACCGCCATCACATCTTGCTGATCCACCGCGACGAGCCCAAGGTGAGCGCCGCAACCAACTCGACGATCGCATCGGACGCCAACCCGTTCGTCCGCTTCGCACCGCGTCTGGCGTGGTGGGATTTCGTTCACGCGCATGGTTGGAGCGACGAGCAGTCGATCGACGCGATTCGTCGCCTCGACGACCGGGTCGCGACTGTGGCCGGAACGGGTTTTCGAATCACGCCGCTCGCGGTGTCGTCGACTCTGGCCGATGCGGTCGGGCTCGACGGACGCGTTTTCGTCAAGAACGAAACCGGCAACGTGGCCGGTTCGCACAAGGCCCGCCATCTCTTCTCGATCCTGCTGCACCTTGTGGCCGCCGAAGAGTTGGGCCTCACTCCGTGGACTCGGCGCGACGATCGGCCAGCGTTGGCGATTTCGTCGTGTGGTAATGCGGCCATTGCGGCGTCCACCCTCGCCGCCGCTGCGCAGTGGCCGATCGACGTGTTCATTCCCGAATGGGCCGGTGGCGTGGTGATCGACATCCTCGATTCACTCGGCGCGCGTGTGAATCGCTGTCCGCGTCGTGTCGACGATCCACCCGGTGATCCGACGGTGCATCGATTCCGTGAAGCGGTGGAACAGGGTGCGATCCCGTTCAGCGTCCAAGGCCCGGAGAACGCGTTGTGTCTCGACGGTGGGCGAACCATCGGTTGGGAGTCGGCCGAGCAATTGCGCGCGCTCGGCGTGTCGTCGCTCAGCGCGGTCTACGCGCAGGTGGGTGGCGGTGCGTTCGCGGCGTCGTTGTCGCGCGGTCTCTCCGAAGGCGGCGTGGCGGCACCGTTGGTTGCCGTTCAGACGGCCGGTTGCGCACCGTTGGCCCGCGCGTGGGAGATCGCGCACGATTCCACTCAGGCCTGGGCCACCGACTGGACGCGTTTCATGTGGCCGTGGGAACACGAACCCACGTCGTTGGCCGATGGCATTCTCGACGACGAGACGTACGACTGGGTCGCCGACTTCGCACAGCTCGAGGCGAGTGGCGGGCGAGTTGTCGTCGCCCCCGAAGACGACGTTGTGTTGGCGGCTTCGCTGGCACCGCAGGCTTCCGGCATCGAGGCCAGCCCCACGGGCACGGCGGGAGTGGCCGGACTCATCACCGAAGCGCGCGGCGGGCTCGTTCGCGGCGACGTGATGGTTGTTCTGTCCGGCGTCAGGCGCTGACTTCTTCGAGTATTCCGGTTTCTACGTCGTACACGAATCCGCGAATGAAGTCCTTGTGTTGGACGAACGGATTGAGCCGAATGCGAACAATGCTCTGGCGAACATCGGTGTACGGATCGCGGAACGACTCGACCGACCACCACGGCTTCACGCCGACTTCGGCCTCGATCTCGTGCTTGAAGTCGTCTTCGTTCACCTGCTGTAGGCCGCAATTGGTGTGATGGATGAGAATGATCTCGCGCGTGTTGAGAAATCGCTGTGACAGAACGAGTGAGCGGATGACGTCATCCGTCACCACGCCGCCGGCGTTGCGGATGATGTGCGCGTCGCCGTGATCGAGGCCGAGGATCTGGAACATGTCCATGCGGCTGTCCATGCACGCCACGACCGCGAGTTGACGGCGGGGCGCGAGGGCCAGGCCGGCATCTGGGAAGTCCTCGGCGAACGCACGATTCTTGGCGAGCAACTCGTCGGCGTTGGGCCGAAACGATGCGTCGCTGTTCACCTCCTGATTATGGCGGTTGGAGGGCTAGCCTGCGAACCATGACGACACCGATCTTCAATCTCGAGGCGGGCGACGCCGGTCGCGCCGACATCTTCACCCGTCTGCTGAAGAACCGGGTCGTCATGCTCGGCACCGATGTCAACGACGACATCGCCAACCAGATCTGTGCTCAGCTCCTGTACCTCGAGGGTGAAGACGCCGATGCCGACATCTGGCTGTACATCAACAGTCCCGGTGGTTCGGTCACCGCGGGTATGGCCATTTACGACACCATGCAATTCGTTTCCTGTGATGTCGCGACGGTGTGCATGGGTCTGGCCGCGAGCATGGGCCAGTTCCTTCTCACCGCCGGTGCGGCGGGCAAGCGCTACACGTTGCCCAATGCGCGCATCATGATGCACCAGCCGCTCGCGGGCTTGCGTGGCCAGGCCGCCGACATCGCCATTCAGGTCGAGCAGATCACCTACACCAAGCGCCGCATGGCCGAACTGACCGCTTTCCATTCGGGTCAGCCGCTCGAGAAGATCCAGGCCGACGCCGAGCGCGATCGCTGGTTCACCGCCGAAGAGGCCAAGGCCTACGGATTGGTCGACAAGGTCATCTTGAAGCGCGGCGAGATCGTCTGATCACGGTGCGGGCGTGGCCGGCGGAATCGTGACCGGCACGCTTCCTTCCACGCCCACCACATCGGGCATCGCCACACCGCACGTCGTCTCCACCCAGATGGCCACGTCGCGCGCCGAACGTTCGGCCTTGTAAGCGGCGTCGGCCACGTCCTGGCGTGAGCGCGGGTCGCTCGGGTCGACATCGGAGGCCATCTTCATCAACTCGGTGATGGTGCGCCATTCGTCTTCGATGATCAACGGTGTGATGCGGTCGAGCGTCTCGTAGCGGTCGACCAGATCGTCGATGTCACCGGGTTCGACGAACGGACCCTCGAGGAACGGAATCTGCCGGGCGATCTCGCCACAGAAGCGTTCGGCGCTGCGGTCGGTGTCGCTGCACCCGGCCAGCAGGGCGGTAGCGACAGCCACGACGCCGAACGCGAGCCCGGGTTTCGAGAGATGTCGCATCGCTGTCATGGCCGGTCGACAGTCTCGCAGGTGCGACTCCGAAGGTTCGGTCACCGTGCCGTCACACCGTTTTCCCACATCACGGCATGTTGTCGAACGTTCTCTCCGCCACGGTCCTCGGTGTTCATGGTCAACCAGTCGCCGTCGAAGTTCACATCGGCCAGGGTCTGCCCGGTTTCACGATTCTCGGTCGACCCGACGAGGTGTGTCGCGAGGCGCGCGATCGTGTGCGTGCGGCGTTCGTGTCGAGCGGTCTCGAGTGGCCGGCACGTCGCATCACCATGAACCTTGCGCCGTCCGATGTGCGCAAGGTCGGCTCGTCACTCGACTTGGCAATCGCGATCGCGGTGCTCGCCGCCAACGGGAAGGTGCCGTTGGCCTCGGTGGCCAATACGGCATTCGTGGGTGAACTCGGACTCGACGGACGCTTGCGCGCCGTGGTCGGTGCCGCGCCCATGATCGCCGCCCGTCGCGACGTCGACGTGGTGGTGCCAACCGACAATTGGGCCGAGGCATCCATCGTGCGGCCGCGGTCGGTGCGAGTCGCGTCAACTCTGCTCGAAGTCGTCGAGTGTTTGAACGATCTACGCGAGTGGACGTGCCCCGAGGGTGCTCGGTCTCGCGACTCCGTCGCCGTGGTGGTTCCCGACCTGGCCGATGTGCGCGGTCAGGAGACCGCGCGACTCGGTCTCGAGTTGGCGGCGAGCGGTGGGCATCATCTTCTGCTCATCGGGCCACCGGGTTCGGGCAAGACGATGCTCGCGCAACGATTGCCCGGCCTGCTTCCACGCCTCGATGACGACACCGCGTTGGCCGCGACGATGGTTCGTTCGGCGGCCGGCGAATCGTTGCCACCAGGTGGTCTCGTCACGATCCCGCCCATCCGCATGCCGCATCACTCACTCAGTCACATCGCGATGGTGGGTGGTGGTTCGGGAGTGTTGCGACCAGGCGAGATCAGTTTGGCGCACGGAGGTGTCCTGTTCCTCGACGAACTCGGCGAGTTCGCACCGTCGACGCTCGACGCGTTGCGGCAGCCGCTCGAAGAAGGTGTGGTTCGGTTGTCACGAGCCAACGCCACCGCCACGTTGCCGGCCCGCTTCACTCTGGTCGGCGCCACCAACCCCTGCCCGTGTGGTGGCGGTCCGCCGGGTTCGTGTTCGTGTGACGACAGCGCCTTGGCGCGCTATCGCCGGCGATTCTCGGGTCCATTGCTCGATCGTTTCGATCTTCGAGTGGTGGTGCAGTCGCCGGAGGCCGACGAACTGCTCGGCCAGTTCGCGGGGGAGTCGACCGCCGAGGTGTTGGTGCGGGTGCAGGCCGCGCGGGAGCGCGCGATCGAACGGCAGGGTCGGCTCAACGCCGCACTCGATGCCTCCTCGATCGACGAACACGCGCCGTTGTCCGAGGCCGCTCGTCGACTACTGCGCGACAACGTCGAGCGTGGGCGACTGTCGGGTCGCGGTCTCCTGCGGGTGCGTCGGGTGGCGCGATCGTTGGCTGATCTCGCCGCCCACGAGGGTGAGTTGACCGACCATCACATCGCGGCCGCGTTGGCCTTGCGCTCGCACATCGGGGTGCGCCCGCGACCGTGAATCATCATTCGATCGATCACATCGCGGTCACGCGACTTCTCGGGTTGCCGGCGCTCGGTCCGCGACGACTGCGTACCTTGCTTCGCGAGCGGCGACCCTCCGAGGTCGAACACGACCTGCGTCGAGGTCGTCGCGTCTCGAACGATTCACCCGAATTGCACGAGGCCTGGACGAAGGCCCTCGCGGTGGCACCGACCGATCGGGAAATCGAGTCGCGGTTGGCCGTCATGCACGTGACGGTGATGGGTGACCCCGACTATCCCCAGTCGCTGACCCGCGACCAGGCCGCGCCGGCCGCGTTGTTCTGGCGCGGTGACATCAGCGTGATCGATCGGTGTCGCCGCGTGGCCCTCGTCGGCACTCGACGGGCCACCGAATACGGGCGCGGGGCTGCTCACGACTTCGGACGTTGTCTGGCCTCGCACGGTGTGGCGGTGGTGTCGGGTCTGGCACTCGGTGTCGACGCGGCGGCTCATCGCGGTGCGCTCGCTGCGAGGTCGTCGACGTCGACACGGTTGGCGGCGCCGCCCATCGGTGTGGTCGCATCCGGACTCGACGTCGTGTACCCGCGTCTCAACTCTCGCCTGTGGTCGGAGGTGGCCGAGCGAGGTGTGTTGGTGTCGGAGTCGCCACCCGGCACCGAACCCGATCGTTTTCGCTTTCCACTTCGCAATCGCATCATCGCCGCGCTGGCCGACGTGTTGGTGGTGGTCGAGTCTCGCGCGACGGGCGGCTCGATGCTCACCGTCAACGAGGCGTTGCAGCGCGACGTTCCGGTGATGTCGGTTCCGGGTGCCACTCGTTCGTTGGCGAGCGAGGGAACCAACTTGTTGCTGCGCGACGGTGCGCTGGTTGCAGCCTCACCCGACGACGTGCTGACCGTGCTCGGTCTCACGCCGACGCGTCACGACGTCGTACGCGACTTGCGACCGATACCGATGGGTGTCGATCGCGACGTTCTCTCGGTGATGACTGCCGATCCGATGGCGCTCGACGACGTGGTGCGGGCCAGTGCACCTCATTCACTCGGAGTGGTGGCCCTCGCCCTCGGTCGGCTCGAAGCCACTGGTTGGGTCGTGTGCACCGACGGGTGGTTCGAACTGGCCAACCCGTCCTCGACCCACTCGGTACCCTGACCACGTGGCAAAGGTGGCGCGAACGACCAAGTCGGTGGCGCACCGTGATGCCTGGCGGCTCGACGACTTCGTCACGTCGCTCACGCGCGCGTCGGTCAACACGGTCACCGCGTATCGCACCGACCTGCGTGATTTCGCCCAATGGTGCGCCGACGACGCGGTGACGGTTGTCGATGGTCCGGCCGCCGTCGATCGCATCGTGCTGCGCCGGTATCTCGCCCATCTCGGAGCGGAAGGATTCGCCAAGCGATCGATCGCGCGCAAGGCCTCGGCGTTGCGCCGCTACTTCGCCTGGGCTCGCCGGCAGGGTTTGGTGACCGCCGATCCGTCACTCGGTTTGCGCGCGCCATCGGGAGAAGGACGGCTTCCGCGCGTACTCGACGGCCGCGAGCTACGCGACCTTCTCGAGCCCGAGGTGCTTCCCGACGAGACGCCGCATTGGCGGCGGCTTCGCGATGATGCACTACTCGAATTGCTCTACGGCAGCGGACTTCGCGTGAGCGAAGTGTGCGGGCTCGATCTCGACGGCTGCGATCTGCGTCGTTCGGTCGTCACGGTGTGGGGCAAGGGCGGCAAGGAGCGTCGGGTGCCCATGTCGCAGGCCGCCTCCGACGCCGTGAAGGCGTGGATCCGCGTACGCAAAGAGGTGGTGGGTGACCGATCGGGCGCCGCCTTGTTCCTCAACTCCCGCGGCGCTCGCCTGGGGGCGCGCGACGTTCGCCGGGTGATCGACGAGCGGAGTTCGTCGCCCACGCACCCGCACGCGTTGCGCCATACCTTCGCCACTCATCTGCTCGACGGCGGCGCCGATTTGCGCATCGTTCAGGAATTGCTGGGTCACAGCGACGTCTCCACCACGCAGCGATACACGCATGTGAGCAAGGAGCGTCTACGGTCGGTGTACACATCGACCCACCCACGCGCCTGAGATGACCCCACCCGACCCCGAGAAGCCATCGCGAGACACACCAGCGATACACCGGGCCTGGCAACGTTGGGTCGACGAGAAGGATCCGGCGTCGCGTGACGTGCTGATCGTTCACTATTCGCCGCTCGTGAAGTTCGTGGCCGGTCGTGTGGCTGCCGGTCTCCCGGCTGGTGTCGACACCGGCGAACTCATCGGCACCGGAATCTTCGGACTCATGGACGCCGTCGATCGCTTCGATCCGTCACGTGGTTTCAAGTTCGAGACTTTCGCGGTTCCTCGCATCAAGGGGGCGATCCTCGACGGTCTGCGGGCCATCGACTGGGTGCCGCGCACGGTGCGACAGCGTTCCCGGCAGATCGAGCAGGCGGTGTCCGAACTCAACAACGAGTTGAAGCGCGCACCATCCGATGACGAGATCGCGACACGACTCGGTATCAGTGAAGACGAATTGCACGACTGGTTGAGTGCCGTGGCGGTGGCCAACGTGGGTCCGCTCGATCACGTGGTGACCGATGGTGAACCGCGCCAGTTGCCCCCGTCCACTGACGCCGGACCCGATCACCTGCTCGAGGATCGCGAGATGCGCTCGGTGATGCGCGCCGAAATCCGTCAACTACCCGATCGCGAGCGCACCGTCGTGGCGCTGTACTACGACGAAGGCATGACCCTGGCCGAAATCGGATCGGTTCTCGGGGTGACCGAGAGCCGCGTGTCGCAGATCCACTCGAAGGCCGTGATCATGTTGCGTTCGCGACTCACCGCCGCCGGAATTCCCTGACTCCGCGCACACTCGGCCGTGCCCGTCACGGTCCTCGTCGCTCATTTCTTCAGTCCGCTCGTCGCCCCACTCGTCGCCCCTCTCGTCGCCCCACTCGTCGCTGCGTTGTGCCTCGTCCCGCCGGTCGACGCTCCGGTGGTCGAGCCGTTCGTGGCCCCGGCCTGTTCGTACTGCGCGGGGCACCGCACGGTCGACTTCGCGAACACCGCCGTCGTCAATGGCACGGTGGTCGCGCCCATCGCGGGCCGGGTTTCCTTCGCCGGTGAGGTGGCGGGGCGCCGATTCGTGTCGGTCCGCTCGGGCGACCACACGGTCACGGTCGGGGGCCTGGGGTCGCTCGCGGTCTCGGCCGGACAGGCCGTGGCCGCGGGGGAGACCGTGGGGCGCGGAACCGGGCTCGGGCCGGTCACCCTCAGTGTGCGCCGGGACGCCGGTCAGCCGACCGAGGAGTACCTCGACCCGGGTCAGTTCTTGGCCCGTCGGATCGGTCGGGCCCGCCTGGTCCCCACCGATGGCACACGACCCCGGCCGGTCCGGACCCGGCTGGTCTGCCCGACGGGCCGATAGTCTCGCCAACGGCCCGGAAACGGGTCACTCATCACTGCACGTCGCTCATCCTGCGGTCGTTCCCTCGGGGGCGCGAGATGGCGTGCCGGCAACCGCAGACCAGGAGGACAGACACCATGGCCATCGTCACGATGCGTCAAATGTTGGAGGCCGGCGTTCACTTCGGCCATCAGACCCGTCGTTGGAACCCCAAGATGAAGCGCTTCATCTTCGGCGAGCGCCACGACATCTACATCATCGATCTCGAGCAGACGCTCACCCGGATCGAAGAGGCCTACGCCTTCGTGCGCGACCTCGTCGCCAAGGGTGGCACGATCCTGTTCATCGGCACCAAGAAGCAGGCCCAGGACCCGGTGGCCCAGTTCGCCGACAAGTGCGGAATGCCCTACATCAACGAGCGTTGGTTGGGCGGCATGCTCACCAACTTCGAAACCATTCACAAGCGCGTTCAGAAGATGCTCGAACTCGAGCGCATGAAGGCGTCGGGTGAATTCGACGTCATGCCGAAGAAGGAAGCCCTTCTGAAGGATCGCGAGCTCACCAAGTTGCAGAAGAACCTCTCGGGTATTCGCCACATGACCCGCCGCCCCGACGCGGTGTTCGTGCTCGACACCAAGAAGGAGCACATCGGCGTCACCGAGGCCAACAAGCTCGGCACTCCGGTCGTGGCCGTGGTCGACACCAACGTCGATCCCGACCTCGTGCAGTTCCCGATCCCGGGCAACGACGACGCGATTCGCGCCAACGAGTTGATGTGCAAGGTCATCGCCGAAGCCGTTCTCGAAGGCCGTTTCATCGCGGGTAAGGGCGGCGGAACCACCGCCGAGCGTTCGCCCGAAGAGCAGGCCGCGTTCGCGGCGGCTCAGGCCGATGCGCGTGCGCAGGCCGCGGCGGCTCAGGCCGAGCGCGAGGCCCGTCTGGCCGCCAGCAAGGCGACCACCGAAGGCGCGGAGGGCTGATCAGTGTCGTTCACTGCCAAAGACGTACAGAGCCTGCGCCAGTCGACTGGTGCCGGCATGATGGATTGCAAGAAGGCCCTCGAGAACACCAATGGCGACATGGAAGCCGCCAAGCAGTGGTTGCGCGAGAAGGGTCTGGCTGCGTCGGCCAAGCGTGACGATCGCGAGAACACTCAAGGTGTGGTCGCTCTCGTCATCAAGGGCAACGTGGGCGCCATCGTGAAGCTCAAGTGCGAGACCGACTTCGTAGCCGCGAGCGATCAGTTCAAGGGTGAAGCCGAGGCTCTCGCCGATCTGGTGGCGTCCAAGGGCGAAGCAGCCGTTGCCGAGCGCGCCAACATCCTCGAAGACCTCAAGATCACTCTGAAGGAGAAGATCGAACTGGGTGAAGTCGTGCGCGTCGAAGCAGCCGCCGGCAACGTTCTCGATTCGTATCAGCACATCCAGGGTGGTCGTGGTGTGAACGCCGTGCTCGTGGAAGTGAGCGGTGGCAACACCGATCTTGCGCACGACATCGCGGTGCACATCGCCTTCGCGCGCCCGAAGTACCTGAAGCGCGACGAGGTTCCGGCCGATGTGGTGGAGAAGGAGCGCGCAACGCTCGAAACCATCACCCGCAACGAGGGCAAGCCCGAGCCGGCCATCGCCAAGATCGTCGAAGGTCGCATCGGCGGCTTCTACAAGGACATCTGCTTGCTCGAACAGCCGTATGCCAAGGACGACAAGCAGTCGGTGCAGCAGGTCCTCGGATCGGCGTCGATCGTTCGGTTCGCTCAGGTCGAGATCGGCTGATCTCGACGTGAGCAACGCCGCCAGCGAGAATCGTCCCCGCTGGAAGCGGGTCATTCTGAAGTTGTCGGGTGAGGCGTTGGCCGAGCCCACCGGTTTCGGTCTCGACACTGGCGTTCTGCAACAAGTCGCTCTCGAGATCAAGGATGCGCGCGAGGCACTCGGTGTCGACGTGGCCATCGTGGTCGGTGGCGGCAACTTCTGGCGCGGACTCAAAGGTGCGGGCCAGGGCATGGATCAGGCCCAGGCCGACTTCATGGGAATGATCGCCACCGTCATGAACGGGCTGGCGCTGCAGGACGCACTCGAGCGCGTCGGTCAACACAGTCGCGTGATGACGGCAGTCGAGATGCCCAAGGTGGCCGAGCCGTACATCCGTCGTCGCGCCGAACGCCATCTCGAAAAGGGTCGCGTCGTGATCTTCGCCGGTGGTACGGGCAACCCGTTCTTCACCACCGACACGGCCGCCGCGCTGCGGGCCGCCGAGATCGACGCACAAGCGATTCTCAAGGGCACGCATTCCGGGGTCGACGGCGTGTACACCGCCGACCCCAAACTCGATCCCACGGCCACCCGCTACGACCGGGTCTCGCACAAAGAGGTCATCGAGAAGGAATTGCGGGTCATGGACGCCACCGCCATCGCGTTCTGCCGGGACAATCGCATTCCGATCGTGGTCTTCGACGTGAGTACGCCGGGCAACATCAGATCCGTTCTGGAAGGTCGACCCGTAGGTACGCTGGTCGGGTGACCGACGAGATCCTCCTCGAGGCCATCGAGAAGATGGACAGGGCCGTCGAACACGCGCGGTCCCAGTTCACGACGGTGCGTACCGGTCGGGCCACGCCGGCCCTGGTCGAGAAGTTGATGGTCGACTACTACGGATCCGATGTTCCGTTGCAGCAGTTGGCCGGCTTCCAGGTTCCCGAGGCCCGCATGCTGGTGGTGAAGCCCCACGATCGCGGGGCGCTGGCCGCGGTCGAACGGGCCATTCGCGACTCCGATCTGGGAATCTCGCCCTCCAACGACGGCACCGTGATTCGCCTGAGTTTTCCCCCGCTCACCGAAGAGCGACGTCGCGATTACGTGAAGCTGGTCAAGAACATGGCCGAGGACGGCCGCATCGCCGTGCGCAACGTGCGCCGCGATGCGCGCAAGGATCTCGAAAGTGCCGAGAAGAATGGAGACATCTCGGCCGACGAACTCGAGCGTGCCGAGAAGGAACTCGAGAAGATCACCCACGATCACATCGAGCACATCGATCAGGCCGTGAAGAAGAAAGAGCAAGAACTGCTCGAAGTCTGAGAGCGAGAGGATCATGAGCGACGACATGTGGCGCCGGACAGGCGACAACGATCGGGACGACGATCACGACGACGGCGACGATTTCGGCGAACTGCGCTTCTCCGACGACGAGCCGTCGCAGCCGGCGTTGCGCTTCGGCGAGAGCGACACCGGTCCGCTTCCGCACTGGACTCAACCGCCCACTGGTGAGGTGCCGCGTCTCTTCGGTGAAGAGCGCACCGCCTCGGCCCCGCGTCCGCGTCCCGACGTTCCGGCTGCGTCGTCTGGTGACGACGACGTCGACGTGTGGGGTTCGTACTCGGGTTCGGCTCCGCGCCCGATTCCTGATCGTCCGGCTCCATCGAGCAGTGACACGAGTGGCAGTCGTCCGCGTGTTCGCCTGGGCGAGCCGAGTGGCGGAGTTCGTCGCGATCCGAGTGGCGGCGTGCGTCGCGAGCCGTCGGGTCCGCTGCGACGCGCCGACGACCCCACCGCATCGGGTCCGGTCGCTCGCCGCACCGCCGATACCTCCGAAACTCGTCGTACGGATCGTGTGGCCGACGAATCGGGTACTCGTCCTCGTCCGCGTCCCACTTCCGAACGTGGCCCGCGAGCCGGTGCGCCGCGCGCGTCGTCGCGATCGAAGTCGTCTCGTCCGTCCACCGCGGGTGCCGGTGGTCGCGACATGCCCACTGCGGTCGCGGTTGGTTTGCTGATCGCCGCGGCGTTCATCGGTGCGTTGCTCTGGAAGCCGATCGCCGTTCTGGCCATCGTCGTGTTGGTGTGTGGTCTGGCCGCGGTCGAGTTCTTCGACAAGGTGACCGAACGCGGTTACCACCCGGCCACGATCGTCGGCATCGCTGCCGCGGTGTGCACGCCGCTTGCCGCGTATTGGGTGGGCGAGGGTGCGTTGCCGCTCGTCCTCGTGCTCGCGCTCATGGCCTCGGGTGTCACGTTCGTGGGCGCCGACGGAGTGTCGGCCAGCCCGATGCCGAACATGGCCATCACCTCGCTCGGCATCGTCTGGATCGGACTCATGGGCTCGTACGCCGCGTTGTTGGCCGGAGTCTCCAACGTGCCGGGTCTCGACAACGTCGGCACCGACACGCTGTTCATCCTCGCCTGCGGTGTCGTTGCCAACGACGTGGGTGCGTTGTTCGTCGGTTCGGCCGCCGGCCGCACGCCGTTGCGGCAGTGGATCAGCCCCAACAAGACACTCGAAGGATTCCTGGGCGGCGGACTCGCCACCATCGTGGTGGTCTGGATCGTCAGCCTGCAGAGCGACACCTGGAACGACGTGGGTGAGGCGTTGTTGCTCGCGATCGTGATCGCATTGTTCGCCCCGCTCGGCGACCTGACCGAGTCGATGTTCAAGCGCAATCTCGACGTGAAGGACTTCGGGGCCGTCATCCGCGGGCACGGGGGAGTCCTCGATCGTTTCGACGGCTTCTTGTTCGTCCTGCCGGCCGCGTACTACCTGCTCCAGGTCCTCGAGCCCTTCGCGTCCTGACCGTGCCGTTGTCACGGTGGGCGACGGGGTATCCGTCGGCTCACGGTGCGAGAATGACCGGGCCGTGAGCACCACCAAGGTCGCCATCGCCGGCTCGTCCGGCTCGATCGGAACGCAGACTCTCGACGTCGTGCGCGCCGAACGCGAACGTTTCGAGGTCGTCGGACTGGGCGTGTCGTCGTCGGTCGACGTCCTCATCGAACAGGCGCGCGAGTTCCGTCCCAAAGTCGTGGCCGTTGCCGATGCGTCGAAACGAGACGAGGTCGCGGCCGCGCTTCCGTTCGCCACCGTCGTCGACGACCTGTCGCACCTGGTCGACGACGCCGACGTGGTCGTCAACGCCGTGGTCGGGTTCGCCGGTCTGCCCGTCACGTTGCGCACGCTGTCGTCGGGGCGTCGACTCGCGCTGGCCAACAAGGAATCACTCATCGCTGCCGGTCCGGTGGTGCAGCCGCTCCGTTCCACACCGGGCGCCGAACTCGTTCCGGTCGACAGCGAGCACTGCGCGGTGCATCAGTGTCTGCGCTCCAGTATCAGGCCCGGGGTCGAAGTGTCACGCATCGTGCTCACCGCCAGCGGAGGTCCGTTCCGTGGACGCACTGCGGCCGAACTCGCGGACGTGACGGTCGAGCAAGCGCTCGCTCACCCGACCTGGAGCATGGGCCCGAAGATCACGATCGACTCGTCGACGCTCATGAACAAAGGACTCGAAGTGATCGAGGCCCATGAATTGTTCGGTGTCTCGTACGACCAGATCGAGGTCGTGGTGCATCCGCAGTCGGTGGTGCACTCGATGGTCGAGTTCACCGACGGCTGCACGATGGCGCAATTGAGCCTTCCCGACATGCGCTTGCCCATCGGATACGCATTGGCCCACCCCGAACGAATTGGCACTCCGTACGGGCGTATCGATTGGGCTCAGATGTCGCGTCTCGACTTCTCGCCGCCCGACGTCGCCACGTTCCGTTGCCTCGCCTTGGCCTACGCGGCCGGACGATCGGGAGGAACTGCGCCGGCGTTCTTGTCGGCCGCCAACGAAGTGGCCGTCGAAGCCTTCTTGGCCGGGCGACTGCGGTGGCCCGACATCGCCGCCGTCATCGAACAGTCGCTCGATTCGCACCAACAACATCGTGGAACCATCACGAGTGACGATGTCATCGCGGCCGACGCGGCCGGGCGGCGGGCGGCACAACGGATCGTGGAGGCGCGATGACTCTGTATCGCCAGTTCCGCGACGAGATGATGGCTGGCGGCGCCACCGAAGAGAAGCCCGATCAGCCCGATGGTGGCAGTCGCACGGCGTGGGTCTCCGGTGTCGTGATCTTCGGTTTGCTCGCCTGGCTCGGCTTCAGCAATCCGTGGAGTCTGTTGCTCGTCGCGGGTCTCCTGGTGTCGATCTTCTTGCACGAAGTCGGACACTTCGTGACCGCGGGCTGGGCCGGCATGAAGCGCACGCAGTTCTTCATGGGTTTCGGACCGCGTCTCTGGAGTTTCAAGCGCAACGGTGTCGAGTACGGCGTGAGGGCCTTGCCGCTCGGCGCGTTCGTGCGCATCGTCGGAATGAACAATCTCGACCCGGTCGAGCCCGGTGACGAATCGCTCGCGTACACATCGAAGCCGTACCGGTGGCGCATGCTCGTCATCACCGCCGGGTCCATCATGCACTTCGTCATCGCGATCGTTCTCTTGGTGTTCGTGTACACCGTGGGCGGACGATTCCAGGCCACGGGTGAAACCGTTGTCACTGGCGTGGCCGAGTCGTCGCCAGCGGCAGCGGCCGGACTTCGTGACGGAGACGTGATCAAGAGCGTCGACGACGTGGTGGTCGTCGAGCCGGCCGATCTGCGCAATTACGTTCGATCGCAGTCGGCGGGAGACACCGTCACCGTGGTGTGGACGAGCGACGGAGTCGAGAAGTCGGCCGACATCACACTGGCCGCGGTCGACTCGGGCAGTGCGCCGGGTTCCGACGATTCGACGCGGCCGGGTTTCCTCGGTGTGGGCACCGACAATTACGCGCGTGAGCAACTCTCGGTTCCCTCGGCGCTCGGACGCGTGGGGGGAGATCTGGCCGACAGCGTGTGGGCCACGTTCGAGGGCATCGGCACGGTTGCCAATCCGTGGAATCAGTGGGAGCAACTCACCAACGAGGACGCCGACCCCACGAAGCGTCCCACCACCGTGGTGGGCATCACGATGGTGGCTGGCGACATCGGTGAGAGTTTCGGCTTCTACGCCGTGATGGAAGTGCTCGCGTCGGTGAACGTCTTCGTCGGCATCTTCAATCTGTTGCCGCTGTTGCCGTTCGACGGCGGTCACGCCGCCATCGCCACCTACGAACGGGTGCGTTCTCGTCGGGGTCGCGTCTACCGCGCCGACGTCGAGAAGATGTGGCCGCTCACGGTGGCGGTCGTGACCCTGCTCTTGTTCCTCACGTTCACCGGCCTCTATCTCGACATCACTCGACCCTTCTGAAACACTGACTCGAAACCGAGACGACCCCACCATGAACGCCCCCCGATACCCTCGCCGCCCCACTCGCCAGATCGTGGTGGGGAAGGTTCCCGTCGGTGGCGATGCGCCCATCACGGTGCAGTCGATGACCATCACCAAGACGGCCGATGTCGAGGGCACGTTGCAGCAGATCTATGCGCTCGCGTCGGCCGGGTGCGACATCGTGCGTTGCACGTGCAACGAGATCGAAGCGGCCGAGGGTCTGGCGCAGATCGTTCCGCGGTCACCCATTCCGATCGTCGCCGACATCCACCATCAGTACAAGATGGCGTTGGCCGCGATGGAGGCCGGAGTGCACGGGCTGCGCCTCAACCCGGGAAACATCCGCCGACCCGAACACATCAAGGCGGTGGCGTCAGAGGCCCGCGATCGGAAGATCCCGATTCGTATCGGTGTGAACGGTGGATCGCTCGATCCCGAGCTCTACGACAAGTACGGCGGCAAGGTCACGCCCGAGGCGATGGTCGAGTCGGCTTTGCGCGAGATCGCGTACTTCCAGGAAGTCGACTTCGATCTCATCAAAATTTCTGTGAAGGCGTCCAACGTGCCGCTGATGGTGGAGGCCTACCGACAGTTGAGCGAAGTGACCGATCATCCGCTGCACGTGGGCGTGACCGAGGCTGGTCCGCCGCCAGCGGGTCTGGTGAAGGCCACCGCCGGGATCGCGACACTTCTGCTCGAAGGAATCGGCGACACCATTCGCTACAGCCTCACTGCCGACCCGGTGGAAGAGGCGCGCGCGGGTCGTCAGTTGCTCGAGGCGCTCGGGTTGCGCGAACGCAAGAACGTCGACCTCATCGCGTGTCCCAGTTGTGGGCGGGCCGAGATCGACGTGATCGACGTGGCCAAGCGCGCGATGGACGCGTTCGGAGATCGCAAGATTCCGTTACAGGTGGCGGTGATGGGTTGTGTCGTGAACGGTCCGGGAGAGGCGCGCGAAGCCGATCTCGGGATCGCGGCTGGCAACAAGCGCGGCCACTTGTTCGTGAAGGGACGCAACGTGGCGGTGGTTCCCGAATCGGAGATGGTGGAGGCGCTCGTCGAATGGGCCGAGTTCATTCACGAGCACGGAACCGAGGCGGCGATGGCGCGGGCCGACGTGGAGAAGGCCGAGCGCGAGGCGGCCAAGGATCGTTCGATGCTGCTGGACGCCAAGGGCGACGACGCGAACAATTCGACCGACAAGATCGTGGAGATTCGCCGTCGGTCATCGTGACTCGGATCGACGCGAATCAGTCGAACGAGTTCCAACTGAAGAACGTCGTCGGAATGTCGGAGGCCGAAATCACCGCGAGGACCTCGTCGATGGACATCGACTCGATCTTCTCGATCATCTCGGAGTCGGTCGTGCAGCCAAGGGCGGCGCGCAGCAGCCTCACGTGACGTAACTCGACCGTTCGCGACCATTCGTACTCCGACGATCCCCAGACTCGCTCGACGAGAGGTCCCCGGTCGACGCCGCTGATGCCGAGTCGCCCATAACTGTCGAAGCGGGCCGACGCTTGACGAGTGTCGGATCGATCGGTCATCGGGTCCTCCGTATTCGTTCCACCATGCAGGGCCACCATGCAGGGAACGAACGACACGAGGCGGTGCGTGCGTCAGGGTTCGGTGGTGCGGAACAGGGTGGCCTGGCCGTTCAGGGTCAATTCCTCACCCTTCTGCAAGAAGCACACCTCGCCACGCTGCAGCCGATCGGTCGTTCCGACCCCGCACATCGTCAATTCACGGGCCCGGGCGCGAATGGTCTCGGTCCCGTCGATCTGATGCACGAAGAACTCGAACGGTGCTCCCGGCGTGGGGTATCGCCACAAACGCCCGGCTGACGTGCGTGCCACCGGTTCGGCCCGCACCACCGGATCGGCCAGAGGCTTCGGATCGACCGTGGCCAACAACTCGTTCACGTCCACGTGCTTGTTGGTGAGCCCACACCGCACCACGTTGTCGGACGAACCCATCACCTCGACACCCATCCCCGACAGATACGCGTGCAGGTTTCCTGGTCCGAGATACAACGCTTCACCGGGTTGGAGCACCACGTGATTGAGGAGCAGCGTCGCCGCCACGGCCGGATCGTCGGGATAGGCGCGAGCCAACTTCACCACCCACCGAGCACTCGCCGAGTCGTGTTGTGCGCAGGCGGCGATCACATCGTGCAGAACGGGCTGGAACTCTTCCCCGCCCGTGAAGATGAATTGAATCGTGTGGGCCAGATCGTGATCGGCCAACAGAGTGGCGATCGTCGACGCGCCACCCCCGATGTCGTGGAGGAAGTCGACGGTCTCGGTCGGATCGCGGAATCCGCACAGTGCCTCGAACTTGCCGAGTGCGCAGATCAACTCGGGTTTGGCGAACGGATCGCGATAGATGCGCCGCGAGTTGCTCACGGGCACGGCCAGACGATTCTCGCGCGCGTAACCGGCCTGAGCCTGAGCCAACGACGGGTGGGCCTGCAGCGACAACGGCTCGGCCGCGGCCAAGAACTTCACCAAGAACGGCAACTCACCGGCCACCGACACCAAGGGGGACGACAAGCCGTTCGTTTCGTCGACCGCCGAATGTGTGCGTTCGATCACCGACTCGTCGATCTCGAGGATGCGCGACGGGCCGCCCAGGTGGGTGCCGAACCACAACTCGGCCCACGGCCGACCGTCGGGTTCGATACCGAGCAACTTCGGGATGGCCGATGCGTGTCCCCACGCGTAGTGCTGGACGACGCCGCGAACGAGCCGCACGTCAGCCTCGACAGGTGGCGACGAGAACGTCGACGACGTCACCGACCGGCACGTCTCGGCGATCACCGCTCTTGCGGTCGCGCACTTCGACGACGCCGTCAGCGAGTCCCTTGCCCACCACGACGATCGTCGGCACGCCGAGCAACTCGGCGTCCTTGAACTTCACACCGGGCGAAACGTTGGAGCGATCGTCGATGAGCACGCGCACCGCACGGCCTTCGAGTTCGGCGGCGATCTCCTCGGCCTTGGCCGCAATGTCGTCACCGCCCTTGCCGGCGATCACGAGGTGCACGTCGGCGGGCGCAACTTCACGCGGCCAGCAGAGTCCGATGTCGTCGTACGACGCCTCGGCGATGGCGGCGACTGCGCGCGACACACCGATGCCGTACGAACCCATCGTGACCACGACCTGCTTGCCGTTCTGATCGAGCACGGTGAGATCGAGCGCCTCGGCGTATTTGCGACCCAACTGGAAGATGTGGCCGATCTCGATACCGCGCGCCATTTCGAGGGTTCCGGGGCACTGCGGGCACCCGTCACCGGCGCGTACCTCGGCAGCCTCGATGGTTCCGTCGGCCGCGAAATCGCGACCCATCACCAGATTGATGACGTGGCGCCCGGGTTCGTTGGCGCCGGTGACCCAACGCGTTCCGTTCACGACGCGCGGATCGACGAGATAGCGAATTCCGTTCGCGGCTCCGAGCGCACCGGGTCCGATGTATCCCTTCTTGAGTTGCGGATACTTCGTGAAGTCGTCGTCGGTGAACGCCTCTGGCTCGGCCGGGCCGACCTGTGCTTCGACGCGCTTCATGTCGACGTCGCGATCGCCGGGAACACCGATCGCCAACGGTTCGCGCGTGCCATCGGGATGACGCAACATCACGATGACGTTCTTCAACGTGTCGGCCGCGGTCCAGGCTCGATCACCACGCGCGAGTTCGGGTCGGGCGTTCAGCAGGTCGACGAGCGTGGCGATGGTGGGAGTGTCGGGGGTGTCGTGCACCTGTGCGGCCGGAACACCAGACGCGTCAATGGCCGCGGGCACCGGAACGTTGACCGCCTCGGTATTGGCCGCGTAGCCGCACGATCCGCAGCGGACGAACGTGTCTTCGCCGACCTCGAGTGGGGCGAGGAACTCTTCGCTCTTCGAACCACCCATCGCGCCCGACATCGCCGAGACGATCACGTACGGCAGGCCGAGGCGGTCGAACGTGCGGATGTAGGCGGCCCGGTGCGCTTCGTAGGAAGCACTCAGCCCGGCGTCGTCGATGTCGAAGGAGTACGAATCCTTCATCACGAACTCGCGACCGCGCAGGAGTCCGGCCCGAGGGCGGGCCTCGTCGCGGTACTTCGTCTGGATCTGGTAGATCGACAACGGCAGGTCCTTGTACGACGAGTAGAGGTCCTTCACCAACAAGGTGAACATCTCCTCGTGCGTGGGTCCGAGCAGGTAGTCGACCCCGCGCCGATCCTTGAGTCGGAACAGGTTGTCGCCGTACTCGGTCCAGCGGTTAGTGGCCTCGTAGGGCTCCTTGGGGAGCAGGGCCGGGAAGTGGACTTCCTGGAACCCGGCCCGGTTCATCTCGTCGCGCACGATGTTCTCGACGTTGCGGTACACCGTCCAGCCGAGGGGCAACCAGGTGAACCCACCCGGTGCGGCGCGTCGGATGTACCCGGCCCGGACGAGCAACTGATGGCTCGGCACCTCGGCGTCGGAAGGGTTCTCACGCAGGGTGCGGACGAAGAGAGTCGACATCCGCAGCACGTGTGAGAGGTTACTTCTGGCCCGGTACACTGCAGGGGTCTTGATTGCCCGGACACCCGGGATTGTCGAAGGCGTGGGAGAAATCCCACGTCTTTTTCAGTCTTAGGGGCCCGTGTCGATCGCGGCCACAATCGAGCGGACAACAGGAGGTGACATGAGCGAAGAGAGCGCCCTCGAACGTCGTCTCCACTCACTCGTGGCGCCGATCGTGTCCGACCTCGGTCTCGAGTTGTACGACCTCGACTACGCCGGTGGCGTCCTCAAGGTCACGATCGACACCCTTCCCGGATCACCCGGTGGTGTCGACGTCGACACTCTCGCCCAGTGCACGCGTCTCGTGTCGCGCGAACTCGACCACACCGATCCGATCCCGGGTCACTACACCCTCGAGGTATCGAGCCCCGGTCTCGAGCGCACTCTGCGCACGCCGCGCCACTTCCAGCGCGAAATCGGCAAGACCGTGTCCATTCGTCTGCGCGACGTCGGCAACACCGACCGCCGCCTCAACGGAGTCCTGGTGGCGGCCGACGACACCACGTGCACCGTGCGCATCGAAGGCACCGCTGCCGCACCCATCGGCGACGACCGTGTGGTCCCGTACGACCAGATCGACCGGGCCAAGACCGTCTTCGTCTGGGGCGCTGCTCCCAAGCCGGGCAAAGCCGGTTCGGGAGCGAAGAAGCCCGGGAGCAAGCGGGCCGACCGCCCGGCAGACTCAAGTGCCTCGAAAAAGGCGCCGAAGAAGACAGCGACCGTGAACACCTCCGACAATCACCCCGACAACCATCACGACGACCAGGAGACGATGCCCTCATGAGCAATCTCGACATGGCCGAAGCCGTGCGCCTGTTGGCGAACGAAAAGAACATCTCGGTCGACGACCTGCTTCAGGTGCTCGTCGACGCGCTGGCCACGGCGTACAAGCGCCGGCCCGGTGCGGCCGAAGAGGTCGAAGTGGGGCTCAACCCCGACACCCTCGAGATCACCTTCACCGCCTACGACATCGACGAGGACGGGAACTGGATCAACCCGCGCGACGACACGCCCAGCAAGGGTGAACTCGGCCGTATCGCCGCCCAGACCTTCCGCCAGGTGATGGGCCAGCGCATCCGCGAGGCCGAGCGTGAGCGCAAGTTCGAGGAATACGCGAACCGCGAGGGCGACATCGTCACCGGCATCGTGCAGCAGACCGACCATCGTTTCGCCCTGCTCGACCTGGGCAAGGTCGAAGCCCTCATGCCGCAGAGCGAGCAGGTGCCGTACGAGCGCGCCAATCCGGGCACACGTCTCAAGGCCTACATCGTCGAAGTGCGTCGCACCCAGAAGGGTCCGCAGATCATCGTGAGCCGCACGCACCCCGGTTTGGTGAAGCGTCTCTTCGAGCTCGAAGTACCCGAGATCGCCGACGGCGTCGTCGAGATCAAGGCCTGCGCGCGCGAACCAGGCCATCGCACCAAGATCGCCGTGTGGTCGAACGACAACAACGTCGATCCGGTGGGCGCCTGCGTGGGCGCTCGTGGTGCTCGCGTCCGCATGGTCGTGAACGAGCTCAACCAAGAGAAGATCGACATCGTCCCGTTCAGCGACAACCTGCCCGACTTCATCGCCAAGGCGCTGTCGCCGGCCAAGGTCACCGAAGTGCGCGTCAGCGACGACCGCACGCAGGCCGACGTGATCGTTCCCGACTTCCAGCTGAGCCTGGCCATCGGCAAGGAAGGGCAGAACGCCCGTCTGGCCGCACGTCTGTCGGGCGTTCGTATCGACATCAAGAGCGAAACCCAGGATCGCAACGAGAAGGCCGGCATCTTCGTCGACTCCGACGAGTTCGCCGATGGCGCGTGGGTCGTCAACCCCGACAGCGGCGAACAAGAGTGGCACGCCGCCGACGGAACGATCATGACGGTGGCCGAAGTCGAAGCGGCCAATGCGGCGCGCGAGAGCGCACGGGGAGAGGGCTGACGACGAGTGGCAGCAGCCAAGATCAAAGTCTCTGACCTCGCCAAGAAACTCGGCATGACCAATGCCGAGTTGATCGAACTCGCCAAGGCGAATTTGATTCCCGTGAAGAGTCCGTCCACCACGCTCGTCGACGCCTACGTGACGATGCTGGAGAAGAAGGCGCACGCGCAAGGACTCGTCCGCGAGGTCGCACCCGAGGAAGAAAAACCGGCCAAGAAGACCACCAAGAAGGCCGCCGCCGAGGGTGATGAGGCTGCGACTCCGAAGAAGACCACGAAGAAGGCGCCGGCCAAGGATGCCGACACCGCCGCAACGTCGGCCGACGAAGGCACTGCGACTCCCGCCGCGCCCGCGGCTGAGGTGGCGGCCCCCGTCGAGCCGGTGGCGCCGGCGATCGTTGCCGAGACCCCGGCCCCGGCCGAGACGCCAGCGCCGACCCCTGCTCCCACGTCAGCGCCCGCGACCGGTCGAGTGATCTCGGGTCGCGACACCACTCGTGATCTACCGCGTCCGGCCACGCCGCGTCCGCCGGCACCATCGACGGGCCCGTCCAGCGGTTCAGCTCCGGTTGCCCCGGCGGCTCGTACAGCACCCCCGGCTCCGCCGCGGCCCCTCAGCCCGTCGGGCCGTCCGGTTCCGCCTCCGCCCTCGCGTCCGATGAGCCCCTCGGGTCGTCCGGTTCCGCCCCCTCCGGGTGGCCCGCGCCCGACTGGCCCGCGCCCCGGTGGTTTCGGTGGTGGCGGCCAGCGTCCGGGTGGCTTTGGTGGCCCGCGTCCCGGTGGCGGCCCTGGTGGTCCCGGTGGCCCGCGCCCCGGTGGCTTCGGCGGTCCGCGTCCGGGTGGTTTTGGTGGCCCGCGTCCCGGTGGCGGCCCCGGCGGTCCCGGTCGTCCCGGTGGCGGCCCTGGTGGTCCTGGTGGCGGTCGTCCTGGTGGCGGACCGCGTCCGTCGGGTCAGCGTCGCGCTCCCCGTTCGTCGCGTCGACGTCGTCGTGGCGAAGAAGAATTGCTGCCCACCGAGATCCGGTACACCGAGTCGAGTGTTCCGGTTCCCGAGGGCATCATCGTCATCGAGCGTGGTGTGTCGGCGCAGGAGTTCGCTCCGCGACTGAACCGCACCGCAGCCGACGTCGTTCGGTTCCTCATGAAGAACGGCGAAATGGTCACCGCGACCATGACGTTGGCTGACGAGCAGATGGAACTCTTCGCGCTCGACATCGGCGCCGAGATCCTTCTCGTCGAGCCGGGTCAGCAAGAGGAGATGGAACTCCAAGCGCTGTTCGACGACAGCGACGACCTCGACGAGGCCGCCCAGGCACCGCGTCCGCCCGTCATCACCGTGATGGGTCACGTCGACCACGGTAAGACCACGTTGCTCGACAAGATTCGCAACGCCAATGTGGTGGCCGGCGAAGCCGGTGGAATCACACAGCACATCGGCGCCTACCAAACCGAACAGAACGGCAAGCGCGTCACGTTCATCGACACTCCGGGTCACGCGGCGTTCACCAAGATGCGTGCGCGTGGAGCCCAGGTCACCGACATCGTCGTGCTCATGGTTGCCGCTGACGATGGTGTCATGCCCCAGACCATCGAAGCCATCAACCATGCCCGGGCGGCTGACGTTCCGATCGTGGTGGCCATCAACAAGATCGACAAGGAGAACGCCGACGTCCAGCGCGTGATGTCGCAGTTGTCCGAGCAGAACCTCATCCCCGAGTCGTGGGGTGGTGACACGATCTGTGTGGAGATGGCGGCCCAGCAGGGTCTCGGTATCGACGATCTGCTCGAGCAGCTCACGGTCGTGGCCGAACTCGAAGAGCTCACCGCCAATCCGACGGGTCGCGCCAAGGGTGTCGTCCTCGAAGCCAATCTCGATGTGGGTCGCGGTCCGGTGGCCACCATCCTGGTCGACAAGGGAACGCTCAAGGTGGGCGACCCGATCGTGGCCGGTGCGTCGTGGGGTCGTGTGCGCGCGATGATCGACGACAAGGGCCAGCAGGTGAAAGAGGCCGGTCCGTCGACGCCGGTGCAGGTGCTCGGCCTGTCGTCGGTTCCCAATGCCGGCGACGAGTTCCGCGCCGCCCCCGACGAGAAGACCGCTCGCACCGTGGGTGAAGCGCGCGAACAGCGTCTGCGCGCCAAGATGCAGCGCGGCGATGCTCGCGTGCAGAAGGGCGTCAAGCTCGAAGACATCTTCACGCAGATCCAGGCCGGCGAAGTTGCCACGCTCAATCTCGTGGTGAAGGCCGACGTGCAAGGTTCGCTCGAAGCCGTGACCGAAAGCCTGCGTCGTCTCGAACGCGATGAAGTGAAATTGGCGTTCGTGCACCGCGGTGTTGGCGCGATCACCGAGAACGACATCACGCTCGCGGCCGCCACCAACGCCACGCTCATCGGTTTCAACGTGCGTCCCGACCGCAAGGCCCGCGATCTCGCCGAGGCCGAGAAGGTCGAGATCCGTACCTACGAAATCATCTACAAGCTCCTCGAAGACATCGAGGCGGCCATGGTGGGCATGCTCGCCCCCGAGTTCGAAGAAGTCGTCACCGGCGAAGCCGAAGTGCGCGAAATCTTCCGCGTGCCTCGCATCGGCGCCATCGCTGGTTGCTACGTGCGCACCGGTCAGATCACCCGCGGCTCGAAGGTTCGCTTCCTCCGCGACGGCGTCATCATCTGGAAGGGCAGCATCCAGTCGCTGCGCCGCTTCAAGGACGACGTGCGCGAGGTTCGCGAGGGCTTCGAATGCGGTATCGGTTTGTCCGACTTCCAGGATCTCAAGCAGGGCGACCTGATCGAGACCTACGAAGACAAACTCATCGTGAGGACCTGATGGCCGATCTCGAGTTCTTCTTCGATCCGGTGTGCCCGTGGGCCTGGATCACGTCGCGCTGGGTCGAAGAGGTGCGCTCGCAGCGCAACTACGACGTCCGCTGGCGCTTCATCTCGTTGAAGATCCTGAACGCCAACAACACCGCCGAGTGGTACTCGCCTGAGTACAAGCACATGCACGCCATGGGTCACGAGGCCTTGCGTATCGCGGCCCATCTCGACGCCGTCGAGGGCAACGCGGCGGTTGGCCGCTTCTACGCGGCGGTCGGAACCGAGGGTCACACCAAGGGTCGTCGCGACGACTTCATGGCGCGCACCGACGAGTTCTTCGCCGAGATGCTCACGATCGCCGGTCTCGATTCCTCGATCGTCGCAGTGTCCAAGAACGGTTCACTCGACGCTCGTATCGCCGACGACACCGAAGTGGCCTTGTCGCGCGCTGGTCGTGACGTCGGTACTCCCATCCTCACCTTCCATCCCGGTGCGGCCGATGAAGGTTCGTTCTTCGGTCCGGTGATCGCGCGAATCCCGCGCGGTGCCGAGGCTCTTCGCCTGTGGGACGCGGTCGAGACCGTGGCCACCACTCCGGGTGTCGCCGAACTCAAGCGTTCACTGCGCGACCACCCGAATTTCTCGTAGTCTGACCGCGTGACCCGGCCGCGCAAGTCCAGTGGTTCACGTGGTTCGTCCCGTGGCTATCCCCGCGCCATTCGCCTCGGTGAGTCGTTGCGCGAAGTCATCGCCGACGAACTCGTCCGTATCGACGACGAGCGGTTGTCGTTCGTGACGATCACGCGTGTGGAAGTCGACTCGGAGATGAACCGTGGTGTCGTGTACTTCGACTCGCTCAGCGGCGAAGAGGGCGACGCCGAGATCATCGAGGCTCTCGACGAACACCGTATTCGGTTGCAGAGTTCAGTTGGTCGACAGGTACGAGCCAAGAAGACGCCGATCCTGTCGTTCCGGGTCGACGAGGTGATTCGCTCGGCCGAGCGAATCGATCAGATCCTGCGCGACAATCCCAGTCCGGCTCGCCGCGACGAGGCCTGATGGCCCGTCGTAAACCGCCGCAGGTGCACGGCCTGCTGGTGATCGACAAGCCAGCCGGAATCACCAGCCACGACGTGGTCGACCGCGTTCGCAAACGACTCGGAGAACGTCGAGTGGGTCACGCCGGCACTCTCGATCCCGACGCAACCGGAGTGTTGCTACTCGGTGTGGGTAACGCCACCCGCCTCATGCGATTCATGGATCTCGTCAACGTGGACGGTCGCATGACGAGCCGAAAGTCGTACACCGGCACGGTGGTTCTGGGTACCGAAACGTCCACGCTCGATGCGGCGGGTGACGTGACGGCCACACACGACATGGGTGACGTGATCGCCCGTTTGGACGGGCCTGATGGAAGGGCTCACGTGCAGGCGGTCGTCGATGCGAATCTCGAGGGCGACATCATGCAGGTGCCGCCGATGGTGTCGGCCATTCGCGTTGACGGCAAGCGTCTGCACGAGTTGGCGCGTGAAGGTGTGGAGGTCGAACGTGAGCCACGACCGGTCACGGTGTTCTCCTTCGTCGTCACGGCGGTGGCCGGCAACACCATCGACATCGACGTGACGTGCTCGTCGGGAACCTTCATCCGAACCTTGGCGGCCGACCTCGGGCGACTGCTCGGTGGCGGTGCACATCTCCGCGATCTGCGCCGCACGTCGGTCGGTGCCTTCTCCATCACCGAGGCCGCGAGTATCGACGACGCACCACTGCGTCCCACCGAAGAGGCAGTGCGCGCGCTCAGTCAGTACCGAGTGAGCGGAACCGAGGCCGAGTCGTTACTGGTGGCGGCGTCGACCGGCAAGGTTCTGCCGGTCAGCACGTTCAGTGGGCCCGAACCGTGGGCGGCCTTCGCCGACGATCGTCTGGTGGCGGTGTACGAGTCGTTCAGCAACGAGCGGGTGGGTACGGGCATGGCCCGACCGGCCGTGAGCCTCGCTGGCGCAACTACTTCTTGAGAAGTCCGCGGCACCAGTCGAGCATCTTGGCCGAGTACTGCTCGGTGTGGAAGAGCATCAATTGGTGCTTCCCGTCGGGTAGAACGAAGAAGTCGACCGGCCCGGTGGTGGCGTCGACCACTCGCTGCGCGACCGGCAGTGGGAACGTGGGGTCGTTCTCGCCGACGGCGTAGAGGATCGGTTTGGCGTTCTTCTGTATCGGCACGGCCGGGTCGTAGCGCATGATCGAGGCCCACGACGACATGTCGTACATCCACGTGTTGTACGGATCGGCCTTCTTCTGTTCTTTGGCTCCCACGTATCCGTAGTCGGCGTCGAAGTCGAAGTAGCGATCGATGTCGAGACGGAAACGCGAACCCCAGATCTTTTCGATCTTCTCGTACGCCTCGCTGCGGAAGGGATTGTCGGGCGGAATCAGTGGTGAACCGGGAATCGCGAAACCCATCAGGATCGCTCCGGCGAACACGTCCGACTTGGCGTATGCCGAGTACGCGGCGGCCGAGCCGAGTGACGATCCGGTGATGAACACTGGCAAGCCGGTGGTTTCAGCGATGTGCTCGCCGTACATCACGGCCGCGTCGACCCATTGGTCGAGCGTGAACTGGCCGGGTCGTTGCGAGATGCACGAACGACCGTGGCCAGGTGCATCCATCGAGAAGATGTCGACACCTTGACGTGCATGGTGCGCGCAGAAGTTGTCGTAAATGCCGCCGTGGCTGGCAATGCCGTGCTGGATCAACAGTGCGTGATCGGCGTCGGGGCCTTGAAAGCGATAGGCGAAGACTTCGCCGAGTACGTATTCGTCGCGTCTCATGTGGAGCACCTCACTCGTTGTCGGATCACGTTCGAGCGATCTTCGATTCGTTGTCGAACGTCACTTCAATCGGTAGCGGATGGGGAGGCTCTTGTGTCCGCCGACGAGAAGAGCTCTGATCATCGAGGGTGTGCCGTCGAAGTCGATCTCCTCGATCCGGGGGACGAGATGGGAGAAGAGCGAGCGCATCTCGTTGCGCGCCAACTGGGCGCCCAGGCAGAAGTGAATCCCGAATCCGAAGCAGATCTGCTTGTCGGCATTGGGTCTGGTGATGTCGAAGGTGAGCGGATCGGCGAAGACCTTCGGGTCGATGTTCGCCGCCTTGTACGAGAGGTACAGCCAGTCACCCTTCTTGACTTCCTGTCCGCAGATCTCGGTGTCCTCGCGCACCGTGCGCATGAAGTGCCGTACCGGTGAGGTGAGTCGAAGCATCTCTTCGACCGCATTGTTGACGAGCTCAGGGCGGTCCTGAAGGAGTCGGAGCTGGTCCTGATGCTCGATCAGCAGATGGAGGCCACCTGCCATTCCGCTCGACGTCGTGTCGTGTCCGGCCGTGGCGACGATGATGTAGTAGCCCATCATTTCGTCCTTGCCGATCGGACAGCCATCGATCTGGCCGTTGGCGATCAGGGTTGCGAGATCGTCGGTGGGGCACGTCTGGCGTTCGGCCGTGATGCCGCTGAAGTAGTCCCGGAAATCCTGAACCACCGAGGCGTGAGCCTCTGGTGACTGAGGCGCTCGCTGGACGTCAGGGTCGTCCCCGCCGAAGAGTTCCTGCGTGAGTTTCAGCATGCGCGCGTAGTCGGATTCGGGGAGGCCGAGAATTCGCAGGATCACCTGGAGCGGATAGGGGACGGCGATCTCGCTCGCGAAATCACACGACCCACCGAGTGCGAGCAAACGGTCGACCGCTTCATCGCTGAGCTGAGCGAGCCTTTCGTCGAGACGCCCCAGGCTCGATGGGTTGAACCAGCCCGATGTGAGTTGCCGATACTTGCCGTGCTCGGGCGGGTCCATGCGGATGAGGGCCTTGACCGATGCCCGACGGTTCTTGATGGCGTCTTGTGTGGCCAGAATCGGTTCGGGTCCATTGGAGAAGAGTTGCGGACGGCGCTCGATGTTCACGATCGTCGAATGGTCGATGACCGCCCAGAAGGGGTCGTAACCCGGTCGTTCGATGCGATGAATTCCGCCGCGCTCATGGAGACGAAGTGCCGCGCGGTTCCACGCGGCGATGTCGCCCCACTTCGTGAAGTCGCTGAAGATGTCGTGCTCGGGTGCGGGTCCGACCCCGGATTCCACTGTGCTCACAGCGCCACCGGAGGAGTGGTCTCGCTCATGTTGTTCCAGACGAACTCGTCGTCGAGCGACATGAGAC
>CAZELU010000010.1:0-55542 GCA_964513215.1 uncultured Bifidobacterium sp.
CGTTCGGACCCGACGAATCACCGCGCAGTCTGCAGTTGTACGGCAGCGACCCGAAGATGATCGGTGCCGCGGTCGATCGTCTCGCCTCGGCGGGTGCGGTCGATCACATCGACATGAATTTCGGTTGTCCGGCGCAGAAGGTCACGCGCAAGGGTGGTGGCGCGGCTGTGCCGGCCAAACCCAATCTGTTGCGGGCCATCATGCGGGCCGCGGTCAGCGCCGCCACGCCGTACGGAATTCCGGTGACCGCGAAGTTCCGCATGGGCATCGACGACTCGATCATCACGTATCTCGACACGGGCCGCATCGCCGAAGACGAGGGCATCGCCGCGGTCGCGCTGCACGCGCGGACGGCCGAACAGCATTATTCGGGCGAAGCTCGGTGGGAAGCCATCGCGCGACTCAAGAGTTCGGTGTCGTCCATCCCGGTTCTCGGCAACGGCGACATCTGGGCCGCTGACGACGCGGCGCGCATGATGCGTGAAACCGGTTGTGATGGTGTGGTGATCGGTCGAGGTTGTCTCGGTCGTCCGTGGTTGTTCGGCGACTTGGTAGCGGCTCTCGGCGGAGCGCCGGCACCGGCCGCTCGCGATCTCGGATTCGTCGCCGCGATCATGGCCGAGCACGTTCGCTTGCTGTCGGCGCACTTCCCGACCGATGACGCCGGGACCGATCGCGGTGTGCGCGATTTCCGCAAGCACGTGTCGTGGTATCTCACCGGTTATCCGGTGGGTGGTGAGATTCGCGCGCGCCTGGCCAAGGCTTCGTCGGTGAGCGAAGTCGACGATCTGCTCGGTGAGATGCTGGCCGCCAACGGCTCCGATCTCACGGTGGTGGCCGGCGGTGAGCGCATTCGTCGCGGCAAGACCAACGGACCCATTCGCGTCGCGTTACCCGACGGCTATCTCGAACACCTCGATGACATGTGCGTGCCCGACGACAACGATGTGATGGCCCTGTCCGGTGGATGAACGGAAGTTGCGACCGTGAGTGATGTGATCCTCGGATCGAGTTCGCCGCGACGGCTCGACTTGTTGCGCGCGATCGGTGTCGAACCTCGTGTCGTGGTGCCCGATGTCGACGAATCGGTTCGGGTCGGCGAGTCCCCCGAGCAGTACGTGCGTCGCGTGGCCGCCGCCAAGCTCGACGCGGTGATGCGTCAGGTGGGGTCGGTCGCGGTGGGCACGGTGGTCGTGGCCGCCGACACCACGGTGGATGTCGACGGCCAGATCTTCGCCAAGCCCGCCGATGGCGACGACGCGCGACGCATGCTGCGAGTGCTGTCGGGTCGGGCCCACCTCGTGCACACCGGATGGGCGGTGGCCGCGGCGGTTCCGGGCTGCCGGGGCAACGACTGGGAGGGCCACGTCGAGGTCACCACGGCCGTGGTCCGGTTCCGGCCGGTGTCCGAGGCCGAGATCGAGGCCTACGTGGCGTCGGGGGAGCCGCTCGACTGTGCCGGGGCCTACGCGATCCAGCGGGGCGCGGGGGCGTTCCTCGACCAGCTGGAGGGCAGTCTCACGGCCGTGATCGGTCTGCCCACCGAGCGGATCATGGAGGTCTGCTCGGGCCTCGGTGCGCCGCTCGGCTGACCCGGCCGCGTCGGTTAGCACTCTCCGCGCCCGGTTGCTAGACGGCGTTCCGCACCCGTAGTCTTGGCACTCGCTCGCCCCGAGTGCTAACCGCCCGGGGCGAGACCACATAACCAGTCACACGGGAACAATTCCAAGACATCGGAGGCTCCAACATGAATCTCAAGCCCCTCGACGACCGCATCGTCGTCCGGCCCAACGAGGCCGAGGAGCGCACAGCGTCGGGTCTCGTGATCCCCGACACCGCCAAGGAGAAGCCGCAGCAGGGCACCGTCCTCGCCGTCGGCCCCGGTCGCTGGAGCGACGACGAGGGCAAGCATTTCGCTCTCGACGTCAAGGTCGGCGACACCGTCCTCTATTCGAAGTACGGCGGAACCGAGGTGTCGGTGCAGGGCGAGGACCTTCTCATCCTCACCAGCCGCGACGTGCTCGCGATCGTCGCGAAGTGAGTCGCTGACACATGGCCAAGCAACTGAAGTTCGACGAGGAAGCCCGGCGCGCCCTCGAGGCCGGTGTCAACAAGCTCGCTGATGCGGTGCGCGTGACACTCGGACCCAAGGGTCGCAACGTCGTCCTCGACAAGAAGTTCGGCGCACCGACCATCACCAACGACGGTGTGTCGATCGCCAAGGAAGTCGAGCTCGAAGATCCCTTCGAGAACATGGGCGCACAGCTCGTGAAGGAAGTCGCCACCAAGACGAACGACGTCGCGGGTGACGGCACCACCACGGCCACCGTGCTCGCTCAGTCGATGGTGTGGCACGGTCTGCGCAACGTCACCGCGGGCGCGAACCCGATGGGTCTGAAGCGCGGCATCGAAAAGGCAGTCGCGGCCGCGGTCGAGTCCATCAAGGATCTCGCCAAGAAGGTCGAAGACAAGTCCGAGATCGCCAGCGTCGCCACCATCTCGGCGGCCGATGCGGCGATCGGCGGCGTCATCGCCGATGCGATCGACAAGGTCGGCAAGGACGGTGTGGTCACCGTCGAAGAGAGCAACACCTTCGGCATCGAACTCGATTTCACCGAAGGCATGCTCTTCGACAAGGGCTACCTGTCGCCGTACTTCGTCACCGACGCCGAGCGTCAAGAAGCCGTTCTCGACGACCCGTACATCCTTCTGTACGGCGCGAAGATTTCGACCGTGCAGGCGATCCTGCCCACGCTCGAGGCCGTCATGAAGTCGGGCAAGGCGCTCATCATCATCGCCGAAGACATCGAGGGTGAGGCTCTCGCAACTCTCGTGGTCAACAAGATCCGCGGCACGTTCAACTCGGTGGCCGTCAAGGCTCCCGGCTTCGGCGATCGCCGTAAGGCGATGCTGCAGGACATGGCTGTTCTCACCGGCGGTCAGGTCATCAGCGAAGAAGTGGGCTTGAAGCTCGAGAACGTCACGCCCGATCTTTTGGGTCGCGCCAAGCGCGGCATCGTCACCAAGGACGAGACCACCATCGTCGACGGTGCGGGCGACCGGTCCTCGGTCAAGGGTCGCATCAACCAGATCAAGACCGAGATCGAGAACACCGACTCCGATTGGGATCGCGAGAAGCTCCAGGAGCGTCTGGCCAAGTTGGCCGGTGGCGTCGCCGTCATCAAGGTGGGCGCTGCGACCGAGGTCGAGCTCAAGGAGAAGAAGCACCGCATCGAGGACGCCGTGTCGGCGACTCGTGCGGCGATCGAAGAAGGTGTGGTGCCCGGTGGTGGAACCGCTCTGTTGCGTGCTCGCGCGTCCGTGAAGAAGACGATCGACACGCTGTCGGGTGACGAGGCCACGGGTGCTCGCACGGTGTGGGAGGCGCTCGAGGCTCCGGCGCGCAACATCGCTGACAACGCCGGACTCGAGGGTGCCCTCGTGGTTCAGCGCGTGGAAAGCGAGAAGGGCGCGGTTGGTCTCAACGCGGCGACCGGCGAGTACATCGACCTCGTGAAGGCTGGCATCATCGATCCGGCCAAGGTCACGCGCGCGGCGTTGCAGAACGCGGCATCGATCGCGGCCTTGGTGCTCACCACCGAATGCCTCGTGGCCGACAAGCCCGAGAAGAAGTCGGCGATGCCCGCGGGTGGCGCTGGCGGCATGGGTGGTATGGGCGGCATGCCCGGAATGATGTAACCCGAGACGAACCAACTCGTCCCGACCTGGATTCAATGGGCGCGGAAACCCGGCACATTTGCCGGTTTCCGCGCCCATGACTTTGTAGCGAGTTCGTATGGGGAACCAGACCGGCACATGTGCCGGGGTTTCGCACCCATTCAGGCGAGGGCAGGCGAGAGCACGTCAGGCGTAGTCGACGGAGGAGAATTCGCGGAGCTTGTCGAGGCGGTGCCGTGCTTCGATCAAACGCACCGTTCCCGACCGTGACCGCATCACCAAACTCTGCGTCGACGCGCCACCCGGGTAGAACCGCACACCCTTCAGCAACTCACCATCGGTCACGCCCGTCGCGGCGAAGAAGCAGTTGTCGCCTTTCACCAGATCGTCGGTCGTGAGTACCGCATCGAGGTCGTAACCCGCTGCGATCGCCGCGCGCTTCTCCGACTCGTTCCGCGGCCACAAACGTCCCTGGATCTCGCCGCCCATGCACTTGAGCGCGGCCGCTGCGGTGACTCCCTCCGGAGTTCCACCGATACCGAACAACACGTCCACACCGGCGTCGGGCCAGGCCGCCGCCATGGCACCGAAGATGTCGCCGTCGCTGATGAGCTTGATGCGCGCACCCGTGCTGCGCACCTCTTCGATCAGGCTCTCGTGTCGATCGCGGTCGAGAATCACGACGGTGAGATCGCGCACGCTCTCACCCTTGGCCTTGGCGATCCACTTGAGGTTCTGCGTGGGCGTCGCCGTGATGTCGATGTGACCGACCGCAGCCGGACCCACTGCGATCTTCTCCATGTACATGCACGGACCGGGATTGAACATGGTGCCGCGCTCGGACACCGCGATCACCGACAACGCGTTGCCGCGACCGAGTGAGGTGAGAGTGGTGCCGTCGATCGGATCGACGGCCACGTCGGTCTTGGTGCTCGAACCGTCGCCGACGATCTCGCCGTTGAACAACATGGGCGCTTCGTCCTTCTCGCCCTCGCCGATGACCACCAGGCCGTCCATCGGAACCGTGGCCAGCACGGTGCGCATGGCATCGACCGCCGCACCGTCCACACCGTTCTTGTCGCCGCGACCCACCCAGCGGGCAGCGGCCAGGGCGGCCGACTCGGTGACGCGCACGAGTTCCATGGCGAGGTTGCGGGAGGGCTGTTCGGGCATGGGTTCAACGGTAGTCCTCGGCCCCGGCCCGGCCGGGGGTGGCCCGCGCCCGAACGGATCAGCACGGTGACGCTCCTACGCTGGTCACATGGCGGGTCGATTGAGTCTGGAGGCCTGTCTGGCCGGACGAGACCTCACCGAGCCTCGCCTGTCGCCCGATGGCCGCACGGTCGCGTTCGTGGCCACCACACCCGGCCCGGACGGCTCGCGCTCCGACGTGGTGGTGATGCCGGTCGAGGGCGGACCCGAGCGGATCATCACGTCTGATCCGGTGCGGGCCGGCCGCGCCCTCGGCGGGGGAGTCGTCGACTGGTGGCCCGACTCGCGGTCTCTCGTGGCGATCGACAAGGCGGGCGATCTCGTGCGCGTGTATCTGGATGGTGGCACGACCCGACTGCTCGCGGCCGACGGACGCACGCTGTCGTCACCGGTTGTGTCGTCCGGCGGATCGCGCATCGTCGTAGTGGTCGATCAGGCCGAAGTCGTCGTGCTCGACGTCGAAACCGGGCGAACCGAGCGAGTCGATCGAGGCGAGCACGACTTCGTGATCGATCCGGTGTGGTGGCGCGATCGTCCGCTCTGGACGGCCTGGAACGCGCCTCACATGCCCTGGGATCGCAGCGCGCTGGTCACCCCGATGGGTGTGATGGCCGATGCCGTCGATCGCCAGATGCAACAACCGCGCGTGGCCGCCGACGGTTCGACCTTGGCGTGGCTCGACGACGCGTCGGGTTGGCTCAACGTGGTCTTCGCCGACGGCCGTCGGGTGAGCGAATCACACGAACACGGCGGACCGTCATGGGGTGAGCGCCAACGTTCGTGGTGCTGGAGCCCCGATGGTCGATCGATCGCTTTCGTGCGTAACGAAGACGGCTTCGGCCGCTTGTGTACGTACGACGTCGCCACCGGTGTCGTGATCGAGCGGGCCAAAGCGGTGCACGGTCAGCTGTCGTGGCACGGCCGTCATCTCGTCGCTCTGCGCACCGGAGGCAAGACGCCGACGCAAGTCGTCGCGTACGACACGTCGTCCGACGACTGGTCGCGCCGCACGCTCGCCATCGGGCCGTCGCACACGTGGGAGAACGAAACGTCGCTCGTCGAACCGCGCCTCGTGGAAGCACTGGCGAGTGACGGCACGCGTCTCTTCGCGCGCGTGTTCGAGAGCCCGCAGCCGAACGGTTCGCTCATCTGCTGGGTGCACGGCGGACCGACCGATCAGTGGCAGGTCACCTTCATGCCGCGCTTCAACTATTGGCTCGATCGCGGCTGGTCGATTGTGGTTCCCGATCATCGCGGCAGCACGGGTCACGGTCGCGCGTTCACCACGGGGTTGCGCGGGCGCTGGGGAGACGTCGACGCCGACGACGTTGCCGCACTCGTCGATCACGTCGCCGACGGCCGGCGAGTGTTCGCTTTCGGATCGTCGGCTGGTGGCCTCACTGCTCTCGGGCTCGCGCGACGCCGCGCGATCGCCGGTGCGGTCGTTGCGTATCCCGTCACCGACATCGCCGGACTCGACGAGTCGACGCATCGATTCGAAGCGCACTACAACCGTTCACTCGTTGGTGATCGGGCCACGACCGAACGACTGTCGCGTGAACGATCGCCGATTCATCACGCCGACGAGTTGGCGCGTGTGCCACTGCTCGTCTTCCACGGTGATTCCGATCCGGTCGTGCCGATCGATCAGAGTCGTCGTTTGGTGAGTGCGGTGCGCGCGGCGGGTGGTGATGCCGAACTCGTGGAGTACGCGGGGGAGGGCCACGGCTTTCGCGATCCCGAACATCGGCGTGACGAGTATCGCCGGACCGAAGAGTTCCTGGTTCGCCACTCTTCCTGAAGGCGGATAGCGTCGCCGACGTGACCGATTGGAACCCGCTCGACCCCGACGCCGCCAACGTCTTCTACGACTTGTCTTCGTGGTCGTCCGATCAACAGGCCGAACTCACGGCCTTGCTCGCCAACGCCGACATCGCTCATGCGTGGGTCGAGAGCGAACTCGTCGTGTCCGAAGAGTTCGAAGACGTCGTCGATCGCATTTTCGAACGGCTCGAGAAGGAACTCGGCATCGGATCAACCGCGGTGGTCGGCGGAGTGGGCGACGGCGACGAAGTCACCGAGTACGAACTCGACGACTACTCGATGGCCGAGCGTCGCGAGATCACCGAGCGTCTGGTCGCGGCTCGCATCACCCACCGTTGGGTCGAAGACACGCTCGTGGTGCCGACGGCGGCCGAAGACATGGTCGAAGACATCCTCGACGAGTACGACGACGTCGAACTCGACGACGACTCGGTCTGACGGCGTCGTCATGACCGTGCTGCTCGCCGAACTCGAGGTGTGGCACACGCGTCCTCTCACGCCCACTCGGCGCATCTCGCTCGGACACATGGTGCTGCCGGTCGATCCGGCTCCCGGTTTCGGGGGACTGTTGCTCGGTGCCGTGATCGCTCGTCACGTTCCCGAGATCGACGACGACTTGGTTCCCGACACTCACCGCCTCATCTCGCAGATCCAGCGCGGCGAGCGCATCGCGCAACCACGTCTGCGTCATCGCTACCAAGTCGACCGCCATGGCCTCGCGTGCAGTCGTCATCGCGTCGTGGGCACGGGTGACGAGGTCGAGTTCGAGTTCGACACCAACGGCAGCCCGATGCAGCAGGTTCTCGGCGCCATCTACGCCCTCGAACGCCTCGATCGCGAAAGTCGACTGTCGCTCGAGCCGGTTTTGCTCAAGTCGATGTCGTGGCGCGGTCCGCTCGGCGCGGCGTTCGTGGCCCATCTGGCCGGGTCGAAGACGGCGTCGTTGCGTTCACTCGCCGACCCGCGCGCGTGGGCGCTCGACGTCCTCGGCTTCCCGGCCGGCACCACCAAACCGTCGAAGCGTGACGTGATGAGTCAGTTCCGCGCGCGCTTGCGCGAGGTGCACCCCGATCACGGTGGTGACGAGTCGGCCGCCAGTGGCATCATCGGCGACCTGAGCGAGGCCCGTCGCATTCTCACCGGTTGATCAGCGCGAGTTCGGATCGAGATCCTCCGGGTTGATCTCTTCGAGTTCGCGGTGAGCCGTTTCGGGGTACGTGAACCACACGATCAGCGCGACGATCATCGGACCCGTCCAGAGGGCACTCAGAATCGCGCCGTGACTCACATCGTTGTCGAGAAGGGCACCCGTGACGAGGAGCGACAAACTGCCGCCCACGAGCGCACTGGCGAGAATGAGATACGCCGCGCGACCGCGCCGACCGGTGGGGAAGAGTTCGGTGCGATACACCGCGAGTGATGGGTAGGCCATCGCCGCCACGATCGAACCACTCACGGCGAACGACCACATGAGCGGGCCACCGAACCAGAACGATCCGACGATCAGCGCGGCACCGATCGGCACGCAGATGGTGGCGATGCGACGTCGCCCGCGTTTGTCGGCGGCCCGACCACCGAGCACGAGTCCGATCACGCCGGGTGTCGTGGTGATCAACGTGAACACCGCGACCATGCCAGCCGAGAAACCGCGCTCGTCCTTGAGGTAGCCGTTCTGGAAGAACGACGAGGGTGCGAGCAACAGATTCCCGAAGAAAGCCACCGCCATCTGGATACCGAGTCGTCGACTCTGCATGGGTGCATCGACGTGTTTCTGTTCGGCCACGTGTCGTTCGAAACGTTGCGTCTCGGGAAGCCGACGTGTGAGATCGACCGCGACGAAGAGCCACACGAGCGCCAACACGTACACGAGTCGCCAGCCGCCGTCACCGATGTCGGCCAGCGGAAGACTCACGACCGCCAGGCCAGCCCCCAGCCCGCTGGCCATGGCGAGAATGCTCACCGAGTACGCGCGTGAACTCCGTGGCATCTCTTCGGCGGCCACCACCGCAACCAGCAAGTCGAGAGCCAGCCCGAGCGGTCGGCTGATCGATTGAGTGGCCACGAGCACGGGGAAGTTGGGTGCGAGTGCACCGAGTGACGCGATGATGGGCGCGGCCCAGGCGAGACCAACGATCACGCGTCGCCGACCGATGCGATCGGCGGCCAGAGCGAATGGCAGGCCGACGATGATGCCGAGGCGCACCACGGTGCCCCCGACACCGCGGCCCCAATCGCCGACACCGAGATCGTCACCAGCGAACGCGACGGTTTGCGTGAAGAGCGTGTTGGTGAACGCGGAGAGAAGGCTGGCCGCGGCCAGCAGTCCGAGAATGCTCACCTGGCGCGCCGAGAGCACATCGGGTGGAGCCCAGAAGGGTGCCGAACCCGGGGTGGCCGAGCGACGAAGAGCGCGTCGCAGCAACGGTCCGAACAACCATGCGAACCACGGAATGCTGAGTCGGTACGACGTGGTCTCGACGAGTCGACCGTCATCGGAACGAATCGTGCGCTCGTAGTCGGTGAACGGTCCGGTCGACTGAACGAAGTGGGCCACCGCGCCATCGCGCGAATCGACCACCGGCCTCGCTTCTTCGATCAGCACATCGTGCCGAGGCTCGAAAGCGAGTGTGTCGTCGCTCGGAATCGGGCGCGTCAGATGCCTCTTCGCGCCACCCACGGGGCGAGCATACTGGGAGGTCTATGGACCGCATCGTGGTGCACCGGAGCGGGCCTCTTCACGGAGAGGTCGTGGTACCCGGTGCGAAGAACTCGGTCCTCAAGTTGATGGTCGGTTCGCTGTACGCGGCGGGCGAACACCGGCTCTCGAACGTCCCCGACATCTCCGATGTGCGCACCATGGGCTCGTTGCTCGGGTCGCTCGGTATCGATGTCACGTACCGCTCCGATTCACACGAGTTGGTGCTCGTCAATTCCGGTGGTGTCGGTTTCAACGCCCCGTCCGAACAAGTGGAGAGCATTCGCGCATCCATCAACGTGCTCGGTCCGTTGCTGGCCTGTTGCGGTCGAGTTCGACTCGACATGCCCGGTGGCGACGATTTCGGAGCGCGACCGATCGACATGCACATTGCCGGTCTGAGCGCAATGGGGGCCGAGTTCGACACCGCGGTCGATCACATCGAGGCGGTGGCCGAACACCTTCATGGAGCCGACATCACTCTCGACTTTCCGTCGGTTGGTGCAACCGAGAACATCGTGTGCGCAGCGGTCCACGCCGCCGGTGTCACCACCTTGCGCAACGCGGCTCGCGAACCCGAGGTGGCCGATCTGTGCGAACTGTTGGTGGAGATGGGCGCTCGTATCGATGGCATCGGCTCGTCGGTGGTGGTGATCGACGGTGTCCCACGCGGCTCGCTGCACCCGGTGTCGCACGCGGTGGTCAACGACCGCATCCAAGCCGCCACGTACATGGCCGCTGCCGGGGTCACCGGTGGCGACGTCATGGTGCGCGGAGCGCGGGCCGATCACATGCAGATGTTCCTGCGCAAGATCTCCGACATGGGAGTCGACGTGATTCCCAGTTCCGACGGTGTGCGCGTGACGGCGAGTGGGCGTCTGCGCAACGTCGACGTGCAGACCCTTCCGTATCCCGGTGTCGCGACCGACTACAAACCTCTGCTGGTCACGATGATGGCGGTGGCCGAGGGTGTGGGTGTGATGACGGAGAACTTGTACCCGGGTCGATTCCGCTACGTGGAAGAGCTGTCGAAGCTCGGTGCCGACATCCGCACCGACGGCCACCACGCCGTCGTGCACGGAGTCGACCAACTGCGTGGTGCCGCGGTGGTGGCTCCCGACATTCGCGCTGGTGCCGCCCTCGTGGTGGCCGGGCTCGTGGCCGAAGGGCGCACGATCATCTCGGGACTCGAGCACGTGGAGCGCGGTTACGACGATTTGTTGGGCCGACTGGGCGCTCTCGGCGCCCACATCGAACCGGCTCCCTGACGATCAGTCGCGTTTGTCGAGTCGCTTCTTCACCAACGCGAGAAGGCCCACGATCACCGCGATGGGGCCGGCCACCAACAGGATTTCGTCCCAGCCGCCCTGATGGGCGAGGAGTGCACCGAACCCACTCATGACTTGTGGCTCGGGTCGGAGTTTCCCACGCCTTCTGACTCTACGATCTACGACCACTGGAGACCCCCTCGGTGTCCGGAGACTCATCATGAGCACGATGCGCGCACAGGTCGAAGAAACCATCGAAGTCATCCGTCCGGCGCTGCAGGCCGACGGTGGTGACATCGAGTTGAAGGAAGTCGACGAGACCACAGGTGTCGTCACCGTCACGCTCGTCGGCGCTTGCGGCACCTGCCCGGCGTCCACGCAAACCCTGAAGCAGGGAATCGAGCGCATCATGCGCGACCGCGTCGACGGCGTCACCGAAGTGGTGAACGTGTGAACCGGCGCGACCGGAATCCGGAGACCCTCTTCCAAGCCGCGCAGGAAGGTGATCGCAGCGCGCTCGCGCGTTTGCTCTCGTTGATCGAACAGGGCGGTGACGCCGCTCGTGTCATCGGGCGTTTGTCGTACCCGAAGGGTGGCACCGCGTACACCGTCGGACTCACCGGGGCTCCGGGTGCGGGCAAGAGCACGCTCACGTCGTCCATCATCGGACACCTTCGCCGTCAGGACATCGAGGTCGCAGTGTTGGCCATCGACCCGTCGTCGCCGTTCACCGGAGGCGCCATCCTGGGCGACCGCGTGCGCATGCAAGATCACGCGACCGATCAAGGTGTGTTCATCCGCTCGATGGCGACCCGTGGCCACCTCGGCGGTCTGTCGCTCGCGGCCCCCGAAGCCATTCGCCTGCTCGATGCCGTTGGTCGCTTGTGGGTTCTGGTCGAGACAGTGGGCGTCGGCCAGGTCGAAGTCGAGATCGCCGGCAAGGCCGACACCACGGTCGTCGTCGTGAACCCGGGCTGGGGCGATTCGGTTCAGGCCAACAAGGCCGGACTCATGGAGATCGCCGACGTGTTCGTCATCAACAAGGCCGATCGAAAGGGAGTCGACGAGACGCGCCGCGATCTCGAGCAGATGCTCGACCTGTCGGACATCCCCGAAGGTTCGTGGCGTCCCCCGATCGTGCCCACGATCGGTTCCACCGGTGAGGGCGTTCCGGCGCTGTGGGAGAAAGTCCACGAGCACCGTGCGTTCATCACCGCCAACGGCGAACTCGAACGCCGCCGCCGGTTTCGTCTGCGCGAAGAGTTGCGCGAGATCGTGGCGCGGCGACTCGAACAACGTGCCCGCGAGATCTGTACCGGTGATCGTTGGGATCAACTCACCGACGGCGTGGTCGAGCGGACAGTCGATCCGTGGTCGGCGGCTGACGAAATGCTGAAGTCGGTCGGGGCCTGACTGGGAATTCCTGACTGGGAGTTGACGAAAGGAACATCATGAGCGGTGCCGATTTGGTTCTCGTCGAGCGAGGAGACGACGGCGTGGCCGTGGTGACGCTCAACAATCCGAAGGTCAACGCGTTGAGCCAGGCCGTGTTGTCACGACTCGGCGAGGTGGCTGCCGATCTCACGGCCAACCCGCCCGGTGCCGTGGTGATCACCGGTGGTGAGCGAATCTTCGCCGCCGGAGCCAACATCGCCGAGTTCGGCGGACCCGACGAAGCCAAGGTGATCGGTCCAGCCTTCCATCGCACACTCGATGCTGTGGCGGCGATTCCGCGCTTCGTGATCGCGGCGGTGAGCGGATACGCACTCGGTGGCGGCTGCGAACTCGCTCTCGCCTGCGATTACCGCATCGCCAGCGAGAAGGCCGTGTTCGGTCAGCCCGAGATTCTGCTCGGCATCATTCCGGGTGGTGGAGGAACCCAGCGGCTCCCGCGTGTGGTCGGTCCGAGTCGGGCCAAGGAGATGATGATCACGGGTCGTCAGGTGAAGGCCGACGAAGCATTTCGTATCGGTTTGGCCGACGAGGTCGTCGCTCACGAGTCGTTGGCCGAGCGCGCTCGGACTCTGGCCGCCGAGATCGCGCGCGGTGCCCTCGTGTCGCAGTCGCTCGTGAAGCGCGCCGTCGACGAAGGTCTGTCATCGACTCTCGCTGACGGGCTCCTCCTCGAACGCGATCTGTTCGTCGAGTCGTTCCGCTCGCACGACAGCCAGATCGGTGTGAAGAGTTTCCTCGAGAACGGGCCGGGCAAGGCCCAGTTCACCGGCCGCTGATCACGCGTTCGTAGAGCGCCGACGTGGTGTCGGCGATCGCATCCCAGGAGTAGTGCCCGGCCAGGAGCCGTTGTGCATTCGCACGAAGTTGATCGGCCAGTTGACGATCGATGAGAAGTCCCTCGATCGTCTCGGCCAAGCGCACCGCGTTCCCCGGTTCGAAGAGCAATCCGGCGTCGGTTCCTTCGAGGATTTCGGCCAAGCCGCCCGTGCGCGCCGCGACGAGCGGGGCATCGGCCGCCATCGCTTCGAGGGCCACGATTCCGAACGGCTCGTACAGCGACGGAATCACCACGCAACCGGCGCGATGCAGCAGTGTTCGCAACTCGTGGTCGGGGACGAAACCCGGAATCTGCACGATGTCGCCCACTCCTTCGAGGTCGAGTTGGCTCTGCAACTCGGCCAAGTACGAGCCGCGTCCGGCGATGATGCACGAGATTCCCGGAACACGTCCGCGTAACCGGGCCATCGCTTGCGCGAGCACCTGGAATCCCTTCTCGTACTGCACGCGCCCCCAGGCGAGAACGAGTGGTTCGCGCACCGATGCGGTGTCGGGCGGTCGCCACGAATCGGTGTCGACACCGTGAGGTATGAGGTGAACACGTTCGGCATCGAGATCGAAGCCGTCGAGAACTTCGCGCATCATGAACCGCGAGCAGCACACGACCGATCGGGCCTGCCAGGCCAGCCACCACTCGACGGAGTTGATGGCCGCCGGCACACCTTGCGGAACGTGGCCACCGTGGCGACCGCGTTCGGTCGCGTGAATGGTGGCCACGAGAGGTGCTCCGGTGAGTGTCGACACGGTGTCGGCGGCCCAGGCGACGTTCCAGTCGTGGGCGTGAACCACATCGGGCCGCCAATCGCCGAGTTGGGCGAGTAGTCGTACGAGATGGTGGTTGGCCGAGACCGTGTTGAGCACGATGTCGTCGTCAGGAAGCCACGGGAGATCGACCGACGCGCGCAACACGCGAACACCGGGAAGAACCCTCTGATCGACGGCGGCGTCGACATCGCCATCGGCGCGGCCGAGAACGACCACATCGTGTCCGGCGCGGGCAAGTGCTCGTGACAAGCCCTCCACGTGAGCCGACACACCGGTGAGTTGGTGGGGCGGGAGATCCCACGCGAGCATCAGGACGCGCACGGACACCGACCGTAGCAAGCGTCGCGCCGTAATGTCTCGGGCATGTCGCGCGACGAGCATCCGGTGTGGTGGCGCGACGAGTCGCTTCGTCCGATGATGGTGGCCTGTCTCACGCTGAGCGCAGCAGTCGGCGTCTTCGGCGTCTCGTTCGGAGTCGCTTCGGTGTCGGCCGGATCCTCGGTGTTGCAGACGTGTGCGATCTCACTTCTCGTCTTCACCGGTGCTTCGCAGTTCTCGGCGGTGTCGGTGATCGGTTCGGGTGGGTCGTTCGGCTCGGCCCTCGGGGGCGCGCTCCTGCTCGCGGCGCGCAACGGTGTGTACGGACTCGCGATGTCGCGTCGCATCGAAGGATCGCTCGGGTTGCGAATGTTGGCGGCGCAGATGACGATCGACGAGACCACTGCCATGTCGGTGGCCCAGCCCGATCCGCGTGCACAGCGGATCGCGTTCTGGTTCACGGGCGCTGCTCTCTATTTCTTCTGGAACGTGGGCACGTTGATCGGCGCGCTGGCCGGTAACGCTCTCGATCCCACCACGTACGGCCTCGATGTCGCCTTCCCGGCTGGTTTCGTGGCGATGTTGTGGCCATTGCTCACCGACGCGCGGGCGCGGCTGGCCGCACTGCTCGGAGGTCTGGTGTGCGTCGTCGCCATCCCCGTCACACCGGTCGGTGTGCCGATTCTGCTGTCGGCCTTGGCCGTGTTGGTCGGAGTGCGACGTCCGGCCGAGGTCGCGTCATGACCTGGACTCTGGTGCTCGTTCTGGCCGCCGGGGCCTACGCGTTCAAGGTCACCGGCCTCGTGATCCTCGGCGGTCGAACATTGCCGCCCGTTGTCGACCGATGTCTTGCACTCATCCCGGCCGCGGTGATCACCGCACTCGTCATGAAGGACACGTTCTCGACCGGACGCGATCTGGTGCTCGACGCGCGGGCGATCGGGATCGCCGTCGCGGTGGTGGCGGCGTGGCGACGAGTTCCACTCATCGCGGTGATCGTTCTCGGCGCGGCCGCGACCGCACTCGTGCGTCTGATCTCCTGACGGACTCGTCAGCCGACGAGTGATTGGAGGCGCTTCAAGTTGCGCTTCCAGATGGCCTTCATCACGAGGCCTCCACCGACTGCTTCACCCAGACGGCCGCCGAGCCACCATGGAAAGCGGAGCTCTTCGCTCCAGGTGAAACGGGTGCGCTGTCCGCCGTCGAGAGGAGACAACGTGAAGATGCCTGATCCAGTGACCAAGCCGGTGTGCTTCACACCCATGGCCTCACCGGGAACCCACTCGGTGATCTCCATGTGATCGGTCAGCCGAATGGGACCCACCTTGGTGTCGCACAAGAACTTGGTGCCCACGCCGCGCGTCTGATCGGTCTCGAATCGAATGGCGACTGCATCGGCCATCCAGTCGATGTGCCTTTCGATCGGTTCGACGACTTCCCACACCCGCGTCGGCGACGCGTTCAGGTCGATGGAGACGGTGATGCGAGCCACGTCAGGCGTTCGCACCCACGCGACGCAATTCGTCGGCGGCCTGCTCGGGCGGAACGATGTTGATCATGACTCCGGTGCCGCGTTCGAATCCGGCCACGGTGGTGAGCTTGGGCCACAGATGTGCGTGCCAGTGGAACGGGCCGTCGTGCTGATGGGGCGCCGTGTGGAACACCAGGTTGAACGAGACGTCGGGGAACACCGCGTTGAGGTGGGCCAGCGCGTCGCGAATGGCGCGACCGACACCGGCCAGCGATTCGTCTGACGCGTCCGGCAGGTGCTGATCGTGGTGGCGGGGGATCACGAGCATCTCGTAGGGCCCGCCGCTCCAGAACGGACACACCACGACGGCGTCGTCGGTGGCCAGGACCACGCGTTCACCCGACACGAGTTCGCTCTCGACGGTGGCGCACAGGATGCAGCCGCCTTCGAAACGAACGAACGCGCGCTCTTCGTCGAGGATTTCGCCCGGTACGAACGGCAGGCCGAGCAACTGTCCGTGAGGGTGCGACAACGACGCACCAGCCTCACGACCGTGGTTGACGATGGCCTGGGTGTAGCGAATGTTTCGGGTGGCGGCGTGGTCGAGGAGACGCTGCTTGAGCACCGACATGATCTGGCCGCACGAATCGTCGCCGAACGTGTCGATGCCACTGTGGTGATCGCGCGTGAACACGAACACTTCGTGCGTTCCGCTCGCTTCGGCCATCACGTGCACCGGGCCGAGGTTGCGCACGGCCAGCGAATCTTCGCCGTCGAACGCCGGATACAAGTTGGGGATGACGCGCATCTTCCAGTCGTCGCCATCGCCGATGGTGAGCATGGCCGGCGCCGAGGGATCTTCGTGACCGGGGCAGAACGGGCACGGGCGGCTCGGGTCGGACTCGACCGTCTGGATGCGCGTGGCGAAATCGGTGGGACGCATGGCCCGCTCGGCATTGATGGTGACCCAGCGGCCGGTGAGGGGGTTCAGTCGAAGTTGGCTCACGGTGATGGTCAGGATACGGAATCAGATGGCTCAGGACACCGACGCTCGTCGATACACCGATACATGAGTGACGGAATCGTGTCGGAACGGTGTCCGGCGGGTGTCTTCCCAGCGATCGCCCAGGCTCAGGCCCGCGTCGGTCGCCATACGGTCGAGTTCGGTGGTGGTGGAGTAGCGAATGCTGAATGGTCGCAGCCGAACCGCGGCTCCGTCGGTGAACTCGATGAATTGTCCGTCGACGGTCTGCGACTCGGGATCGTGAACGTCGGCCATGAGGACCACGCGATCGGCGGCCATCGTGCGCACGCCCACGTTGCCGCCGGCCGGTCGTCCCACGTCGGGAACGAAGGCCTCGACGACGAACGAGCCACCGGGTACGAGACGCTTCGCAACCTCGGCGAACAACTCGTGTTGTCGTTCGTACGAGCGCAACGCGAAGAGAGTGTTGTAGGCCACGAACACCACGTCGAACGACGCATCGGGGAGGCCGCGCAACATGTCGCCGACGATCACCGACACCTTGCCGCTCGGATCCTTGGCGCGCAGCCGTTCGATCATCGCCCGACTGGCGTCGATTCCGGTCACGCGGGCTCCGGTCTCGGCCAGCGGAAGCGCGATGCGACCGGTACCGATTCCCAGTTCGAGGAATCGCCCCTCGCGCAGTCGGTCGGACGGGACGAGCGAGGTGAGGAGCGCGATCGTGGAGTCGACGTCGCTGACGTCGTGGTACCAGTCGTCGTAGACGTCGGCGAACCCGTCTCCGTACGAGGATTCGCCGTATCCCTGCATGCCTTCAGTCCACCACGCGTTTCGTGATTCGCCACTACCGTGACGGCGTGAGCAAGAGCCTCGTCTACCTCGACCATGCGGCCACCACGCCCATGCGCCCGGATGCGGTCGAGGCCATGTTGCCGTTCCTCACCCAGACCTACGCCAATCCCTCGGGCTCGCATCGCTTCGCCCGCGAGGCGCGACGCGCAATCGACGAGGCCCGCGATGTGGTCGCCGGCGTGATCGGGTGTCTGCCCGGCGAAGTGGTGTTCAACGGTGGCGGAACCGAAGGTGACAACACGGCCATTCGCGGTGCGATCGAACGACGTGGTGGCGTGGTGGTGTGTTCGGCGGCCGAGCACCACGCGGTTCTGCATTGCGTCGAACACGAGAAGGGCCGCGTGGTCGGTGTCGATTCCGTCGGGGCGATCGATTTGACCGAACTCGAACGCGTGCTGCGAGACGAGTCGAACGTGTCGGTCGTGTCGGTCATGGCGGTCAACAACGAGACCGGAACCGTCACCGACCTGCGAGCGGTGTCGCGCCTCGTACGCGCGCTCGCTCCCGGCGCGGTGCTGCACACCGACGCCGTGCAAGCCGCCTGTTGGCTCGACCTGCGAACGATCTGGCCGCTCGTCGATGCGATGGCGCTGTCGGCGCACAAGTTCGGCGGCCCCAAAGGCGTGGGAGTTCTGGCGGTGCGGGCGGGTACCGATGTTGCACCGCTGATCCTTGGTGGTGGTCAGGAACGCGATCGACGCAGCGGCACGCACAACGTGGCGGGCATCGTGGCTCTGGCCCGTGCCCTCGAGTCGACCGATCGGGAGCGAGCAGCCGAGTGCGAGCGTGTCGAGACGTTGCGCGAAACACTCGTCGCGCGGGTGATGGCGGTCGGCGGAGTTCACCGAACGATTCCTGCCGATCGCGCGGTACCCGGCGTGGCCCACGTGTGTATTGCCGACGTGGAGAGCGAAGCCTTGTTGTATCTCCTCGACGAAGGGGGAGTGTGCGCGTCGGCGGCTTCGGCGTGTGCGAGTGGAGCGATGGAGCCGTCGCACGTGTTGGCGGCGATGGGCGTCGATCGCGGCTTGGCCCAGGGGGCCCTGCGCATGTCGCTCGGACACACGACCACCGAGACGGACGTCGACGAGGCGGCGACCGTGGTCGCCAGTGCGATCGAGCGGATTCGCTCGGCGGCCAAGGGCCGCTGAACGCCGCGTCGACTCGACCGCCGTAGCCTGACCCACGGAGAAACGCCGTGAAAGTACTTGTCGCCATGTCCGGAGGTGTCGATTCGTCGGTCGCCGCTGCCCTTCTGCTCGAGCAGGGGCATCAGGTCGTGGGCGTCACCATGCGCCTGTGGGGTGGTGAGAGCGACACCGGATGCTGCAGCGTGAGCGATGTCGACGACGCGCGGCGCGTGGCCCAGCAACTCGGAATCGATCATCTGGTCTTCAACTTCACCGACGATTTCCATCGTCACGTCGTCGACCCGTACGTCGCCGATCACGCCCGCGGGGTCACACCCAATCCGTGCATCGAGTGCAACCGTCATCTCAAGTTCGATCGACTCCTCGAGCGCGCTGACGTTCTCGGCTTCGACGCCGTGGCCACCGGACATCACGCCCGCATCGAGAAGATCGACGGTGCGTGGCGTCTCCTGCGCGGGGCCGATGCCGCCAAGGATCAGAGCTACGTGATCCACATGCTCGATCAGGACGCGCTGTCGCGCACCATGCTGCCGGTCGGCACTCTCACCAAGGCCGAGGTGCGTGCACACGCAACCCGCCTCGGCTTGCGGACTGCGACCAAGCCCGACAGCCAGGACGTCTGCTTCATCACGTCGACCAAGTCTCCCGATGGTGCGACCGGTCGCTCGTCGTTCTTGCGCCGCCGAATCGAACTTCATCCGGCCGACGTGGTCGACGACACCGGCGAGCGAATCGGCCGCGTCGACGCGGTCGAACTCGTGACCCTCGGTCAGCGACGCGGAGTCGCTGGCGGTGGTGGCACCAAGCGATTCGTGGTCGACGTCGACGTGTCGCAGCGACGGGTGGTCGTGGGCCCGGAGTCGCTTCTTCTCGTCGATCAAGAACTCGGATCGTCACCCACCTGGACCGACGGTCCGGTCGAAGGTCGGGTGTGGGTTCAGTGCAGTGCTCATGGCGAGCCGCGCGCCGGGTCGATCAGAACGAGCAGCGCGGGGACTGACTCGGTCGACGTCGTGTGGGACGAACCACAACGCCGTGTGTCGCCGGGTCAATCGCTCGTGTTCTACGACCGCGATGGTGGTTGGGTCGTGGGTGGAGCCACCACCGCCTCGGTCACCGTCTCAGCAAGTCGGTAGCCGCCGTCAGGCGTGACGGCCTGATGCGAAACGTCTTCACGTGAATCGCCGATCCACCCGGTGTCGATGGGGTGGCCGCGCGCACCACGGTGTCGAAGTCACTCAAGGTGATCTCGAGCCAAGGTCGTCCCGTGCCGCCCGACAGGTCGGCCGACTCACCGGCTTCGGCCACGAGTGCGGTCGCGCTGATCGAGGCCCGTGCGAACATCGCTGTCTCGGCCAGGACCACGTGATCGTGCACGACGATGCCGGCCGGTACCGAGACGAGCCAGCGCCGTGAATACCTGTGGAATCGGCGCGGCAGGACCACCAGTCCCAGGACCGAGAGGGCGGTGAGGATCCCACCGAACACCCAACTGCGATTCACCAGTGCCGAAACTCCGACGATTCCGCTGGCGACCCACAGGGCCCACATCGTGACGACGACCGCAAGATGAGCGCGCGGACACCGCAGCAGAACTCGCTTCTCGTCGCCGTACGCCGATGTCTGAACGAACACGTGACCGAGTTCGGCCGAGAGTGCCAGGACCACCACGATCGCGCTGAGTGCAGTGGCCACCATCGCGCCGGTGTCGGGGTTCGACACTGCGAGCACGAAGAACACCGTGAGGTGGAACGGAGACACGAGTCGCAGGGCCGTGAGCGACACGGTGGACGGCACCAGGACGCACAACAGCACGACCGCCCAGACCGCCCAGACCGTGATCTGCACGGTCAGACGTTCGGCGGCGTCGAGAGTCTGAAGCCGATTCGACACCAGTGGCGCGCACAGGCCGAGGGCCAACGCGAACACCCGAGTCGCCACGAGGATCGGAGATCGTTCGCTCGTGATCGAGTCGCGTTGACCGTCCACGTCGTCAAGGGTGGCCCGTCGGCGTCGCCACGACCAAACCGTGTGATCCGATTCGTGACGACTTCGCCCACTTTGATACGACATATCCCGAGGGGGACAACGAAGTGTCTGGATCCAGCACGTTGAACGTGCTCACCGGTGGCGTGGCCACGATGGTCGGCAGCCTGCCGCACCGTGACGCCCGGGAGGCGGTGGAGTTCTCTCTTGCCACGTGTCCCGACCTGCCCTGTATCCCCACCGTTCCGCGTCGGTCGCCGGCCGAAGGAATGATCGCTCAGGCCGTGGTCGGTATTCGCGGTATCAGCCTCGGCCAATACGGATCGCTTCTCGTCGATACGTCGCTGGTCGATCCGCTGGCGACCGTGCGCACCGACACCAACAACGACTCGTTCGGTGGTTTGCGTTCGTTCCTCGCACAGATGTCCGATCACTCGGGTCCGATCAAGTGGCAGTTCACCGGACCCGTGACGGTGGGCCAGGCGTTGATGCGCCTCGGCGTACCGGCGCACCTCGCCTTCGACGTGGCCGTGCGAACGGTGCGTCATCACGTACGCGTGGTGGCCGACACGATCGGTTCAGCCCTGCCCGACTGCCCGCAGGTGGTCGTTCTCGACGAGCCCGATCTTGGTGATCTGTACGACGAGTCGTTTCCCATCGCACCCGACACCGCGATCGACTTGATGTCGGGTGCACTCGCCGTCGTCGAGCGTGATGCGTTGGTGGGATTGCACAGTTGTGCCGACGTTCGGTTGGCACCGCTCCTGGCCGCCGGACCACAAATCCTCAGTGTTCCGGTTTCCGAACGCATCAACGAGTCGGCCATCGAACTCACGCGTTTCGTCAACGGTGGCGGCTGGGTCGCGTGGGGTGTGGTTCCCACCGACGGCCCGATCGGCACCACATCGGAGCGTTGGTGGAAGAAGTTGGCGTCGGTGTGGTGTTCACTCACCGAGGCCGGCTGCGATCCGCTCAAGCTGCGCCGCCAGGCGCTCGTGACGCCGGTGTGCGGACTCGCACTGCACAGCCACGACAGCGCGGCGATCATCATGCGCCACGTGGCCGAAGTGGGCGAGCGGGTGCGCGCTCAAGCGCTCAGCGCTCAGTTCTCGGTCGGCGCCTAGGTCGCACCACAGCCCGGTCGTACAATCCGGGTATGGCCGCGAAGAAGCGCAGCGCCGACTCGTCGGTCCGCGATCGCATGATCGCTCTGCGCGACACCATCAATCGCCATCGCCGGCTGTATCACACCCTGGCGCAACCCGAGATCGCCGATGCCGAGTACGACCAGATGGTGCGCGAACTCGAAGAACTCGAGGCTTTGCATCCCGAGTTGGTGACGGCCGATTCACCCACTCTGCTCGTGGGGGGCGACATCAGCGAAGCGTTCGCGCCGGTCGAGCATCGCATTCCCATGACGAGCCTCGACAACGCCATGGACGTCGACGAACTGCGGGCCTGGGGCGAGCGAGTGCTCAAGGGTCTGGGTGACGACGCCGACGTCCGTTATTGCGTCGAACTCAAGATCGACGGCTTGGCCGTGAGTCTGCGGTACGAGCAAGGTCGACTCGTGCAGGCGGCCACCCGCGGTGACGGTCGGGTGGGGGAGGACGTCACGGCGAACGTCGCCACCATCGCGAACGTTCCGAAATCGCTGCCCTCACGGCTCGATCTTCCCGATGTTCTCGAAGTACGCGGTGAGGTGTACTTGCCGATCGACGCGTTCGAAAGGTTGCGCGCCGCCAAAGAACTCGAGAACGCCGAGCGTGTGAGCGCGGGCAAGAAGCCCGAGCCGGTGCCGGTGAATCCCCGTAACGCCGGAGCCGGCAGTCTGCGACAGAAGGACTCCGCGGTCACCGCGTCACGCGGACTCGCGTTCTGGTCGTACCAGGTGGGCGAGGTGGTGGGTGGTCCCGAGTTCGCGAGTCACCACGAAACCCTCGATTTCCTGTCGGCGCTCGGATTCCCGGTCAATCCGAACATTCGCGTGGTCGATTCACTCGCCGAGGTGGAGGCCTATTGCCGCGAATGGCAGGAGAACCGCCATCGACTCGGATACGAAATCGACGGAGCGGTGGTCAAACTCGACGATCTCGCGCAGCGTGAGGCTCTCGGATTCACGGCTCGCGCTCCGCGGTGGGCCATCGCGTTCAAGTTCCCGCCCGAAGAACGCACCACGATCCTCGACGACATCCAAGTGTCGATCGGTCGCACCGGTCGGGCCACGCCCTTCGCGGTTCTGCAACCGGTGTTCGTGGGCGGCTCCACCGTGGGCATGGCCACGTTGCACAACGAAGACCAAGTGCGATTGAAAGACGTCCGCCCCGGCGACACCGTGATCGTTCGCAAAGCCGGTGACGTGATTCCCGAAGTGGTCGGACCGGTCCTGTCGTTACGCCCCAAAGGGTCGAAACCGTGGAAGTTCCCCTCCAAGTGCCCCTGCCCGCTTCAGAGCACACTCAGCCGCACCGAGGGTGAGTCCGACACGCGCTGCGTCGAACCGGGCTGTCCGAATCAACGCGACCAACGCATCATCTACTTCGCGTCGCGTGGGGCGATGGACATCGAAGGTCTGGGTGAACGCACGGTCTTCCAGTTGTCCGATGCCGGTTTGGTGTCCGACCCGGGCGACATCTACTTCCTCGACGTCGAGCAACTGCTCACGCTCGAAGGTTTCGGTCGGCTGAGCGCCGAGAAACTTCTGGCGGCTATCGATGGTTCGAAGACGCGACCACTGCCCAAACTGCTCACCGCACTAGGTGTGAAACATCTCGGTCCCTCGGCATCCGAAGCGCTAGCCCGAGCCTTCGGCTCACTCGATGGTGTGATGAACGCGTCGCAGGACGACCTGGCGACCGTCGACGGCGTGGGTGATGTGATCGCGGCGTCCATCACGTCGTGGTTCGATCGGCCCGACAGCAAGGAGTTCATCGAGAAGTTGCGCCGGGCCGGTGTCGACTTCGGCAACGTGGAAGTGTCGCGTGCACCGCAGGTTCTCGTGGGCAAAGCAGTCGTGGTCACCGGCACTCTCGACGGTTTCGATCGCGATGGTGCCGAACGAGCCATCAAGGATCGTGGGGGCAAGAGTCCGGGCTCGGTGTCGGCCAAGACGTTCGCGGTCGTGGTGGGCCGTGAACCCGGTGCGAGCAAGGTGACGAAGGCCGAGGAACTGGGTGTGCCGATGCTCGACGAAGCGGGTTTCGTTCACTTGCTCGAGACGGGCGAGCTCCCGGCGTAACGATCGGTCAGAGAACTTCGAACGACCACGAGTACGAACGCGCTGTGTTGCGTCCGTCTTCGATCTTCCAGAAGATCACCGTCACCTGGTGGCGACCCACTGAGTACGACTCGATCACGGCTCCGTCTCGCGGCTCGAATCGGATGAGCGAGTTGCCCTGGTCGTAGATCGCAGTGGGAGGCAAGTCGATCTGCTGGCCCGGTTCGGGGAGACCGCCGGCGATGTCTTCGAGTCGTGACGTCGGAATCTCGATGCCGTCGAGCACGATCACCGCTTCGTAACCGTCTTGCAGATCGACTGAAATCTCGGTTTGCGAGAGCACTTGTCGATCGTTCGGAGCGGGGGAGATGTCGATGATCGCTTCGGGATAATCGAGGAGATCGCGACCGGTCGTGGCCGACAGGAATCCGGCGATCACCAAGAAGAGCCCGACGCCGGCCGCGGCACTGATGAGAAGCAACTCACGATTGGGTCGACGACGCCGACGCGTCGTGCTGACTTCAGTGGATTCATCGCTCGCCACGTGATCAGTTTCGCCGTCACGACCAGGTTTTCCACAACGCACCAGCGTGAACTCGGTCGCCGGAGGTCACACACGTTGTCGAGACGGCTAGTTTTTCACCCCATGTCCGGGGTCGTCGATCCGCTCGAACTCGTCGGCACCACCATCGACAGCCGTTTCCGGCTCGAGCGTCTGGTCTCGCCGTCCACGCAGTCGAGCACGTTCGTCGCGGTCGACACCCGTGAGCGTCGTTCGGTTCACGTGCGACTGTTCACCCCCGAGACGTCGGCGTCCATCGGCGACGCGGTGCTCGAGCAGGCGCGAATGGTGGCTTCCATCAATCACCCCACCGTGGCCGCCGTGTTGTCGGCCGGTCGAGCCGACGTGGCCGGTCACCGCATGGTGTACGTGGCGAGTGAACGACCGCTCGGCGGAACGCTCCAAGACATGCTCGATCGCGGTCGGTTGCTCACGCCGTCGCAGGCGGTGGTGGTGGGTGTCGACGTGTGTCGCGCTCTCGACCGCGCACATCGTCGCGGCATCGTGCATCTCGATCTGCGCCCCTCCGCGATCATGTTCTCGGAGAATCAACGAGTCGTGGTCGCCGACCTGGGTATCGCTGCGCCCTCGGCCGAGGTGGCGTGGTCGGTCCCGTCGGCGGTGTCACCCGAGCGCGCGCGTTACGCGTCGCCCGAACAAGCCGATGCGCAGCCGTTCGACGAGAAGACCGATGTGTACGCCCTGGCACTCGTCCTGGTGGAAGCCGTCACCGGCTCGGTTCCGTTCGTGACCGACTCGGTGGTGGCCACGCTCTCGTCGCGCATCGATCGTTTGTTCCCGGTGTCGGCCGATCTCGGTGCACTGGCTTCGGTTCTCGAGAAGGCTGGTCGGGCGCGACCCGAGGACCGCTCGAGTGCCGCCGAGATGGGACGCGCTCTCGTTCAGTCGGCGCCCACCATGCCCCGGCCCGAACCACTTCCGCTCGTGGTGTCCGACGCGACCGGTGAGATCCTCGTGCCGTCGTTGGAGGTCGATCCGACGATCGACGTGGCGCGTCCGAGCGAGTTCGCGTCGATGCAGACGCCCGAGTCGACGACGGTTCCATCGGGTGCCTCTTCGTCGACGATTTCCCGCGACATTCCCACGGCGGTCGGTGATCTGGTCATCAAGGCCGACACCGAAATGTTGGCCCCGGTCTCCGCTGTCGACGTCGATGACCATGACGACAAACCGTTGGTCGCGCGGTGGATCATCGCGGCGACCGCGGCGTTGGTGTTGGTCATCGGCGGTTTCTTCGCCTACCGCTGGATCACCGACAACGGTCGCGAGATCCCGATCCTCGCCAACCTGACCGAGGGTCAAGCCGCCAACTCCATCACCGAGTACGGCTGGGACATCGAGCGAATCGAAGAGTTCAGCGAAGACATCGAGCCCGGACGCGTCATCCGCACCGAACCACCGGCTGGTGATTCGTTGAAGTCGAGTGGAGTTCTCACCCTCGTGGTGTCGAGTGGCCCGCCGCCGGTTCCACTGCCCGATCTGGCGACTCTCGATTCCGTGGCCGCCGTGACAGCACTCGGCAACGCCGGTTTGCAGGCCAACGTTCTGGAAGAACCCAGTGAAGACGTTCCGGTCGGTGTGGTCGTGCGTTGGGTGGTTCCCGAGCAGCCCAATCTCGCCGCAGGTGACGACGTGATCAAGGGAACCACCATCGATGTGTACGTGTCGCAAGGACCGGCCCCACGCATCGTTCCCGATCTGAAGGGTCAGACTCTCGAATCGGCGACGGCGAAGTTGGCCGAGTTGCGACTCACCATCAAACGTCTCGACGATCAGTTCTTCATCGACGTGCCCGCCGGTGCCATCGGCTCGCAGGTTCCGGCCGCGGGCGAACAAGTCGCACGCGACACCGAGATCTCCGTCGTCGTGTCGAAGGGTCCCGATGTCGTCGCCGTCCCGGTGCTGCGTCGTCTCAATTTCGAACAGGTGAAGCAGGCCATCACCGATGCCGGGCTCGTGGTGGGCAATGTGACCGGCAACACCAACGGTGTGCTCGTGGCCCTCGCGTACAACGGTCAGATCGTGACACCAGGCCAGTTGTTGCCCCGTGGTGCCGCGGTCGACCTGGCCTACTTCGGTCGCTGAGCGGCGCGGCTTCGCGTCATCGGGCCTCTCTGCCTAAGGTGAAACACGGCCGAGCGTGACGCGCGGTCGTTCGCGGGCGTGACGCCGCGACAGTTCGACGAGGAGTAGGTCATGGGTGCACTGGACGGACGAGTAGCGATCATCACCGGAGCCGGTCGCGGCCTCGGGCGAGAGCACGCGTTGTTGTTCGCCGCCGAAGGAGCCAAGGTCGTGGTGAACGACTTGGGCGGCGCCAACGACGGCACCGGTTCCGACATGACGCCGGCTCAGCAGACCGTGGCCGACATCAAGGCGATGGGTGGAGACGCCATCGTCAACACCGACAACGTCGCCGATTGGGACGGCGCCAAGCGCATGATCGATCAGGCCATCGAGACGTTCGGCGACCTCGACATCCTCGTGAACAATGCCGGCATCCTTCGCGACCGCGTTCTCGTGAACATGACCGAAGCCGAGTGGGACGCCGTGATCGCGGTGCACCTCAAGGGACACTTCGCACCCACGCGCCACGCCGCCGCCTACTGGCGCGAGCAGGCGAAGAACGGTGTCACCAAGCCGCGCAACATCGTGCACACCTCGAGCACGTCGGGTCTCTTCTCCAATCCCGGTCAGACCAACTACGGTGCGGCCAAGTCGGGGATTGCCACCTTCAGCCAGATCTGCGCCAAGGAGTTGGCCCGCTACAACGTGAAGAGCAACTCGATCGCCCCGGCCGCTCGCACGCGTCTGACCCTCGCCACACCGGGCCTCGAAGACGTGATGGCACCCAAGGAAGGTGCGTTCGACATGTGGGATCCGGCCAATGTGAGCCCACTCGTCGCGTACCTCTCGTCGGCCGCCTGCGAGTTCAACGGTGAGACGTTCTACGTGCAAGGTGGTCAGGTCACACGAGTGCAGTCGTGGACCATGGCCGAAGAGATCAAGCAGAACGATCGCTGGTCGGTCGCCGATCTCACCGTCGCGATGACGAAGCTCGCGCCCAAGTCCTGACCCGTGGGCGCCGAGCCCCGCGAATCCTCGCCGCGCACCGTCAACGTCGACTCCGCAGGAGTCGACGAGGTCGGTGTCGTTCCCTGGCCGAGTCTCGTCCGTCGTCGGTTGGCCGACCGGGTGCCGATCGAGCGCAACTGGGCGCTGCTGATCGTCGTTCTGTCGGGTCTGTTCACGATCGGTGTCACGTTCACCATCCTCGTGGTCGAGCTGCAGACGATCGCCCGCGAGTTCGATTCGACGGTGTCGGTGATTTCGTGGGCCATCACCGGTCCCATGCTGGCCTTCGGAGTGGTGGGTCCGGCGTACGGCAAGGCTGGTGACCTTTGGGGTCACAAGCGCGTCTTCGTGTTCGGGTTGTTGGGTGCGGGTTTGTTCGCCGCGCTCACCGCGGTCGCGTGGAGTGCCGCGTCGATGGTGGCGTTCCGCATCTTGTCGGCCACCGCCGGTGCGGCCACCGGTCCGGCGACGATGGCGTACATCAATCGACTGTTCCCACCCGAACAACGCGTGCGTCCACTCGGCTACTGGAGTTTCGTGAACGCCGGTGCGCCCGTGATCGGTGTGGTCGCCGGTGTTCCGTTGGTCGATGCCGTCGGCTGGCGCGCGATCTTCGCGGTGCAGGCTCCGCTCTGTGTGATCGGTGTGTTGCTCGCGTGGCGTTTGTTGCCCGACACCGAGCGGGTGTCCGACGTTCGGTTCGACGTCTGGGGTTCGCTCACGCTCGGACTGGGTGCGCTCATGATGCTGACCGGTGTGAACCAGGGTCCGAAGTGGGGGTGGGCCAGTCCGGCCGTGGTACTGCTTCTCGCCGGGAGCGTCGCAGTGCTGGTTCTGTTCGTCCGGATCGAACGAAGGGTGTCCGATCCGTTGATGCCGTTGCGGTGGATGCGCACACGAAACTTCGTGCTCCCCGTGGCCTCTCAGGCTTTCGCCAACTTCGCCTACATGGGCGGCCTGTTGCTCTCGCCACTCGTCATGAGCGAGATCCTCGGCTACGACAGCGGGCGTATCTCGCTCGTGATCATCGCGCGTCCGCTCACCTTCGCACTGCTCGCCCCACTGGCCAGTCTGGCCACGATCCGGATTGGTGAGCGTCAGGCGGCCATGTTCGGCTGGTCGTGCATTCTCGCCTCGATGCTCGCTTTCATGTTCGTCGACGAGTCGAGTGGTGTGATGCTGATGGTCGCGGCCCTCGCGCTGTCGGGAGCCGGGTTCGGCATCGCCGGACCGGCACTGACGTCATTGGTGGCCAACTCGGTCGACGAACGCGATCTCGGTGTGGCCGGAGCCATGCAGCAACTCGTGAACCAGATGGGTTCGGTGTTCGGCTCGGTCGTGATGACCACGATTCAGGTGGCCACCGTGGGCGCCGGACTCGAGACGTCGTATCACGTGACCTTCGCCGTGGCCGCGGCAGTTGCCGGCGTGGCCGTGATTCTGGCCGCTTTCGTTCGGTCGACGCCGCGCACGGCCTGAACCGACAGTTACTACTTCGTGATGCCCTTGATCTCGTCGGCGATCTTGAGGGTGATGTCGCTCTGAGGAACGGCGGTCTGCATCGACATGAGCTTCATCATGTCGCCCGTGACCTTGATCTTGCCGCTCATGAACGCCTGCATGGCCGCGGCCTGATCACCGAGTGCGAACATCGCGCGAGCGGTGGCCCAGTCGGTGGTGACGACGGCGTCGGGGTTCTCGAGTTCACCGAGATCCATCTGCATGTCGCCCGATGAGGTGTCGATGAAGCTCTTGACTTCTCCACTTCCGAAGGGGACTTCGGTGATCACTTGATTGATGCGAATCGACGCGGCGATCTTGGGCGTCTGGCCTTCGTACTTCGCGCGGATGGCACGGGCCGCGTTCATCCAGTCGTCGGACAAGAATTCATGGGTCATGGCGCGACCCTATCCCTGCGGGACGACGACACGCGAGGTCGTGACCGACTCGAGGAAATCGTGATCGATGCTCACTCCCGAACCCGAGCCGGCCGGCACCGTGACGTGGCCGTCGTGCAGGCGCACCGGTTCGGTCACGATGTCGCGGCGCCAGAACCGCTCGGATGCCGAGACGTCGCCGGTGATCGTGAAGTTGGGGAGTGCGGCCAGGGCCAGGTTCATGGCCCGTCCGATTCCGGTCTCGAGCATCCCGCCGCACCAGACCGGAACACCGCGGTCGCGGCACACCTCGTGGATGGCCGCGGCCTCGAGGTATCCGCCCACCCGGCCGGCCTTGATGTTGATGATTCGGCAAGCCCCACGCTCGATCGCGTCGATGGCGGCGCGGGCCGACACGATCGACTCGTCGAGGCAGATGGGCGTGGCGACCTGCTTGGCAATGATCGCGTGGCCGGTCACGTCGTCTTCGGGAAGCGGTTGCTCGATGAGCAAGAGGTCGAATTGGTCGAGTCGGGCCAAATGCGGGCCATCGTCGCGGGTATACGCGGTGTTGGCGTCCACTTGAAGTGGAATCGCATCGCCGAATGTACGGCGAATCACACCGACGGGTTCGATGTCCCAACCCGGTTCGATCTTCAACTTGATGCGCACGTAGCCGTCGTCGAGGTATCCGCCCACCACGCGGACGAGGTCGTCGATGGTGTCCATGATGCCCACCGACACTCCGGACGGAACGCGATCACGAGTGGCTCCGAGTGCGGTCGCGAGTGACACACCGTTGCCACGAAGTTGTGCGTCGAGTACGGCGGCTTCGATGGCGCCCTTGGCCATGCGGTGATCCTTCACTGGCTCGAGAAGACGAGCGATGTCGATGGCACGAATCGGAGTGCCGATCGGAAGACGTGTGATCAGGTGATGGATGCTCACGTGTTGGGCGGCGTCGACGTACTCGCTCGAGTAGAGCGGATCGTTCCCGGCCACGCACTCGCCCCAGCCGTCCGGCCCATCGGTGAGAGCCCTCACCAACAGAATGTCGCGAGCGGTTTCGGTGCCGAACGAGGTTCGGAACGGAGAGACCAGAGGCAGAGCGATACGACGGAATTCGAATCCGCGAAGGACGATGGGAGAGAGTTCGGCGAGTCTGCTCATGAGTTGTCCGTTCGGATTCGGGCGACGTAGGCGCCATCGGCGGTGAGACCGATCACGTCGTGGTCGTCGAGCAACGACTGTAGGTCGGCCCGCAGCGAACGGCGCCAGTGACGGGCCGCGTCGTCGTCGGAGCGTCGCGTCTGCACGATGTCGGCCGGTGTGGGCACGAGGTGATCACCCGGACGAGGTTCGATCGCGGGTAACGGTGCGGAGGAAGCCGAACGCGATCGCGGTGAGTCGATGTCCCAGCGCGCGAGAAGTCGGTCGGAGTCGTCGTCGCCGTTGATGTCGTCGCGCAGCGGTCCGTAGAAGTTCTCGTGGTACTCGGTTCCGATCGCTCCGAGCACGTGCAGGTTGAACCAGGCGTTGCGTCGAACGAGCGGATCGAAGGTCCACGTGATGGCGGCCAGTCCGTGTCGACGCGCCCAGTCGTACTGGTGACGCTTGAGACGACGCCCGAGTCCGGAGTTCTGTTGATCGGGAACCACGCCGGTGATGTGCGAGTGCAGACACCAGTCGCCGCGATGACGAGCGAGCACTCCGAATGATGCGCCGATCATGCGGTCGCCGTCGAAGGCGCCCGACACGTAGCCGCCAGCATGCGACAGCGCCACCAGGAAGTCGGGTCCGACCAGGCCACCCGGTGCGATGCCCCACACGGCGTCGGCCACCGCGAGGAGAGCGTGCATCTCGTCGAGGTCGTGGAGGACGCGGATGTCGACGTTCCCGGACTGTGACGATGCGGGTGACGTCGAAGCTTTGGGCGTGTCGGAGGTCATGGGTTTCTTTGAACGAAATGTCAATTGGGTTGGGTGGCCCAGGGGGCCACCGACCACGATAGGAACTCGTCTATGGCTCGCATCCTGGTTTCCGAAGAGATTGCCGAAGGGGGCCTCGATCGTTTACGGGCGGCCGGCCACGACGTGATCGTGCGTCTCGATCTCACGCCGCAGACCCTGCCTGACGCGTTGGTGGGGGTCCACGCCCTCATCATCCGCTCGGCCACCCAGGTGACCGCCGAGGTGCTGGCCCGAGCCACCGATCTGGTGGTGGTGGGTCGTGCTGGTATCGGTCTCGACAACGTCGATGTCGAAGCCGCCACCCGTCGCGGCGTGATGGTGGTGAACGCGCCCCAGAGCAACATCGTGTCGGCCGCCGAACACACCATGGCGCTGTTGCTGGCGTCGGCGCGCAACGTGCCGCAGGCGCACGCCGCGCTGAAGGCCGGTCGTTGGGAGCGCAGTCGTTGGGAGGGTGTCGAACTCGCCGACAAGACCCTCGGCATCGTCGGCCTCGGTCGCATCGGCAAACTGGTGGCGCAGCGCGCGGCTGGCTTCGGCATGCGTCTCATCTCGTACGACCCCTACATCACGGCCGATCGCGCTCGTCAGATGGGTGTCGAGATGGTTCAACTCGACGACCTCATCGCGCAGAGCGATTTCGTCACGGTTCACCTCCCCAAGACCAAGGAGACCAAAGGCATCATCGGCCGCGACATCCTCGCCAAGGCCAAGCCCGATCTCCGTGTGATCAACGTGGCGCGTGGCGGAATCGTCGACGAAGAAGCGCTCGCCGAAGCGGTGCGTTCGGGCCAGATAGCCGGCGCCGCTCTCGACGTGTTCGACGTCGAGCCGTGCACCGACAGTCCGCTCTTCGCCCTCGATCAAGTGGTGGTCACACCGCACCTCGGTGCGAGCACGCGCGAAGCGCAGGACAAGGCCGGCGACACCATCGCCGACATGGTGCAGCTCGCACTCGCAGGCGAGTTCGTACCGTTCGCCGTCAATGTGTCGGCGGCGGAAGCCAACGAGACTCTTCGACCTTTCCTCCCACTGGCCGAGCGTCTGGGCCGACTGTTCGCCACTCTGTGCGAATCGGCGCCGTCGCAACTCGAGATCTGCCTCGAGGGTGAGATCGCACAGTACGACAGCCGTATCCTCACGCTCAGTGTGTTGAAGGGCTTCTTCGGCGCCATCAGTGACGAGCCGGTGTCGTACGTGAACGCTCCGCAGTTGGCCAAGGCGGCTGGTGTTGAAGTTCGCGAACTGTCGTCACGCGATTCGCACGACTACGTGAACCTCGTGACCTTGCGCGGCGGCGGCCACAGCATCGCCGGCACGCTCACGGGCCGCCGTGGCGATCCACGTCTGGTGATGATCGAAGATCACACCACCGACGTTCCACCGGCCGAGAACATGCTCGTGGTGCGCAACGACGACCGGCCCGGCGTGATCGGCCTCGTCGGTACCGTCCTCGGCGACGCCGGTGTCAACATCAGCGACATGGACGTGGGTCGGAGCCCCGAGCCGGGTTCGGCACTCATGGTGATCGCACCCTCGGGACCGGTGGCCGACGACGTTCTGCAGCGTTTGCGTACGTCGCCCGGCATCACGAGCGTTCACGTTCTGCGCGCCTAGACGGCGCGGATCTCATCACGCGTTCGTTGGGCGGCGCGGACGGTCGCATCCACCCAGTCCGAACCGCTCGCGGCGTAGAGGATCGCGCGCGACGAGTTGATCATCATCCCGTAGCCCGAACCATCGCGACCGGCCGTCACGGTGGCGGCCACGTCGCCCCCTTGCGCGCCGATACCCGGGACCAGGAGCGGCAAGTCTCCGACGATCGCGCGCACTCGCGCCAACTCGTCCGGATACGTGGCGCCGACGACGAGAGCCACCTCACCCCGATTGGCCCAGTCGCCGACGGCGAGTCGAGCCACGCGTTCGTAGAGGGGTTGGCCGTCGATGGTGAGCGATTGGAAGTCGCCACTGCCCGGATTGGAGGTGCGGCACAGCACGATCACTCCTTTGCCCGTGTGGGCGAGGAACGGTTCGAGTGAATCGGTGCCCAGGTACGGATTGACCGTGACGGCGTCGGCGCCGTAGCGATCGAAGGCTTCGCGCGCGTAACGCTCGGCGGTAGGGCCGATATCGCCGCGCTTCGCATCGAGGATCAGAACCTTGTTCGGATGCTCGTCACGAATGTGCGCACAGAGTTGTTCGAGTTCACGTTCGGCGCCGAGGGCGGCGAAGTACGCGATCTGTGGTTTGAACGCACAGGAGAACTCGGCGGTGGAGTCGACGACGCGACGGCAGAAGTCGAGTGCGCCGCGAGCCGACCGTTCGAGGCCGTCGGGAAACTTGTCGAGGTCGGGATCGAGCCCGACGCACAACATCGAGTCGGCCGACTTCCAGGCCGAGCGGAGCTTGGCGTGGAAGCCCAGAATCAGCCTTCGACGGAGATGGCGGCGGTGGGGCAGAGGTCGGCGGCCTGCTCGACCTTCTCGCGCAGTTCTTCGCCCGGCTCTTCGTTGAGGATGTAGAGGTAGCCATCGCTACGCACTTCGAAGACTTCGGGGCACACCTGCATGCACGAACCCGTCGACGCGCACACGTCGTAGTCGACCTTCACTTTCATGGTGACTCCTGTCTGAAAGACGCTGTCTGATGACCCGGGCCGACCCTATCCCACCGGGTCGGTTGGCTCGAAGGCCCGGGTCAGCGCCCGGCTTCCTGGCGTTCGTGGGCCGACAGAACGGCTCGCAGCGCGGCCGTCACGGTGTTCTCGTCGGTACCCACACCCCAGAGCACGTCTCCGGCACCTGACACCGTCTCGACGTACGCGACGGCCTTGGCTTCCGAGCCCTTGCCGATGGCGTGCTCGGAGTAGTCGACCACGTCGATCTTGGCGCCCAGGCCCTCGCGCATCGCGTTCACGAACGCGTCGATGGGTCCGTTGCCGTCGCCAGTGATCGTGCGGTGGTCGCCGTCGATGACGAGCTGTGCCGTGATCGAGGTGCGGCCACCGTTGGTCGACTGGCTGCGCATCTCGTGGCTCTCCAGCACGAAGCGTGGGGCCTCGGGCAGATACTCGCGCTCGAAGGCGTCCCACATGGACAGTGGAGTGATCTCGGTCCCGAGATCTTCGGTGATGTGTTGGATGTTCTTCGAGAATTCGATCTGCAGGCGACGGGGCAGATCGAAGCCGTATTCCGACTTCATGACGTAGGCGACTCCACCCTTTCCGCTCTGACTGTTGACGCGGATGACGGCTTCGTACGAGCGCCCGAGGTGCTTCGGATCGAGCGGTAGATACGGAACTCCCCACTGGTCGTATTCGCCGGGCTTGCGTCCGTCGGCGGCCGCTTTGCGGTCGATCGCTTCGAACCCTTTCTTGATGGCGTCCTGATGGCTTCCGCTGAATGCGGTGTACACGAGATCGCCCACGTAGGGGTGACGAGGATGCACGGGCAAACGATTGCAGTACTCGGCGGTGCGGCGCAGGGCGTCGATGTCGGTGATGTCGAGTTCGGGGTCGACACCGTTGACGAACAAGTTCATGGCCAGATTGACGATGTCGACGTTGCCGGTGCGCTCGCCGTTGCCGAACAGCGTGCCTTCCACGCGGTCGGCTCCGGCCATCACGCCGAACTCGGCCGCGGCCACCGCACATCCACGGTCGTTGTGCGGGTGCAGGCTGATGACGACCGAATCGCGGTTCTTGATGGTGCGTCCGAACCACTCGATCACGTCGCCGTACACGTTGGGGCTGTAGCACTCGACGGTGGCCGGCAGATTGAGGATGAGGGGACGAGCCGGCGTGGGCTTGATCACGTCCATCACCGCTTCGCACACCTCGATCGCGTACTCGGGTTCGGTGAGCGTGAAGCTCTCGGGCGAGTACTCGTAGCGGATCTCGGTTCCGGGGACGGTGGCCTCGAGTTCGATACAACGCTCGGCCGCGTGTACCGCGATCTGCTTGATGCCGTCCTTGTCGAGGTTGAACACCACCTCACGCTGCAGGGGATTGGTGGAGTTGTAGAAGTGGACGATCGCCTTCTTGGCGCCGCGCAGCGACTCGTACGTGCGCTCGAGGAGTTCGTCACGACTCTGTACCAGCACCTGGATCCACACGTGTTCGGGTGCGAGGTTCTGTTCGATGATCTGGCGCACGAAGTCGAAGTCGGGCTGACTGGCCGAGGGGAAACCGACTTCGATCTCCGAGAAGCCCATCTTCACGAGAGCATCGAACATGCGGCGCTTGCGTTCGGGGTCCATCGGATCGATGAGGGCCTGGTTCCCGTCGCGCAGGTCGACTGAACACCACAACGGAGCCTTGGTGATGACGGTGTTGGGCCAGGTGCGGTCGTGGAGCACGAGGGGGATGTACGGCGCGTACTTCTGAAAGGGCATACGCCCCGGTGCCTTGTTCTCGAATTGCGTGTGTCGATTCATGGTCTCGCCTTTCGTGTGGTGACGGCCGTTGGGACAAACAAAAAACCCCGGCGCTAGTGCGCACGGGGCTTCGGCGAACGCGATATGGGGCGCTCGCCCTACATAAGAAGGAGGCCCAACAGGTTCGTCACGAGGCTGACCCTACCGACCGGTCCGTGGGCGCGCAACGGACCGGTGCGGTGCCGCACCGAAAAGACGGGGAACGAAACGGATCGAGTTCGGTGGACGCGCGTCGTCAGTCGACGGGAACCGAGTCGAGGCTGGCCAGCTCGTCATCGAGCGAAGCAGCCTCGGCGGCCGCGACCAGCGAGCGCCAGTCGTAGCCGATGCCTTTACCGGGGTAGCGGGGTTCCGTGAGATCGATGGTGAGGGTGCGGGCCTCGGCGGTCTGGGTGTTCATCGGTCTGACCTCCCCGGATGTCTCCCTGCTGGCGCTGGCCAGCAGAACGGAGCGGATAAAGCGGTTGGACACTACAAACATGGGGGGTACGTGTCCATTGTCCAGGGGTATTTCTGCCCCCAAGTGACGGATGTAACAAAACGGTGCGGTCGGGGGTCGGGCTCGGTGGGAATGAATCGTGGGCCCGCGTGGTTGTCTTGGCAGTCCGAGTCGTCGCCGTGATTCCTCGGACCTGCCACCAAGGAGGCACCAGTCATGGGCACCGCCGTCGAACTCACCTCGGCCAACTTCGAGTCCACCGTCGCCGGTGACGGTCTGGTTCTCGTCGACTTCTGGGCCGCCTGGTGCGGACCCTGTCGCGCCTTCGCCCCCGTGTTCGAGAAGGTGGCCTCGGCTCACCCCGACGCGACCTTCGGCAAGGTCGACACCGAGGCCGAGCAGGCGATCGCGGCCGAGTTCGGCATCCAGTCGATCCCGACCCTCATGATCTTCCGCGACGGCATCTTGCTGTACAACCAGGCCGGGGCGTTGCCCGAGCACGCGCTCAGCGATCTGGTCGACAAGGCCAAGGCCCTCGACATGGACGCGGTGCGCGCCGAGATCGAAGCTCAATCGACCTGAGATTGTAGAAAACTTCCCCGTAACGGAGGAACGCCCTCCGTTCACCTCTCACTAAGTTTCGACTGCCGCACCCGCCAGCGGCGCAACGACCCGAAGGCTCGAGCTCCGGCTCGCCGACGGGTCGTTGTATTTCTGGTGCCTAACGTGACGACATGAATCACGGTCTGCCCTTGGTGAGTCCCGGTGAAGTCGGCCTGTCGCCCGAGCGACTCGCACGCCTCGACGCTCACTTCACGCGTTACGTCGACGAGGGCCGACTGGCCGGTTGGCAGGTGGTGATCGCCCGCGACGGCAAGGTGGCGCATTCGTCGCGTTGTGGGCTCGCCGATCGCGAAGAAGGTCGTCCGGTCGCCGACGACACGATCTGGCGCATCTTCTCGATGACCAAGCCCATCACCGCGGTGGCCGCGTTGATGTTGTGGGAAGAGGGTCGCTTCGAACTCAACGATCGCGTCTCGAAGTTCATCCCCGAGTTCGGTGAATCAAAAGTGTGGAGGGGTGGCACGTTCGTGAATCCCATTCTCGAACCGCAGACCGAACCCATGCTCATGTGGCATCTGTTCACGCACACCGCCGGACTCACGTACGGATTCATGTATTCGCATCCGGTCGACGAGATCTACCGACGCGCCGGCATGGAGTGGGGCTTCCCGCGCGATCTCGATCTGGCTGGAGTGTGCTCGTTGCTCGCGAAGCAACCGCTGTTGTTCCAACCCGGCTCCGAATGGAATTACTCCACGTCGATCGACGTGCTCGGGCGTGTGGTGGAAGTGATCAGCGGACAGCGTCTCGGTGAGTTCTTGCGTCAGCGCATCTTCGAGCCGCTCGGCATGACCGACACCGCGTTCTGGTGTCCGCCCGACAAAGTCGACCGACTCAGTGCGCTGTACACGAAGATGCCTGGCAAGCGAGAGGCGGTGCGTGCCGATGGCGCCGATCGCGGAACTCGCAGCGAGCCGGCGTTCGACGGTGGTGGTGGAGGTCTGGTGTCGACCATGCCCGACTACGTCCGCTTCGCCGAGATGCTGCGACGCGGTGGCGAGTTCGGCGGCCAGCGCATCTTGTCGCCGCGAACCGTGCAGTACATGGCGAGCAATCATCTTCCCGGCAATGCCGATCTCACCGAATACGGCCGTCCACTCTTCGCCGAGACGACGTTCGACGGCGTCGGCTTCGGCCTCGGTGTGAGCGTCACGCTCGATCCGGTGGCGAACAAGTCGCCGGGCTCGGTGGGCGATTTCGGTTGGGGTGGTGCGGCCAGCACCTGGTTCATGGTCGATCCGGTGGAAGACCTCACGCTCACGTTCATGACGCAGTTGATGCCGTCGAGCACGTATCCGATTCGCAGCCAGTTGAAGCAGTTGCTGCACCAGGCCCTGGTGGACTGAGCGGGCACTGACCGGTTCGGTCGGCCACGTGTCGGTACCCTGGGCGCGATGAGACGCGGGAGCCGATCGTGCTGAATCCGATGCCGAAGGACGCCCGTGTCTACGTGGCCGGCCACACCGGGTTGGTGGGCAGTGCGGTGGTGCGCCGCCTCGAGGCCGCCGGCCATACCAACGTGCTCACCGCCACGCGGCGCGAACTCGATTTGCGCGACCAGGGTGCGGTCAACACGTGGTTCGAGGCCAACCGCCCCGATTACGTGTTCTTGGTGGCCGGCACGGTGGGTGGAATCCTCGCCAACAGCACGCGTCCGGCCGAATTCATCTACGACAACTTGATGATCCACGGCACGGTCGTGCACGCGAGTCATCTGAGTGGTGTCACCAAATTGCTGTATCTCGGCAGTTCGTGCATCTACCCGCGACACGCCACGCAGCCGATCACCGAAGAGCAATTGCTCACGGGCCCGCTCGAACCCACGAACGAGTGGTACGCCATCGCCAAGATCGCCGGCATCAAGTTGTGTCAGGCCTACCGTCGTCAGTACGGATCCGATTTCATCTCGGCCATGCCCACCAACTTGTACGGACCGAACGACAACTTCGATCTCGCGTCCAGTCATGTGCTGCCGGCCCTCATCCGCAAGTTCCACGACGCTCGCCAAGCCGGTCGTTCCGACGTCGAGATCTGGGGCACGGGCAGTCCGATGCGCGAATTCCTGCACGTCGACGATCTGGCCGACGCGTGTGTGTTCTTGATGGAGAACTACAGCGACGATTCGCACATCAATGTGGGTACCGGAGTCGACCTCAGCATTCGCGAATTGGCCGAGAAGGTCCGCGATGTCGTGCACCCCGAGGCCGAGTTGGTGTTCGACACCTCGAAGCCCGATGGCATGCCGCGCAAGGTGCTCGACGTCAGCCGCCTGCGCAACTTGGGCTGGTCGCCGTCGTACGACCTCGACTCGGGTATTCGCTCGACGTATCAGTGGTATCTCGAGCAGGCGTCGACCTCGGTCGGCCTGCGCGGAATCGACTGAGTCAGTTCACCTGACGCGTCTGGCCCGCCCAGTAGGGCTCGCGCAATTTGAACTTCTGCAACTTGCCGGTGGCCGTACGCGCCAGGGCGTCGCGGAACTCCACGCGCTTGGGGCACTTGTAGCCAGCCAACTTTGTTTTCGCGTACGCGATCACGTCGTCTTCGCTGAGGGTCGAACCAGCCGACTTCACGACGAGTGCGAGGACCAGCTCGCCCCACTTCTCGTCGGGCACCCCGATCACGGCCACCTCGGCCACGTCGGGGTGGCTGAAGATGGCGTCCTCCACTTCGATGGACGACACGTTCTCGCCTCCCGAGATGATCACGTCCTTCTTGCGATCGCTGATGGTCACGTACCCCTCGTCGTCGATACCGCCACCGTCGCCAGTGTGAAACCACGCCGGGCCGTTCGGATCGTCGGCCGCCGCATGGATCGCGTCGTTGGTGGCCTCGGGTTGGTTCCAGTAGCCCTCCATGATCACGTTGCCTCGGGCGAGGACCTCACCTTGCGGTGACGTGCGCAGTTCGACTCCGAGCGCGGGCGCGCCGGCTCGCGACAAGCGTTGTGCGCGCTCGGTGGGTGTGAGCGAGTCGAACTCCGAACGGGTGCGGTTCATGGTCAGGAACGGCGACGTCTCGGTGAGTCCGTACAACTGCACGAACTCCCAACCCAGTTCGGTCTCCATGCGTTCGATGGTTCGGGTGGGTGGCGGCGCTCCGGCCACGACCATGCGGACGCGATCACGACCCGGGATCGGACCGTTCCAGTTGGCGGCCGCATCGAGTACGGCGTTCACGACGGCCGGCGCGCCGCACAGCATCGTGACACCGTGCGCGTCGATACGGCGCAGGATCTCGGCTCCGTCCACTTTGCGCAAAATGATGTGGCGTCCGCCCATACCGGTGACCGCGTACACCATTCCCCAGCCGTTGCAGTGGAACTGGGGGAGTGTGTGCAGGTACACGTCGCGATCGTTCACACCCATCTGCCAGCCGAACGTGGCGGCGTTGAGCCACAGATTGCGATGAGTGAGTTGCACCCCCTTGGGGCGAGCAGTGGTGCCGCTGGTGTAGTTGATGGTGGCAGTGGCGGTTTCGTCGGGAGTCCACGGCTTCGGGTCGATGCCGAAGCGCATCAACGCGTCGTCGGCGTCGCGACCGATCACGAACTTGTGCTCGCATTCGACCGACGACATGGCGTCTTCCAACTCCGGATCGACGAGCAGCACACGCGCGCCCGAGTGTTCGACGATGTACTTCACTTCTTCGGCGACGAGCCGGAAGTTCACCGGAACGAGAATGCGTCCCGATCCCGACACACCGAAGAAACTCGTGAGCAGTCGGGCCGAGTTGTGGCTCACCATCGCCACTCGTTCGCCCACGCCGATGCCGAGGGCATCGAGCCCGGCCGCTTGAGCACGGGCTCGCTCACCCACCTGGCGATAGGTGAGCGATCCCCACGATTCGGCGGGTTGGTCGGGTTCGTCCACCACGGCCACGCGATCGGGGTACAGAAGCTCGGCGCGGCGAATGTGGTCGTTGATCGTCAGGGGCACGTGCATGCCGACAGAGTAGGCACACCCGGGGCCGCCGAGTTTCCCCTGCTCAGACCGGATCTCCCGATAAAAGTTGACTGGACGGGTAGGAATTAGAAATCATGACCTTTAGGGTCAGGAATTGTTCCCGAACCCCGGAGGTAGCCATGTCACTCGTACTTGCCGAAATCCTGCCCGACCGCGACGTCGCCGACGTGTTGCGCTCGGTCGAATCCGTCGCCCGGGCCAGCGGGGGCGAGTTCATCGAGGCTCAGGTGACCGGCTCGAAGGACCGGGTCTTCGCCATCGTCGAGGGCGTCGCCCCGGCCGATCTACGGACCGCTCTCGGTGCGGCCGGCCTGAACGTGGACGACGTCGCTTCGGTTCGCTTGGTCGGTGCCGACCTCGCCGCCATCAAGGCCGACCGTCCGGCGTCGGGTTATCTGGTCGAGTGGGACTTGCCGTCCGGTCTCACCATGGATGCGTACCTCGCGCGCAAGAAGGAGAAGTCGCCGTTGTACGCGCAGGTTCCCGAGACCACGTTCCAGCGCACCTACGTGCGTGAGGACATGGTCAAGTGCTTGTGCTTCTACGACGCGCCTGACGAGGACGCCGTCCGCCGCGCTCGTGACGTGGTGAGCGCGCCGATCGATCGACTGCACCACCTCGCTGACGTTCGTAGCGATGCCTGACCTGTCCTCGCAGCCGGTCGACGTCGTGAGCCGATTGGCCTCCGTCCTCGACGACGTCGCCTCGAACGCAGCCGAGACCGACGTCGACCCGGGGCACGATTCACGAACGACCATTCGTGATCTCGCCTCGCGTGGATTACTCGATCTCGGACTCCCGGGAAGCCAGGGCACATACAGCGATCAGATTCGCGTATTGGGCGAACTGGCTTCGGTGTGCATGACGACCGCGTTCACTGCGTGGTCTCATCGCATGACGGTCGAATACTTGGTCACGCACGGTGGCCGGCCCGATCGTGCCGATGTCGTTCGTCGCGCCGAACGGGTCGGTTCAACTGCACTGGCCGGAACCTTCCGGGCCGCCACGGGGGTGGCCGAGGTTCCTGTGACTACCACGGGTTCGGGCGACACGCGGCGCGCGAGCGGATTCCTGTCGTGGGCATCGAACCTTCACTCCGACACGATCGTGGTGACCGGAGTGCAGTCGGTAGCGACGGGCAGGCGATCGCTGGTGGCCTTCGAGTTGCGGAGTCACGGTGTCGAAGTTCTTCCGATCAATGGACTGCTCGCACTCGATGGTTCGAAGTCGGGAGCGATCAGGCTCTCAGACGTCGCGTTGACCGACGCCGATGACCTCGCGTCATCGTTCGACGACTTCATCGCCGATGTTCGTCCCAAGTTCCTGCTTTTCCAGACGGCCTTCGTCCTCGGATTGGCGTCGGCCTCATTGAAGGGCCTCGACGACTTGCGAGGACCGGCCGTGGCGCTCGGCCCTGAGATCGATGCGGCTCGTGGCGAACTCCGCGAACTGAGCGCTGCGTTGGAGGACGGCGGCCGCATCCTCGATGAGCAATCACGTCCCGATCTGCGTTCGTGTCTGACGTTGCGCCTCGACGCGTCGCACTTGGCCACGCGAGCCACCCAACTCGAGTTGGCGGCTCGCGGTGGGAGTGCTTACCTCCACGGCTCGGCCACGGCTCGACGCGTTCGCGAGGCGCTCTTCGTTCCAGTGCAATCGCCCACCGAAGCGCAGTTGCGCTGGGAACTCGGAGCATCGAAATGAGTCAGGTGGCCATTCGCCTCGCCGACGTGTCGATCGATCTCGGAGTCGAACGGCATCGTGTTCTGACCGGAGTGAATCTCGATGTCCGTCAGGGCGAAGTCCTGGCGATCGTCGGTCGAAGTGGTGTGGGCAAGAGCACTCTTCTGCGCGTGATCGCCGGCTTGATCGACACGGCCAGTGGCTCGATCGAGTACCCCGACCCGGTGGGTTCATTGCGGACCGCTCTCGTGTTCCAGGATCATCGCCTCATGCCGTGGCTGTCGGCGGTCGACAACGTTGCATTTCCCTTGCGGCTGAAGAGTCACCCCGAGCGTTCACGTTCGAAGAAGGATCGTCGTCGTATCGCCCTCGACCTTCTCGAGCGGCTCGACATTGCCGATCTCGCTGACCGTTATCCATCCGAACTCTCCGGAGGTCAGCGCCAGCGAGTCTCGATCGCACGGGCGATGGCGGCTCGCCCGAAAGTTCTGCTACTCGACGAACCGTTCTCGGCTCTCGACGTGGCCACCCGAACGTCGGTCCAGGACTGGATCGTCTCGCACCGGGATTCGCTCGCACCCACCATCGTCCTCGTCACTCACGATCTGACCGAGGCGCTCTACGTGGCCGATCGAATCGCGCTCTTGGCTCATTCGGAAGGTGACGATCGCACGCGCGTTCCGGTGTGGAGTTCGGACGTCGCCGACCGCGACCGTGTTTCGGAGAGCAACGTTCTCGTCGAAATCGAATCGCATCTCATGACGGCGTCGTCCGCCGTCTGAACCAACTCATTCGTTTCACGTCACTCGTCAACATCCAGAGGAGTTTCCATGGCCATCTCATCCAGCAATCGTCGTGACTTCCTGCGCCTCGTGGCCGGAACCGGACTCGCCGCAACATCGGCACCGTTTCTGCTGGCGGCCTGCGGTGGCTCGTCGAACTCGACCGGCGCCACGTCGACGTTGCTCGGTTCGACAGTGCCCGGTTCGACGTCGACTCTCGCCGGCACCACTCCGGCCCTCGATCTCGGTGCGGTGCGCGTGGGTTATCTCCCCATCACCGACGCGTCGCCCCTGCTCGTCGCTCACGCGACGGGGGCGTTCGACGCACAGGGATTCGACGCAGCCTCGCCCACGTTGTTTCGCTCGTGGGCCGATCTCGTGGAAGCTTTCCAGGCCGAACAAGTCGACGTGGTCCACCTCCTCATGCCGTTGGCGGTTCAGTTGCGTTTCGGTGCCGGCCTTCCCGTGAAGGTCGTGGCTTGGAATCACACCAACGGTTCGGCACTCACGGCCGCCGATCGCATCGGGTCGGTCACCGACCTGGCGGGGGAAACCGTCGCCATTCCGTTCTGGTGGAGCATTCACAACGTCGTGTTGCAGAAACTGCTGCGGGCCAACGGTCTCACGCCGGTGATCGAGGGCAACGCGTCGAAGTCGGACGGAACCGTGAAGTTGGTCGTGCTTCCTCCGGCCGACATGGTGCCGGCGCTCGCATCGGGTTCGATCGCAGCTTTCATCGTGGCCGATCCGTTCAACGCATTGGCCGAAGTGAAAGGCGCGGGCAAGATCCTGCGCTTCACGGGGGACGTGTGGCGCGATCACGCCTGCTGCGTGACGGTGGTGTCGGAGAACTTCTTGTCGTCGGCGCCCGACGCGGGTCAGGGTCTCGTCAACGCGTTGGCGGCCTCGCAGCTCACGATCGCTGACGATCGTTCGGCGGCGGCTGCCATTCTTTCCGACGGCGGCTACTTGCCCCAGCCCGTCGAGGCGATCGAACGTGCACTCACGCATTACGCGACCGAGGAGTACTTCACCTCGGGAGCGATCGTGAACAAGGAGTGGTCGTCGGAGCGCATCGGCTTCCAGCCGTACGCCTTCCCGTCGTACACCCAGGAACTGGTCACGGCGTTGAAGGACACCGTGATCGATGGCGATCGTTCGTTCCTCGACTCGCTCGACCCGGCCTCGGTACACGAACAACTCGTGGCCGATGGCTTGGCCCGCGCCGCGATCGAAGCGAATGGCGGTCTCGAGCGTTTCCGACTGGCGTCGTTCGAGCGAGTCGAGACAATCGCACCGTGAGCGCCTCCTCGCGCATCACAGCGGTGACGCGATGGTTCGTCATTCGAGTCGTCGTGATTGCCGCAGCCATCGGGTTGTGGTGGACCGCGTCGTCAGCGATCTGGTCCGACAACCCGGTGATCTCGCGCATCGGCCCCGACGAGTCGCTGCCCGCGCTCTGGAACGGACTGTTCGACGGTGATCTCGGTTCGGATCTGCGGGCGAGCCTGTTTCGACTCGTGGCCGGCCTGCTGATCGCGGTGTCGGTCGGAGTTCCTCTCGGTCTCGCGCTCGGTTCGAGTCGTCTCGTCGAAGAGGCCTCCACACCAGTCGTGAACTTCTTGCGGATGATCTCACCGTTGGCATGGGCCCCGATCGTGATCGTGGCGTTCGGTGTGGGTGACGCCCCGGTTCTCTTTCTCATCGCCATCACCGCGGTCTGGCCGGTTGCCCTCGGAACCGCCGCTGGCGTGAAGGGCGTATCACCAGGTCTCAAGGAGTTGGCGGAGTCTTTGGGAGCCACGCGCTCCGAACGACTTCGTTTCGTCACCTCACCAGTGGTGAAAGCCAACGTTCTCACCGCACTGCGCCTCGCCCTCGGCGTGGCCTGGATCGTTCTCGTTCCGGCGGAGATGCTGGGTGTCGACTCCGGACTCGGATACGCGGTGCTGAATGCCCGCGATCAACTCGACTACGCCGCACTGGGCGGCGCCGTTCTCCTCATCGGTGTCACCGGATTCGTGATCGACGCGCTGTTCCGACGTGTCTTGCGTGTCGATCCCCGCACGATCTCCTGACATCAGTCATCTCCACGGGGCCACTGGGCGGTACCCTCGGTAGCGACCATGACCGAGCCCGCCCCCCGACAGGGATCGCCTCGCGGTCGTCGGCGCCGACGTCGTCCAGACGACAGCCCTGCACCGGCGTCCACGCAGCCCCTCACCTCCATCAACGTTCTGCCCCCGGTGCCCACACCCACCGGCTTCGCCGATCTCGGCGTTCCGCACGAGGTCGATGCCGGGTTGGCGGCGGCCGGTTTCGCCCAGCCGTTCGCCATTCAGAAAGAAGCCATCCCGGTCGCCCTCAAGGGGCACGACGTATGCGGTCGAGCCAAGACCGGTTCGGGCAAGACGCTCGCGTTCGGCGTGCCGATGTTGTCGCGCATCTCCGAGCGTGCCGAACCATTGCGTCCGCTCGGTTTGGTACTCGTGCCAACGCGTGAACTCGCCATTCAGGTGGCCGAGGTCATCGAACCGGTGGCGCGTCATTCGGGTCGTCGCGTTCTCGCTGTGTACGGCGGTGCGAGCCGTCATCACCAAGTCGACAAGTTGAAGGACGGCATCGAAATCGTGGTGGCCACACCGCTGCGCCTCATCGACTTGTTGAAGTCCGACGAGATCGACGTGTCGGGTGTCGAAGTGGTGGTGCTCGACGAAGCCGACCGCATGGCCGACGACGGATTCACGCCGCAGGTCGAATGGATTCTTCGCCGCTGCACTGGCCGCAATCAGACCATGTTGTTCTCGGCCACTCTCGACGGCGACGTCGGCCACCTGATCCGCGCGTACTTGAAAGATCCGGTGGAGGTCGCGATCGACGCGGCCACCGACACCGTGGGCACGATGCATCACTTGTGGCTCGCCGTGCACCACATGGACAAGGACAAAGTCGTGTCGGCCATCGCGCGTGGCGCGGGCAAGACGGTGGTGTTCTGCCAGACCAAGCGCGTGTGCGATCGAGTGTCCGACAATCTCCAGGCGCTCGGTGTGAACGCGGCCGCCATTCACGGTGACCTGCCGCAGCCCGCACGCGAGAAGGCCCTGCGCCGATTCGCCGAAGGAGATCTGAAGGTTCTGGTGGCCACTGATGTGGCAGCTCGTGGTATCGACATCGACGACATTGCCGCCGTCATCCACTACGAGCCGGCCAAGGACAACAAGGACTACCTGCACCGCTCGGGTCGTACGGCGCGCGCTGGCCGTGACGGTTGGGCTGTCACGCTGGTGGAGTACAACCAGCACACACAGGTGACGATCCTTCAGCGCACGATGCGCATGCCCATCACCAAGCCGATCGAGGTGTTCAGCAACAATCCGAAGTTGCTCAGCCTCGGCGACTTCCTGACCGACTGATCAGCAGCCGTCAGGCGCCGAGCCAGGCCGGGCGCTTCTTCTCGAAGGCGTCGATCTCGCTCGCGTGCTGCATCGTGATGCCGATGTCGTCGAGTCCGTTCAGGAATCGGTGCTGATTCTGCGGTTCCATCGGGAACGATTCGTTCACGCCGGCGGCCGGCACTTCCACGACCAACCGTTCCATGTCGACCACGATCGACGTGGACGGGTCGGCTTCGATGGCGGCCCACACCTTCTCGACGCTGTCGAGACCGAGGGCGACCGGAACGAGACCGTTCTTCGTGCAGTTGTTGCGGAAGATGTCGCTGAAACTCGGAGCGATCACGGCGTCGAACCCGTATTGCTGAATGGCCCACACCGCGTGTTCGCGGCTCGAGCCGACACCGAACGACGGACCAGCCACCAGGATCGACGCACCGGCGTAGCGCTGATCGTTGAGGACGAAGTCGCGATCGTCGCGCCAGGTGGCGAACAATCCGGCTTCGAATCCGGTGCGCTCGACGCGCTTCAGCCATTCGGCCGGGATGATCTGGTCGGTGTCGACATCGCTGCGGCGCAGCGGAATTCCGCGGCCGGTGAGTACTCGTACGCTCTTCATCGTTCGTCTCGTTTCGTTCGGTTCGGCAGATGTCAGTTCAGATCGGAGGGGGCGGCGAAGCGGCCCACTACTGCGGTGGCGGCGGCCACGGCGGGGGACACGAGGTGCGTGCGTCCGCCGCGACCCTGACGGCCCTCGAAGTTGCGATTGCTCGTGCTCGCGGCACGTTCGCCCGGTGAGAGTTTGTCGGGGTTCATGGCCAGACACATCGAACAACCCGGTTCGCGCCATTCGGCTCCCGCTGCGGTGAAGATGGTGTGCAGCCCTTCGGCTTCGGCCTGTTGCTTCACGGCGTGACTGCCCGGAACCACCAGCGCACGCTTCACCGAGACCTTGCGACCGGCCAGAACGTCAGCCGCCGCACGCAGATCTTCGATACGGCTATTGGTGCACGAGCCGATGAACACGGTGTCGACGGCGACGTCGCGCAGGCGTTGCCCGGGTGTGAGGCCCATGTACTCGAGTGCGCGGGCCACGGTCTGACGCGTGGTGGCATCGGCGAAGTCGTCGGGGGACGGAACATTGGAGTCGATGCTTGCGACCTGACCGGGGTTGGTGCCCCAACTCACGTGTGGTGTGAGCGCGGCCGCGTCGAGTGACACTTCCTTGTCGAAGCGAGCAGTGGCATCGGTGGCCAGTGCACGCCAGGCGTCGAGGGCCTGTTCCCACTTCTTGCCCTTCGGTGCGTGTTCGCGACCTTCGAGATACGCGAACGTGGTGTCGTCGGGAGCGATGAGTCCGGCCTTGGCGCCGGCCTCGATGCTCATGTTGCACACCGTCATACGACCTTCCATCGACAACGCGCGAATGGCCGACCCGCGGTACTCGATCACGTGGCCGATGCCGCCGCCGGTACCGATCTTGCCGATCACCGCGAGGATCACGTCCTTGGCCGTGACACCGGCCGGCAGCGTGCCGTCGACGTTCACCGACATCCACTTCGGTCGACTCTGCGGAAGAGTCTGAGTGGCGAGCACATGCTCGACTTCGCTCGTGCCGATTCCGAAGGCGAGGGCTCCGAAGGCGCCGTGCGTGGCGGTGTGGCTGTCACCGCACACGATGGTCATGCCGGGAAGCGTGCGACCTTGTTCGGGTCCGATCACGTGCACGATGCCCTGACGCGCATCGCCCATCGAATACAGCTCGAGTCCGAATTCGTTGGCGTTCTTGCGCAGAACCTCCACCTGCTTGGCCGAGATCGGGTCGGCGATGGGGAGGTGGATGTTCTCGGTGGGCACGTTGTGGTCTTCGGTAGCCAGCGTGAGATCGGGGCGGCGCACCGGACGGCCCGACAGACGCAGTCCGTCGAAGGCCTGTGGGCTGGTGACCTCGTGCAGCAGATGGAGGTCGATGTAGAGCAGGTCGGGTTCGCCGGGTGCCGAATGCACCACGTGGGCGTCCCACACCTTCTGCGGGAGGGTGGTCGGTTGGCTCATGGGTTCTCCCTCGTCCCCACCTGAGCCTCGAACCGGAGTCTCACATAGTGGGATAGGCTTCCTGAATCATGGACATGGTATCGGGGGTCGGAGTACTCGACAAGGTCGCCACGGTGTGGCGCGCCCTCGAACGCGCGGGTTCGTTGTCGTTGGCCGATCTGACCGCGGCCACCGGCATTCCGCGGGCCACATTGCACCGCTTGGCCGTCGCCATGGAGAGCCAGGGTCTGCTCCGACGCGATCCGCAAGGCGAGTTCTGCCTCGGTTGGTGGCTCGTGTCGCTCGGCCATGCGGCCGAGAACGCGTTTCCGTTGGTGGCGCTGGCCCGGCCGATTCTCGAACGTCTGCGCGATACAACCGGCGAGAGCGTGCAGTTGTACGTGCGCGAGGCCGATGCGCGCCGTTGTGTGGTGTCGCTCGAGTCGACGCATGGTTTGCGCTGGATCGTGCCCGAAGGGGCGTTGCTTCCGTTGTCGGCCGGGTCGGCCGGACACGTGCTCGATGGTGCGCCCACCAACAAGCGCGGCTGGGTCGCGAGTGTGGGTGAGCGCGAAGCGGGTGTCGCATCGGTGAGTGCTCCGGTTCGAACTCGTGACGGTGTGGTGCGGGCGGCCGTGAGTCTGAGTGGACCGATCGAACGAGTGTCGGTCGACCCCGGTAGGAAGTACGGATCGGCCGTGGTGGACGCGGCCGATGCACTGGCCGCTCTCATCGGCTGATCCGACTCCGTCGTGGGCGTCGGCTGCTCACACTCGCTGCATGTCCGACACCCGTGTCACGCCCTTGTCGATCGCCGAATGGGTCGACTCCGATCTCCACGAATCCCTCGCCGAGACCATGCGTTATCGCGCCGCTCGCGTGTTCGCGGTGCGTTCCGACGGCGCTGCTCTTCGACGCGAACTGGTCGACAGCGACGCCGATCCGTATCGCTTGCTCACTCGAATTCCAGTGTGGCGTCCGGTGGATGCGCTGTGTCTGGTGATGACGGGCTGGATGTCGCGCATCGATGTCGACGGTGACGGGGATGTCGATGACGAAGATCGCGATTTCGACGACGAACTCGATGCGATGCTCGACGACTCACGCGAACGTGTGCGCGTCACCGCGGCCGTGAACGATCAGGGAGTGTCGGTGGTGGTGCGGCGCTGGGATCTCGAAGGTCGAACCGATTCGTTCGCCGACGGCGGCGAAGGAATCTTTCCCGAAGCGTTGCAGGTGTGGTGGACGGCGTTCGACGCGCTCAGAAGGCAGCCAGAAGGTCGATGACCACGATGATGTCGGTGTTCTCGGGCAACCCGATCTGCTGCTGACCTTCAGCGCCCCACGCCTGTTCGAACGGGATGTGCGCCTGACGACGCCCGCCCACTTTCATCCCCTCGAGCGCATCCAGGAGTCCGGGCAGCGTGCCGCCGTCCTCCAGATCGAACGTCACGGGTTGCGGATCCTTCCAGGTGCTCACGATCTGCTCGCCGGTGTCGGCGCGGAATGCGACGAGTTGCAGCACGACGGTCATGCCCGTTTCAGCGGCGGTTCCGGTTCCGTCCACCAGATCGGTGACGGCGAGTTCGGCGATGTTGTCGGTTGCGTCGACCGTGATGGTCGGCTCGTCGTCGGCTGATGTGGCGGGCACCACGGCGACCGCGTCGACCACGAACGAAATGGCGTCGCCAGCCTTGATGATGTCGCCGGCACCGGTGTCGCCGTAGGCCAGATCGGCCGGGATGTCGAGTTGGCGACGGCCACCGGCCTTGATGCCCACGAGTCCTTGTTCCCAACCCTGGATCACCGAACCCGAGCCGAGGGTGACGGCGAATGGCGACTGGCCGAAGTTGCCGTCGAAGCGTGTGCCGTCCTTGGTGAGCACGCCCACGTAGAACACGAACACGGTGTCGCCTTCGGCCGCGGCCTCTCCGTCTCCCTCGGTGATGTCGGTGATCACCAAGTCGGTGGGGAGTGCTGACGGGAGGCTGACGGTTGGCTCCTCGGCGTCGATCATCGGATCGCCGGTGGTCACGTCGACAACCGAGTCGGTGGAACCGCTCGACGCGTCGTCCCCTGACGAGTCACCGCCGCACGATGCGAGAACGACGAGTGAAGCGGCGACGAGTGCGGAGTAGCGGCGTGACGACATTCGGCCGAGGCTACTGCCGCGACGCGGCCCAGTCGGCTTCGGCCCGACCCAACGCGGTGCTCGGTGCACCGTTCGCGAACGGCCACAGTTCTTCGGCGATGCGTCGATAGTTGCCGGTGGCTCCGAGTTCACCGAGAATCGCGTACAAGCCGAGGTTGATGCGCTGAATGAACACGAATGCTCGTGGGACCGTGGCGTACTGCGCGATCGGGCTCGAGCGATCGAACGTGTGGCGCACGATGCTCGAGGCGTACGACGGAGTCCAGGTGATCTCGCGATTCGCGCGCACCGGTTCGTAGAAGCGACCGAAGTAGGTGCCCACGTCGTCGGTCTCGACCGGGGCGTCGAGCTTGAGCATGCCGGCCGTTTCCAGCACGTTTCTGAACGAGGGGATGTCGTTCTCGTAGGCGGCCGATTTCACCATCGCGATGAACGTGGTCATCTCGTCGTCGGTGAAGTGCTTGACGAGTCCGTAGTCGAGGAAGGTCACGGTGCCGTCCTCGTGGAAGACGTAGTTGCCCGGGTGCGGGTCACCGTTGAACTTGTGCATCCCGTACAGGCTCCTGAACACGAAGCGGAACAACACTTCGGCGACACGATCGCGGTATTCCTGAGGCTGCTGCAGAACCCACGACCACGGTTGACCCACCACGAGTTCGGACGTGATCACGCGTGACGTGCTGAGAGACGGGATCACGGCCGGCACCTTGATGAACGGATGTCCGCGGAACCAGTCGGCGAACGTCTGCTGATTGCGCGCTTCGATGGTGTAGTCGAGTTCCTCGCGGATGCGGGTCTTGACTTCGTCGACCATCTCCGACGGATCGAGGCCGCTGAATCCCTGTTGGAGGAGGAAGCCGAGTAGATCGGCGTTCTTCAGATCGGCGTCGATGGCCGCATCGACACCGGGGTACTGAACTTTCACGGCCACCGCACGTTCGGCGCCGGTGTCGGGGTCGATGATCACCGCGCGGTGGACTTGGCCGATGGATGCGGCCGCGATGGGTTCGGGATCCCATTCGACGAAGAGTTTCTCGGGTGGTGCACCGAGTTCGCGTTCGATCACTTCGGCCGCCAACGCGGCCGACATGGGTGGCGCACTCGACTGCAGTTGCGACAGCGCCGCGCGCAGGGGAGCGGGAAGGCCCTCGTCGAGGTAGCTCGCCATCTGGCCGAGCTTCATCAACGCACCCTTCATCTGCCCGAGCCGATCGGCCACCTGGGCGGCTGACTTCAACTCGGTTTCGTGATCGATCTGGATTCGTCGCTCGGCCGAGGCAAAGAGTTTGCGCGCCGAAGCGCTCGCGTAGGTGGCGCCGACTCGCACCCCCAACTTGGCGAGTTCGCCGTTGCGCGCCGCCATCGTTCCGCGTTTGATGGCCGACGGAAGTGGTGCTCCACGGCGCTTCCAGATCGACCAGCCGTACGCTCCGCCGACGGCGATGACCAGAGCGCCCAGTCGCTTCTTCACGAGACGCTTCACGAGACCGTCGGTGCGCGACGGAGCACCGATTCGACGGAGCCGATGATCAAGTCGGACATACGGTCGTGATGCGCGGCGATGGCGTCGTGCTCGGCGTCGATACGCACCGCATCGGCGTCGGGGATGCTCGTGAAGAGTTCGAGCTGGCGATAGGCCGGAACCACCGGATCGCGCAGTGTGATCACGTGCGACGTCGGGACATCGATGTCGGGCAGCCACTCGGTGGCCGAGAACGATCCGATGGAGTGTCCGGCTTCGAGAATCATGCGCCAGTCGTGTTGCGCGACCTGACTCATGGCCCAGCCGCCCCACTTCTCGGCCTTGCGTCGTAAGAACACGCGCTCGGTGATGCGTTCCTTGGTGGCACTCGGTGTGAGACGAGCGACAGCGCTCAGACCGGTGAGGCCGAGGAAGCTCATGCGCTCGGCCCGGCTGTGTCGGAAACTCCCGGCCGTGGCGCACAGAACGAGACCGCGCACGATGGGTCGGTGACGGCGCCACATCAGCAGGGCGATGGGTCCTCCCATCGAATAGCCGACGGGAATGACGGGGCCGAGCTCGAGTTCGTTGACGAGACAGGCCGCGTCGTCGGCGCAGTCGGCCAGACGGAACGGTTTGCGCGAACGAATGCCTCGGCCGTGACCACGGTGGTCGAGCGCGACGATTCGGTAGTGCTCACCGAGTCGCTCGTACGCACCGAACCAGTTGAGGTCGGCGGTGGCGGTCCAGCCGTGCAACAAGAGCAACGTGGGTGAGTCGGGACGCGGGCCGGGAAGTTCGCGGACGAACGTCGTGCCACGACCCGGTAGTTCGATCTCGCACCCGGGTGGGAGCGGAGGTGCCAGCGGTTCGCTCTGCAGTGTGGGTGATCCGTTGCTCACGGGAGTTCGACGCTGACGATCACGACGCTGAGCGTGTGGCCGTTGGGCGTCGTGTACGAGCACGTTTCGTTCACGCGCTTACCGGTGACCGCTTTGCCCAGAGCCGACTCGGGCGTCATGGTGGCGGCACCTTCGAAACGCTCTTCGTGCGAGCCGAAGTAGTACGACTCGGGTTCGTCGCCGTCGATCGACAGAGTGACGAGCTTGCCCGGGCCCACCACGTCGCCGTCGTCGGCTTCGACGATCTCGTAGTTCTCGAGAATGGATTCGAGGTGGCGGATACGGCCTTCCATGTGACCCTGCTCGTCCTTGGCGGCGTGATAGTCGCCGTTCTCGGAGAGGTCGCCGAGTTCGCGAGCGCGCTCGATCTTGTTGGCCACGTCGATGCGGCCACGCGTCGTGAGGTCGTGGTGCTCGGCCTGGAGACGCTCGAGTGCCGACTTGGTGAGGTGATGGACCTTCGCCATGTCTCCCAGGGTAACGGTGGTTCTCGGGGGTTGAGACGGCGGACCGGGAATGGCCGCCTACTCGTGTACGCCCGTACGATGTGGCCTCTATGACGCACAAGTTGGCAGTGATCGGCGGCGACGGAATCGGACCCGAAGTGACGGCGGTCGCTCTCGACGTGGTGCGTGCAACGGGTGTCGACATCGCCACCACCGACTTCGATCTCGGGGGAGCGCGTTACCTGCGCGATGGCGAGGTTCTGTCGGACGCCACGCTCGACCAGTTGCGCGCGTTCGACGCGATTCTTCTGGGTGCTGTCGGCACGCCGGAAGTGCCGCCGGGCGTCATCGAGCGCGGTCTTCTCCTCAAGATGCGATTCGAACTCGACCTGTTCGTCAACCAGCGGCCGTTCGTGGGCACCGCCCCAGGCCACACGAAGCCGCACGACTTCATCGTGATCCGCGAGAACACCGAAGGGCCGTACGTGGGCGAGGGCGGCGTGTTGCGTCGCGGAACCCCGAACGAAGTGGCCACGCAGGGGAGCGTCAACACGCGGTTCGGTGTCGAACGGTGCATCCGCTACGCGTTCGAGTTGGCTTCGCAGCGCGAGCGCAAGCACGTGACCCTCGTGCACAAGACCAACGTGCTCACGTTCGCCGGAAATCTCTGGGAGCGCACGTTCAACGAAGTGGCCGCGCAGTACCCGAATGTGGGCACGGCCTACAACCACGTCGACGCGGCGTGCATCTACTTCGTTCAGGATCCGCACCGTTACGACGTGATCGTCACCGACAACTTGTTCGGCGACATCCTCACCGATCTCGGTGGTGCTGTGTCCGGAGGTATCGGTCTGGCGTCGTCGGCCAATCTCAATCCGGCGCGCACCGGTCCGTCGATGTTCGAGCCGGTGCACGGATCGGCTCCCGACATCGTGGGTACGGGCAAGGCCAATCCCACGGCCGCTGTCTTGTCGGCCGCGCTCATGCTCGACTTCCTCGGTGAGTCGTCGGCCGCCGATCGCATTCGCGCGGCCTGCGCCGAGCCGACCAGCGGTTCGACCACCGAAATCGGTCGCGCCATCATCGGTCGACTCACCCGCTGAGCAGCGCTACCCACCACGCAGTATTCACAGTGCTCGTCGGCCCCGTGAGGGGATACCGTTACGGCCACTACTCGAACGGAGAAGAAGATGCCCACCCTGATCCCGACTCCCAAGATCTGGATGAACGGAAAGCTCGTCGACTGGGACCAGGCGCAGGTACACGTTCTCACTCACACGCTCCACTACGGCACCGGTGTGTTCGAGGGCATTCGTGCGTACGAGACGAAGAACGGCACGGCCATCTTCCGCCTCACCGAGCACATCGAGCGCTTGTTCCGCAGTGCGCACATCCTCGGCATGGAGATTCCGTACTCGGTCGACGAGTTGGTTTCGGCCACCAAGGAGACCGTGGCCAGCACGGGCCTGGCGTCGTGCTACGTGCGCCCGATCGCCTACTACGGCTACGGCGAGATGGGCCTCAACACGCTGCCCTGCAAGGTCGACGTGGCCATCGCGTGTTGGCCGTGGGGTGCCTATCTCGGTGACGACGCACTCTCCAAGGGTGTGCGCATGAAGATCTCGTCGTGGACTCGCCACGATCACAACACCATGCCGCCGGCCGCCAAGACCGTGGGCAACTACGTCAACTCGTCGCTGGCCAAGGTGGAGGCCCTCAAGGCCGGATACGACGAAGCGATCATGCTCGCGCCCAACGGCCTGGTGGCCGAGTGCACCGGTGAGAACATCTTCGTGAAGCGCAACGGAATCGTGCTTACGCCGCCGCTGTCGGCCGGCGCTCTCGAGGGAATCACGCAGAACACGGTCATGTCGCTGGCTCGCGACCTCGGTATCGACATGCGCGTCGACAACATCGCGCGCAGCGATCTGTACATCGCCGACGAGATCTTCGTGTGCGGTACCGCTGCCGAAGTGAGTGCCGTCAACTCGGTCGACGATCGCAAGGT
>CAZELU010000011.1:0-1720 GCA_964513215.1 uncultured Bifidobacterium sp.
CCGTTCGCCGACTTCGACACGCAGAGCGCCGCTCTGCTCGCCGGTGAAGTCGACTTCATCTATCCGCAGTTCTTCGCTGGCATCTCCGACGCTCTGAGCGACGCGAACGTCACCAGCCAGATCGACTTCGGTGGCGACTACGAAGGTTTCTACCTGCAGTCCGATCCGGCTCGTGGCGGCCCGTTCGCCGATCCGATCTTCCGCGAGGCTTTCGCCAAGTCGATCGACCGTGACGCCGTCTTCGAGCAGATCTACATCCCGCTGTCGGAAGGCAAGGGCAAGTTGCTCAATTGCGGTCCGATCGTCCCCGGCCAGTACTGCGATGACGCGTTCGCCGATCAGTACGACCCGGAGGGTGCAGCCGCTCTCCTCGAGGCCAATGGTTGGGCCAAGAACGGTGAAGGTTTCTGGGCCAAGGACGGCACTGCGCCGACCATTCGCTGGATCATCAACACCGGCAACACCCGCCGTGAGAACACCCAGGCCTTCTTGATTCCGCTGCTCCAGGCGGCCGGTTTCAACGTCGTGGCCGACAACTGCGATGCCGCTTGCTACTTCCAGCAGCGTCTCCCAGCCCTCGACTACGACATGGCCATGTACATCAGCACCGCTCCGCCGGACCCGGCGTACCTCGTGAGCTCCTTCACCTGTGCGCAGATTCCGAGTGAGGCCAACAGCCAGCAGGGTCAGAACTCCACTGGTTGGTGCAACGAGGAAGCCAGCGCGCTTCTCGAGAAGTCGGACGTGACCGTCGACGAAGCCGAGCGTGCTCAGCTCGTCAAGGATGCGCTCGCGCTCATGGCCGCGGACCACGTGATGCTCCCGCTGTTCCAGTTCCCGAAGTCGGGCTTCTGGCGCACCGACCGCCTCGGCGGTCCGGTGGGTGCTGAACTCAACAACTACCGCGCGTTCAACAACTTCTCGAAGTGGGAAGACGTCGATGGCGACGGCCAGATCATCATCGGTGCCGAACAGTGGCCCGAGTGTCTGAACCCCGTCACCGAGTGCGCCAACTCGTCGTGGATGGTGTGGCTCACCGCCTTCCCCATCCTCCCGAACGTGTGGGACACCACCAACGACGGCAAGTTCGCGATCACCAACCTCGTGACCCAGGAGCCGGTCGTCGAGGTTCTCTGATCCCGATCAGAAACTCGTGAGGCGAGGGGCCGGTCTTTCGACCGGCCCCTCGTTCTCGTTTATGCTCGAAGAGCACACCAGGGGGCGGGGGAGATTCCGTGTTCAGATTCGTGATGAGGCGTTTGATGTGGGCCCTGCCCATGACGCTGATCATCACGTTCGTGGTGTACGTGGCGCTCCGGGTCGGCACCGATCCGTTGGCCAGTTATCTGCGCGTCAATCAGCGGGCCTCGCCGAAGAAGATCCAGCAGTACATCGAGACCAACGGTCTGTACGAGGGTTTCGGGGGCTACGTGCGGGGCTATCTGCAGTGGCTGCAGGGTTTCGTCACGTTCGATTGGCCGCGCAGCATCAAGGGCAGCCGCGAGGTGTGGCCCGAATTCCGTGATGCGATGTTCAACACCCTCCGGCTGGGTCTGACCGCGACCTTTCTGGGCATCTTGATCGGTCTGTCATTCGGAATCTTCGTGGCCTTGAAGCCCGGTGGTCTGCGGGATGCGACGGTGAGCACCTCGTCGTTCGTGGCGATCTCCACTCCGCCCTATGTGTCGGCTCTCCTTCTTCAGCTTCTCTTCGCGGTCTA
>CAZELU010000011.1:1820-13828 GCA_964513215.1 uncultured Bifidobacterium sp.
TACGACAACGGCGATTTCCCGCAGATGATGCCGTGGATGTTCTTCTTCACCCTCGTGGTGATCGCCTTCAACCTTCTCGCCGACGTCTTGTACGCGGTGCTCGACCCGAGGATCCGCCTTGGCTGACGAACTCGCACCGAACGCGCCTGACTCCGTCTCGCCGGCCGATTCGTCGGTCGGACTGCGAGCCGAGTCCATGTCGCCGCGGCGCATGGCGGTGCGGCGCTTCACGAAGCACCGGGCCGCTCTGGTGTCGCTGATCATCCTGGGCATCATGGTTCTCTTCATCCTGTTGGCACCCTTCACGGCGCGGTACGGGGTGAACGAGGCCGTCTTCAAGACCAGTCCGGAGAACCCGAACTCGTTCCTCAGTCCGCGCGGCATCGCCTGGCTCGGCACCGACGACATCGGTCGTGACCTCTACAGCCGGCTCATCTACGGGCTTCGCGTCTCGATCCTGATCGGGCTGGCGTCGGCCTTCTTCGGCACGATTCTCGGGGTGGCCATCGGTGCGTTGGCGGGTCTGCGCGGTGGCTGGATCGACGATCTGTTGATGCGAGTCACCGATCTTTTCCTCGCGTTCCCCTTCCTCGTGACGCTCCTGGTTCTGCGGAGCGTGATGTCGAACGTTCCGTGGCTCAAACCGATCGTCGGCAATCCCACGTCCATTCGCTTCGTCGTGGTTCTCTTCGTGTTGTTCGGGTGGATGGGAGTGGCCCGCTTGATGCGTGGTCAGGTATTGGCGCTCAAAGAGCGTGAGTTCGTCGAAGCCGCGCGGGCGCTCGGAGCCAGCAACACGCGCATCGTCTTGCGCCACCTTCTGCCCAATTCGGCCGGTCCGATCCTCGTCGCGCTCACGTTCGCGGTGTCGGGCAACATCATCGCCGAAGCGACTCTGGGCTTCTTCGGGTACGGACCACAGCCCGGTGCCGGGGCGACCTCGCTCGGCAAGTTGGTCGGTAGCGCCAAGGGCGCCCTCCTGCCCGGTTACTGGTGGTTGGTGGTCTTCCCGTGCGTGATCCTGATCCTCGTGTCGTTGTGCGTCAACTTCGTCGGAGACGGGTTGCGAGATGCGACCGATCCGAAGCTCGAAGGAAATCGCTGATGTCGGGCGAAGCTGTGCTCTCGTTGCGTGACTTCAGGGTCACGTTCCCCACATTGTTCGGTGAGGTGCAAGCCGTACGCGGAATCGACCTCGACGTGCGCGCTGGGGAGATCCTCGGCGTGGTGGGCGAGTCGGGTTCGGGCAAGTCGGTCACGTTCCTCGGGCTCATGGGCCTTCTGCCCAAAGGGGCCCGCATCTCGGGCTCGGCCACGGTGAACGGAACCGAGCTGGTGGGTGCGCCCCGTCAGGTGTTGCGCGAGGTTCGTGGACGCAAGGTCGCCATGATCTTCCAGGATCCGTTGTCGGCGCTGAACCCGACCCACCGCATCGGGAACCAGATCGTGGAGATGATCCGGGCTCATCAGAGCATGAGCAAGGCGTCGGCCATGGAGCGGGCCATCGAGCTGCTCAACGACGTCGGAATCCCGCAACCCCGGGATCGGGCCCGTCAGTACCCGCACGAATTCTCGGGCGGAATGCGTCAGCGCGTGATGATCGCCATGGCGATCGCCAACGACCCCGACGTGTTGATCGCCGACGAGCCGACCACCGCCCTCGACGTGACCGTTCAGGCCCAGATCCTCGAGATTCTGCAGAAGATCCAGTCGGAGCGCCAGGCGGCCATCGTCTTGATCACCCACGATCTCGGAGTCGTGGCCCGCGTGGCTGATCGCGTGCAAGGAATGTACGCCGGCCGGGTGGTCGAGCGGGGTCCGGTCGCGTCGCTCTACGACCATCCGTCGCATCCGTACACGCAAGGACTCCTTCGTTCGTTGCCGACCGTGGGACGAGATCGATTGGTTCCCATTCCGGGCTCGCCGCCCAACATGATCGAGCCTCCGTCGGGTTGCGCCTTCCGGGTTCGTTGCCCACACGCAATCGACGAGTGCGCGGTCGAAATTCCGGAGCTGCGTACCGTGGGCGATCTGGAGTCGGCCTGCTTGCGAGCCGACGAGTTGAGAGCGGTGGGTTCGTGAGCACCGAGCCGATTCTCGACGTGAACGGACTGGTGAAGCACTTCACCGTCAAGACGTCGCGCGGTGTTCGCGCATACAAGAACGTCGTACAAGCGGTGTCGGGTGTCTCCTTCTCGGTGCGTCCTGGTGAAACTTTGGGCTTGGTCGGGGAGTCGGGTTCGGGCAAGACCACCGTTGGCCGTTGCGTTCTCCGTCTGGTCGAACCCACGGCCGGGTCGGTGCGGTTCCAAGGCGAAGAGTTGGTCGGAATGCGCGCCGATCGGCTGCGTGAGTTGCGTCGTGACATGCAGATCGTCTTCCAGGATCCGTACGCATCGCTCGACCCCCGTCTCACCGTGGGCACATCCATCGCCGAGCCGCTCGAAGTTCAGAAGATCCCCGGTGATCATCAGGCGCGAGTGAAAGAGCTTCTCGAGTTGGTGGGTTTGTCACCCGATCACTCCCGACGCTTCCCGCACGAGTTCAGCGGCGGGCAACGTCAGCGCATCGGAATCGCGCGCGCCTTGGCCTCGAATCCGAAGTTGCTCGTTCTCGACGAACCGGTGTCGGCTCTCGACGTGAGTATCCAGGCCGGAGTGGTGAACCTGCTGGCCGATCTCCAGGATCAGTTGGGTCTTGCGTACGTGTTCATCGCCCACGACTTGTCGGTGGTGCGCCATGTGTCGCACAGCGTGGCGGTGATGTATCTCGGCAAATTGGTGGAAGTGGCCACGGCCGAGACGTTGTACGAGCGGGCCTCGCATCCGTACACCCGAGCGTTGCTCTCGGCCATTCCGGTGCCCGATCCGGGCGTCGAGCGGGGACGGCGGCGGATCATGCTCGAAGGTGACGTTCCGAGCCCGATCGATCCGCCGTCAGGATGTCGATTCCGGACCCGCTGTCCGAAGGCCCAGGACCACTGTGCGGTCGAGGAGCCAGCCCTCATCGACCGAGGTCAGGGCCACCCGGTGGCCTGCCACTTTCCCGACTGAGGCAGTAGGCTCGAAGGCCGTGCGCGACATCATCATGTACCTCATGGTCGTCATCAACATCGTGTCGACGATCGGGATGATCGCTGGCATCCTCATGCACAGCGGCAAGGGCGGCGGTCTCTCCGACATGTTCGGCGGCGGCAGTGGTGCGGCACTCGGTTCGGCAGCAGCCGAGCGGAACCTCAATCGCATCACGTTCGTGCTCGCTCTGGTCTGGACCGTTTCGGTCCTCAGCCTGGGCTTTCTCCTCGTGCGGTGATCGACGCCCGGCTGTATCGTTCTCACTCCACGTCGAAGTGGCGGAATAGGCAGACGCGCTAGCTTGAGGGGCTAGTGATCGTAAGATCGTGGGGGTTCAAGTCCCCCCTTCGACACCAGTGACACTTGTGGGGTCGCCGCGGCGCTCCGAGAAGGACCCCTGACTAGCGTGTGCGCGTGGTCGTCCGTCGCCGCTTGGCTCTCGTCGCGTGCTCGCTTCTCTTGGTTGCCTGGACGCCGGTCGACTCCGACCCGCCCGTCGCTGATACCGACGGCGATCGCGCGGCGCAGATCATCGGAGGAACGCCAGCCCCGTTGAACTGGGGCTCGGTCGTGGCGCGCATCGTCACCGCCGGTGGAAGTCTGTGCTCGGGCACGTTCATCAGTGCGTCTTGGGTCCTCACGGCTGGCCACTGCATCGAGGATCGTGCGACGGTCTACGCGGGATCGACCTCGGTGGCTTCCTTGGTATCGATGGGGGGTGCGGCCGGAGTTGCCCACCCGTATTTCTCCATCACGAGCCTGTCCATCCGCTACGACTTCGGCTTGTACCGCCTCGATGCGCCAGCGCCGATCGATCCACTTCTGGTTCCGTCGCTCGCGTCGTACGACGACACCTGGGCCTGGCAGACCGGTGGTGCGGTGACCGTGCTCGGTTGGGGTCGCACGTCGGCCGGTGGGCCGGTCAGCTCGAACCTGCTCTCCGCCGATCTGAACGTCGTGTCGGACGTCGACTGTGCGACTCTCGATCTCGCACTCGGAAACATCTACGACCCGTCGACCGCGGTGTGCGCACGTTCGCCGATCGCGTCCGCGTGCAACGGTGATTCGGGTGGACCGGTCGTGGCTCTCGGAGCCGACAACAAATACCGGATCGTGGGTGTCACGAGTTACGGCCCCATCGACTGTGTGGGCCAATCGGTCGCAGCCTGGGTCCCGGCTGGTCTGGCCTGGGTGCGTTCGGTGTCCGGGCTCGAGTTGGGCGGGACGACGGCGATCACCGGAGGTCTCGTCGTGACCCGAATTTTCGGCGCTGATCGCTTCGAGACGGCGGCGGCGGTCACGGCCGACTGGCGTGCGACCGACGAGGTCTTCATCGCCACTGGAACGAAGTTTCCCGATGCGTTGGCGGCGGGAGCGGCCGCAGCCCGATTCGACGCGCCGGTTCTGCTCGTCGATGCGACGGGAGTTCCGGAGTCGACTCGGCTCGAACTCCTTCGACTCAAGCCCAGCAAGGTGTACATCGCCGGGGGAACCTCGGCCGTCGCGGAATCGGTCGTTCAGCAGCTTCGAGCGATCGGCTCGTACGAGATCATCCGGATCGGTGGAGCCGATCGATACGAGACTGCGAACAAATTCACGCAGACTGCCTGGGTTGCCCAGACCAACCCGACTGTCTGGGTCGCGAGTGGTCGCGATTTCGCCGATCCACTGATCGCCGCCGCGGCCGCGGCCGTGTACGACCGCCCCTTCGTGCTCATCGACGGAATCAATCCCTTGCCGGCGTACACGAAGCAGTTGATCCAAGTCCTGGCTCCCACGTCGATCAAGTTGTTGGGTGCCGACTCCTCGTTCTCGGCGGGAGTTCTGCGCGAACTCGGTTCGCTCGCCGCCGTGACCCGAATCAACGCGGTCGACGTGTCCGATCGCTCGGCGGCGGTCTGGGACGACATGCCCATCTCGAAGTGGGCGTCGGTGGCGACGGCCAACAACTTCCCCGATGCCCTGGCCGCAGTTCCGTTCTCGGCCATCGAACCAGTGTCGCCTTTGATGCTCATACCGCCCACGTGCGTACCGTCCAGCGTGCGCGACCGAATCGCTCGACTGGGTGTCGACAATCTGGCCATCTTCGGCGGTCCGGCCGCTGTCAGCGAGCGAGTCGAGTCGCTCGGAGCCTGCTGAAGTCGCTCAGAGGTGGCTGCTGATCGCGGCCAGAAGAGCGTCGTACTCGTCGTGAGCCGTGAACTGCGGAAACTCGCGGCGCACGTTGTCGGGAGCGTGGAAGAGGAAGCCGGCATCGGCCTCGGCGAGCATCGCGGTGTCGTTGTACGAGTCGCCAGCGGCGATCACGCGATAGTTGAGAGCCTTCAACGCGGCCACGGCGTGTCGCTTCTGGTCGCTCATCCGCAGTTCGTAGTCGACGATGCGGTCGTTCTCGACGACGAGGCGGTGACACAGCAGCGTCGGCATGCCGAGGAGACGCATGAGCGGCTGGCCGAACTGTTCGAACGTGTCGGACAGGATCAGTACTTGGGTCCGACTGCGAAGCTCGTCGAGGAACGCGCGGGCTCCCGGCAGCGGATCGAGCGATCCGATCACTGACGCGATCTTGGACATCGTGAGACCGTGTCGGTCGAGGATCTCGAGACGGCCACGCATCAACACGTCGTAGTCGGGTTCGTCACGTGTTGTGCGGCGCAATTCGGGGATGCCGGTGGTCTCGGCGACCGCGATCCAGATCTCGGGGACGAGGACGCCCTCGAGATCGAGGGTCACCACGGTTTGGCTGCGCGACGAGGCAACAGCCATCAGCGTGCTCCGGTCGTCTGGCGAATACGACCTTGAAACCAGGCCAGAGCGTTCTCGTGGCGTGGGCTCAGCGGTCCGGCCTCGTAGATCCCTGCATCGAGATTGCGCTGTACGAGTTCGGCGATGGCCTGGTCTTCGTCGAGGGTGACGTTCGACATTTCGACCATGGACTGGATCTTCGCCTCGGAGACGTCGTGGGCGAAGTAGTCGTAGACCACCGCGGTGCGTGTCGACGACAGGGGCACGATTCGTTCGACGTTCATCCCGTCGGCGTACACGTTGATGGCGAGATTCGGGTAGCGGAACACCCACACGCCGGCCGAGGCCGAACCCTGAACCTGGCCGGCCCGATGGATGCAGTAGGTGTCGTCGGGGACCTCGACCGAGTAGGTCTTCATGTCGACCGCCGAATTGAGGAGCGGATGGAGCAGCGGAACGTGGTAACCCTCGAGGTAGTTGTCGACGTAGGTCTTCCAGTTGCACTCGAGTGTTCGAACGAGACGTCGTCCGTAGGTGAATGCGGCGAAGGCGTGCTGGCGGACGGCGGTGTCGAGTGAGCCGAGAGTGGACGCCAACGACGGGGCGTTCTCGTCGAGATTGACGAAGACGAGTGGCCCCCAGGTCTCGACGCTGATCGAACGAAGTGAGTGATCGTCCGGTGTGGGCGTGTCACCGAAATCGCGGGCTGATTTCAGCGACCCGTCCCAACTGAACGCCCATCCGTGATACCGGCACACCAAGTTGCCGGTCTGGCCGCAGCCCGGCCACTGGATCACGCCGGCTCGATGCGGGCACACGTTGTGAAATCCGCGCAACTGACCCTGGGGATCGACGACGACGAGCAGGGGATAGCCGGCAATTTCGTCGGCGACGTACTGGCCTGGCCGAGACAACTCGGCCGTTACGCCGAACATCAGCCACTCGGAGCCCCAGATGGCTCGACGCTCGTTCTGATACTGATCGTGGTCGGAGTACCAACGAGCGGCGAGGGCGCGAGGCATGCGCCCATGGTACGCCCGATCAGGCGCGACGACCCAGGACCGGGTGGGCCGGTGGCAGGACGATCGGATGCCCCAGCCAGATGCCGACGTTGTCGCCCGATCGGCCGTTGGTGCCTTCGTCGTGAAGTTGAAGAACCACGTCGGCGACGGCCTCGGTGGGCATCCACGAGTCGATCTCCTTCTGGGTGGCCGGTCGGCCGCGTCCGACGAGCACGGCTTCGCGCATCATCTCGCTGTCGGTGGCTCCGAGACAGATGTTGTTGACGCGGATCCCGTGGTTGCGGAGTTCGTGGGCCCAGGTCTGAGTGAGGCCGTTGAGCGCCCACTTCGACGCGTCGTACGCGTCGAATGGTCCCGGACCGAGTGGTCGGCGAGGCGCGCCCGACCAAGCACATGACTCGGAACCTTCGTGTGACAGCGCTTCTGGAAATCCGCACGTGTGAATGTGATCGGTCGCGATGTTGATGATGTGTCCCGAGCGCGCCTCGATCATGTGAGGAATCACCAGGCGTCCGAGAACGTACGGTGCGCGTGTGTTGACTCGCCAGAGCTCTTCGAGATGGGTGATGGCGGTGTGTATGGGCGCGTCGATGGGGGTGAATCGGACCTGGCCGGCGTTGTTGATCAGAACGTCGATCCGTCCGTACGTTCGAATCGTCTGCTCGACCAGTGATCGAAGTGTTGCGTCGTCCGTTACGTCGCCGCGAACAGCGAGAACTTCGGTGCCCGATTGGAGAAGTTCGTCGGCTGTGGTCTCGAGTTCGTCGCGCGTGTCGATGAGAGCGAGCGAATGACCGGCTCGGCCGAACACTCGGGCGAGTCCGCGACCGAAACCGACCGCCGCACCAGTGACGAGCGCGACCGGCACAGCGTCAGAGCCCCATGTCCTTGGCGATGATGCTCTTCATCACCTCGGTCGTGCCGCCATAGATGGTGGTGATGCGAGCGTCCGCGTAGGCCCGCGCGATCGGGTACTCGCGCATGTAGCCGTAGCCGCCGAAGAGTTGCAGGCACTTGTCGGCTACCCGCTTCAGGAGTTCGGTGCACCAGTACTTGGCCGCGGCTGCCTCGGCGGCGGAGAGGCGACCGGCGTTGAGAGCCAACACGCAGGCGTCGACATACGCCTGAGCCACGTCGACTTCGGTTCGCTGTTCGGCCAGGACGAATTTGGTGTTCTGGAACGATCCGATGGTGGTGCCGAAAGCCTTGCGCTCCTTCACGTACTCGAGAGTCCACGTCACGCAGGCTCGGGCCGAGGCCAAACTGGCCACCGCGATCGACAACCGCTCCTGGGCCAGGTTTCCGGTGAGGTAGTGGAACGCCCGGCCCTCGTCGCCGAGCCGATTCTCGACCGGAACCTCCACATCGTTGAAGAACAATTCGGACGTGTCGGCGCTCGTCTGGCCGATCTTGTCGAGATTCCGTCCGCGTTCGAATCCGGCCATGCCCCGTTCGACGACCAGGAGTGACATGCCGGTGTGGCGCTGTGTGGGATCGGTCTTGGCGGCCACGATCACCAGGTCGCTGTTGATGCCGTTGGTGATGAACGTCTTCGACCCGTTCAGGATGTATCGGTCGCCGTCCCGTCGCGCGGTGGTCGCGATACTCGCGAGGTCACTGCCCGTACCCGGCTCGGTCATGGCGATCGCGGTGATGAGAGTTCCGTTGGCGATTCCGGGTAGCCAGCGCTGCTTCTGCTCGTCGTTACAGATGTCGGTGAAGTACGGCGTGGTGATGTCGTTGTGCAGGGTGATGCCATTACCGGCGCCGCCGATGCCAGCGAGGGCCAGTTCTTCGCCGAGGATCGCGTTGAAGCGGAAGTCGGTGCTTCCGCCACCGCCGTATTCCTCGGGAATGGCCATGCCAATGAAGCCGCTGGCGCCAGCCTTGGAATAGAGCTCGCGCGGAGCAATTCCTTCTTCCTCCCAACGGAGATAGTCGGGTGCGATCTCCTTGGCGATGAAAGTGCGGAAACTCTCTCCGAACGCGAGGTGGTCGTCTTCGTACAGTGAGCGATCCATACGACGTCTCCTCAGGCCCAGCCGCCGGCGTAGGCGACGAACTGTCCGGTCGTGAAGCGACTGCTGCCATCGAGGAAGGCCATGCAGAACGAGGCGAATTCGGTCATGGTCCCCAACCGACGCATCGGAACCTGAGCCTCGATCTTGGCGCGAACTTCGGGATCGGTTGCGCCACTCGATTTCAAGAACGCAGGGAAATCCATGAAGTTCGTTCCCACCGCGTTCACCTGAACACCGGTGCGGGCGACTTCGTCGGCCACGTTCTTGACGAGCATCGTGGCTCCGGCTCGAGCCGCTGAGTACAGCGGTGCGCCCGGGGTGGGACGGGCCGCCGACGCACTGGTGATGATCAGCACTTGACCTTGGGCCGCTTCGGTCATCACCGGGACCACTGCCCGCAGGAAGTTGTACGGCGCCTCGACGCATCCGACCAGAACGCGCCGCAGGTCCTCGACCGACGACTTGGTGAAGCGACCGGTGACGATGTCACCCGAGAAGGCGACGGCCGAGTCGATTCGGCCGAATTCTCGTAGGGCCGTCTCGACGAGAGCGGTGGCCCCTGAACCGGCGAGATCCGAGCCACCGGGTACCGAGACGATGCGCCGACCGAGACCGGTGATGTCGGCGGCCAGGGTTTCGTCGGCATCGCCCACCACGAGGTCGAAGCCGCGTGACGCGAGTTGCTTGCAGAGGTCAGGGCCGACGTAGAAGCGTCCGTCGGCGACGATGGCGACCGGTGAAGGATTCATGGTTCGAAAGTAGTTCACGCCACTAAGGTCGGCCGAAGGGGGGAGTCATGTCGGCAAAGCGCATCGACGAGTACGAAGGTTTCCGAGGCCGGATCGGCCGGACGCACAGCGAGTCCGAACCGTGGTGGCCGACGCGAGCCCATCCGCGAGCAGGGTCTCCGAATGTCATCGTGATCCTGTTCGACGATTTGGGTTTCTCTCACCTGGGTTGTTACGGCTCGTCCATCGACACGCCGAACATCGACCGTTTGGCCGACGAGGGGTTGCGGTTCACCAACTTCCACGTGACTCCACTGTGTTCGCCCACGCGGGCGGCGCTGCTGACCGGCCGCAATCACCATGCGGTCGGTATGCGCTCGATCTCCAACTTCAACTCTGGCTATCCGCACATGCGGGGCCACATCTCCAACAACGCGGCGACGATCGCCGAAGTATTGCGAGACACCGGGTACGCCACGTTCGCACTCGGGAAGTGGCACCTCTGTCCGATGACCGATTGCTCGGCCGCTGGACCGTTCGATCAGTGGCCACTTCAGCGCGGATTCGATCGGTTCTACGGTTTCCTCGACGGCGAGACCGACCAGTTCCACCCCGAACTGGTCTACGACAATCACTGGATCGAACCACCCGGTCGCCCGGAGGACGGCTATCACCTGAGTGAGGATCTGGTCGACAAGGCCGTCGAGTTCGTGCACGACTCGGTGGGGGTGCGTCCCGATCGGCCCTTCTTCATGTATCTGGCTTTCGGGGCCACACATGCTCCCCACCAGGCTCCGCAGCGCTACCTCGACAAATATCGTGGAGTCTTCGACGAGGGTTGGGACGTGTGGCGCGAACGGTGGTTCGCTCGTCAGAAGGAACTCGGAGTCATTCCGGCCGACACCGAATTGGCCCCACGCAATCCGGGCGTGGAGGCCTGGTCCGATCTCTCCGACAACCAGCGTCGTCTGGCGTGTCGCCTTCAGGAGGCCTACGCGGCGTTCCTCGACCACACCGACGATCAGATCGGTCGCCTCATGCAGTCGCTCGAGGCTCTCGGCATCGCCGACGACACGATGGTCGTGCTACTGGCCGACAACGGAGCGAGCCAGGAGGGTGGCCCCTTCGGCGTGCTGCACGAGATGAAGTTCTTCAATTTCCTCATCGAGACGCCCGATGAAGCCATCGCCCGTATCGACGAGATCGGTGGCCCGCATTCGCACAGCAACTACCCGTGGGGCTGGTCGCAGGTCGGGAACACGCCGTTCAAGTGGTACAAGCAGAACACCCACGAAGGCGGTATCCATGTGCCGTGCATCGTTCGCTGGCCGAAGGGGGTCGAGGCTCGGGGCGAGACGCGCGATCAGTTCCATCATGTGAACGACATCGTGCCCACGATCTACGACGTGCTCGGAGTCACGCCCCCCGATGTGTATCGCGGGTACGAACAAATGCCGGTGTCCGGAACGTCGATGGTTTACGCCTTCGATACGCCGGACGCGCCGAGTCGCAAGAAGGTGCAGTACTACGAAATGCACGGCCACCGTGCGATCTACCACGACGGCTGGAAGGCCGTGACACGCCATCAGCCAGGTGTGCCGTACGACGACGACACGTGGGAGCTGTACCACGTGGCGGTCGATCGCTCGGAGGTCAACGATCTGGCGGCGGCCGAGCCTGAACGATTGGCCGCGCTCATCGACCTGTGGTGGTCGGAAGCCGAACGGGAAGGTGTTCTTCCACTCGACGATCGCGGACTCGAGCTCATGGGTGTTCGCTTCGCCGACAACTCTCCGCACCCGGTCGACCGAACCTACGTGTATCGCCCGCCGATGGCTCCGCTGCCCGCACAGGCCGCGGCCGCCTTGGGTGGCCGTAGTTGGGATCTCGATGCTCACGTCTCGTTGTCGCCCGGACAGGGCGGCGTGATCTATGCCTCGGGCACCGAGAATTCGGGAATGAGCGTGTACGTCGAAGACGATCGTCTGGTGTTCGACTACAACATCTTCGGAGAGCATCACGTGGTGCGTTCGTCCGAAAGGGTTCCTGACGGTTCATCCGTTCTGTCGCTGGCCTTCCGTCGTGAGGGAAAGACCGGTACAGCCACTCTGTCCATCGATGGACGCCCGGCGGGTCAATTGGCCATCCCGTTCGTCATGCGCACCATGAGCAGTGTCGGTCCGTCCGTCGGATACGACCACGGCTCGCCGGTAGCCGAGTCGTACGCCACGCGTCGCGACGGATTTCCGTTCGAGGGACGACTCGATCGTCTCGAGATCAGACTGGTGCGGGCGGCCAGCGAAGCCGATGTGGCCGCGTCGGAAGGGCGCGCCCAGATGGGTCGTCAGTGATCTGACGACCCCGTGATCACAACGTGGTGATCGACACGTCGAGGAGAGTGAGCGTTCCCGACAATTC
>CAZELU010000011.1:13928-53660 GCA_964513215.1 uncultured Bifidobacterium sp.
GTGATCACAACGTGGTGATCGACACGTCGAGGAGAGTGAGCGTTCCCGACAATTCGGCTGATTCGCCGATGGGTACGACCATCGCGGTCGACTCGACGAGGACGACCGGACGAGAACCGATCGAACCGGATCCATGTCCGTCGAGAACGAAAAGGAATCGGAACTCGCGGTCGTCGACCGGGTCGAGTCGGGCTGTGGCTTCGGCGAGACGGTGCACCTTCACGTCGGCGACACCGGACGTTCCCTCACGAATGCCGGTATCGGCCGACTGCCAACCATTGGCGTTCGACATCCACGTAGCGGCGGCCGCAACGAAGTGAACGAAGCGCTGACCCGACCACTCACGATCAGGTCGGCGGGCGTCGGTGGGTAACCGAGTGGCGGGGTCGGCATACGTGACGTGCTCAGCGGGATAGCCGAGTTCGACCACGTGCATGTCGTCGGAACTCCGGAGCACGCGGTGTCGGATCTTGGGTGGCTGGATCACGCAGTCGCCGGCCTCGAGAACGAACGGCTCGCCTTGGTCTTCGTAGACGACCTCGACCCATCCCTTGTGGCAGTAGATGAGTTGGAATACGACGTCGTGGAAGTGCACGTAGTCGGGGACCGGTCCGGCGTTCGGTATGCGGATGTGAGACGCGATGACCGAACCACCTTGGCGGTCGGGCACGAGGTCGCGGTAGTGCATACCGGCGCGGCCTATATGCCATCCGTCGGATGGTCCGGTGAGGACGAACTCGGACACGAGGGGCGGAAGCACGAGGGGCTCGTGAGCGGGCACCCATTCGATCGTCGTGCCATCGGTCAGGCGGTCGACGCGAAGGGCGTCGATGTCGTCGCTCACGAGGCGGATCACCGTGTCGGCTCCTGTTGTGCAGGTTTCGAGATGGACCCGACAGCCGTGGCCGGACAGCGTGGCCGAACGAGGCGAATCGGCGGGGAAGATCCGCTCGACCCGGAAGCCCTGATCGAGGAGGTAGGTCATCGGAACGTCGATGTCGTCCGAATTGACAACGATGCCGGCGGTGAGCACGTCACGACCCTATCCGGACATGACGTGTCGGCTTCCGGTGATTCGGCGAGACGGTGGCCGGATCGGCGATACTGGGCCGATCAAGGGGGCGATCATGTCGATGAACGAACTGGGTTTCTACACGTTGCCCGGAGCACCGAAGTCGCCTCGCGACCTGATCGACGAGGTGCGTGACGGAGAACGACTCGGCCTCGGTTCCTGTTTCATTTCCGAGCGCTTCAACATCAAAGAAGCGGTCACGTTGTCGGGAGCCGTCGGTGCCGTGTCCGAATCGATCGGCATCGCTACCGCGGCAACCAATCACAACACTCGGCACCCGCTGGTCACGGCGTCGTACGCCACAACGATGCACCGCCTCACCGGCGGCCGGTTCTGCCTGGGAATCGGACGGGGTATTGCGCCGATGTTCTCGGCCTTCGGGCTTCCCAAGATCACGACTGCACAGATGGAGGACTTCGCTCGAGTGATGCGGCGTCTCTTCGCGGGAGAGGTGATCGTTGGTCACGACGGACCGATCGGGAAGTTTCCGGTGTTGGCGCTCGATCCCACGTTCGACGAGAGGATCCCGCTCGGGATCACGGCTTTCGGCCAGAACACTCTCGAACTGGCCGGCCGTGCCTTCGACTGCGTGATTTTGCACACGTTCTTCACGGACGAAACCTTGGTGCGGTGTGTTCGAACGGTGAAGGAGTCGGCCGAGCGAGCGGGCCGCGATCCGGCGTCGGTACGTGTCTGGTCGTGTTTCGCCACCATCGGCGATCACATTCCCGAGGCCATTCGACTCAAGAAGACGGTTGGGCGGTTGGCCACGTACCTGCAGGCGTACGGAGATCTGATGGTCAGCACCAACGGCTGGGACCCGGCTGTTCTCGAACGTTTCCGCCAGGACGAGTTCGTTCGATCGTTCCGTGGGGCACTCGATGGCGTGGCCACCACCGAGCAGCTCGAACACGTCGCGACTCTGATTCCCGACGAATGGCTGGCCCCGGCCGCCACCGGCACGCCCGAGAACTGCGTTCGCAAGATCAGGGAGCAGTTCGATCTCGGTGCCGACGGCGTGATCCTGCACGGGGCCAGTCCGCACGACCTCGAGCCCATCGTGACCGAATACGCGAGAACTCGTCCGACCGGACGATTCGATCATCTCGTTGCCAATCCAGGAGGTTGACGTGCCCATCGCGCGCAATGGTTCGCTCGAGATCTATTACGAAGTGTTTGGTCGCGATGATGACCCACTCTTGATTCTCGTCAACGGTCTCGGCAACCAATGCATTGCCTATCGATCGGGACTCATCGACGAGTTCGTGCAGCGAGGTTTCCGGGTTGCCCGGTTCGACAATCGGGACGTTGGTCTCTCGAGCGATGGACCTGACGGTTACACGCTCGGTGACATGGCGTCGGATGCAGTGGCGGTTCTGGACGCGATCGGCGATGCGAGGGCTCACTTCTTCGGCGCATCCTTGGGCGGCATGATCGTGCAGACAGTCGCCATCGAACACGCTCAGCGAGCTCTGTCGATCACCTCGGTCATGTCGACGACCGGAGACAGAGAGGTGGGTGGCCCGACCGAAGAGGCGCGAGAACTGCTGTTGACTCCAGGCTCGACCGATCGCGACAGAGCGATCGAACTGCACCTGGCTGGTCAGAAGGTGTGGGGGAGCCCTGGACTGGTCGAGTGGGAGGCTCAACGGCAGATCGCCGGGGAGTTGTTCGATCGAGCCTGCCGTCCTGACGGTGTGGCCCGTCAGTATCGCGCCGCGCGCGCCGACCGTTCGCGAACCGATCGTCTACGTGCGGTGACGGTCCCGTTCCTGGTTCTGCACGGCACGGCCGACACCTTGATCGACATCTCAGGGGGTCGTCGCACGGCCGAGGTCGTGCCGAACGCGACGTTCGTGGCCATCGAGGGCATGGGTCACGACTGGCCGCGCCACTTCTGGCCGCGTCTGGCCGACGAAGTTGCGCGCTTCGCCCTACAGTCGTGAGCGGAGATTCCGATGACTGACACGACCCACACCCCCGACCGTCAGCCCGTCAGCGACTGGGCGACCGACTACGACATCTTCGACCCGGAGTACGTCCGCAACCCGTTCGTCGTCTGGGACGATCTGCGCGAGCGGTGCCCGATCGCTCATACCGATCGTTGGGGAGGATCGTGGCTGCCCACCAAGTACGAAGACGTCACGCGTATTGCCCGTGACATCGAGCGATTCCCATCGGGTGGCGGCATCGCCGTGATTCCGCCGGTCGGTCTCGATGGCGCTCCCGGTGCCGGCCCCGGAGCCGGGGTGCCAGTTCTGCCCTACGGCGTTCCGCCCATCAGCGCCGACCCGCCGCTTCACACCTGGACTCGTCGGTTGATCCTGCCCTGGATGAGTCCGCAGAAGACTGCGACATACGAGCCGATGACGCGGGCTCTGTGCGACAAGTTGATCGACGGATTCATCGCGTCGGGTCAGGCCGATGTGGCCGCTGATTACGCCCAGCAGATTCCGGTTCGAGTGATCGCCCACATCCTCGGTGTGCCGCCGGAACTGAGCGACACCTTCACGGGCTGGGTCCGTGACGTTCTCGAGTTCGCGTACGACCCCGAGCGGCGTCGACGCGGAGTCATGGGAGTCGTCGGTTTCTTCCAGAACGCACTGGCCGATCGGCGAGTCAACCCCTCCGACGACTTGATCTCCGAACTACTGCACACCGAAGTCGATGGGGCTCCGATCGAGGAGTCGGTCATCATCGGCATGTGCAGCTTGTTGTTGATCGCAGGTGTCGACACCACGTGGTCGGCGATTGGTTCGTCGTTGTGGCACTTGGCTTCGCACCCCGAAGATCGCCGCCGTTTGGTGACCCAGCCCGAGTTGATGGACACCGCGGTCGAGGAGTTCCTGCGCGCCTATTCGCCGGTCACCATGGCCCGTCGACTGCCCGAGGACGTCGAGTACCAAGGATGCCCGATGAAGGCGGGCGAACGAGTTCTGATGAACTTTCCTGGCGCCAATCGTGATCCGGAAGTGTTCGAGAATGCCGACGAAGTGATCATCGATCGCCAGATCAATCGCCACGTGGCGTTCGGAGCCGGCATCCACCGTTGCGCCGGATCGAACCTGGCTCGTATGGAGTTGCGGGTGGCCATCGAAACCTTCATTCACCGTATTCCCGAGTTCGAGTTGATCGACCCGGCCACGGTCACCTGGGCCGGTGGTCAGGTGCGCGGTCCTCGCGAGGCACGCGTCCGCTTCTGATGACATCGTCGATCGAGGCGCCGATGCAAGGCACGGTGCTCTCCGTCGTTCCGGTCGGCTCTCTCGTGCGAGCCGGGGGCTCGGTCGTGGTTCTCGAATCGATGAAGATGCAGCACGACGTCACGGTCGATCATCCGTCCCGAGTGGTCGAGGTGATGGTGTCGGCGGGCGACACGGTCATGGCCGGTTCGTCTCTCGTGGTGATCGAGTCGGCCGATGTGGAGGTCGATGATTCACCGCGCGGCTACGCCGACGTCGGTCCACGGGCCGACCTGACCGAGGTGATCGACCGGCATCGGTCGGGGCTCGACGCGGCCCGTTCGCACGCCACCGAACGTCGGCACGAGTCCGGTCGCCGAACGGCCCGCGAGAACGTCGCCGATCTGGTGGATGCTGACTCGTTCGTCGAGTACGGGCCGCTGGTGATCGCCGCTCAACGCCGACGCCGCGGCGTCGACGATCTGATCGCCCGCACGCCGGCCGATGGTCTGGTTGGTGGTATCGGTCGCGTGAACGGGGAGTTGTTCAGCGGTCGTGAATCACGGGCAGTCGTGATGTCGTACGACTACACGGTGCTGGCCGGAACTCAGGGGCAGCAGAACCATCGCAAGAAGGATCGGCTCTTCGACGTCGCCGAGCGACTGCGGCTTCCCGTGGTGTTCTTCGCCGAAGGTGGCGGAGGTCGACCGGGTGACACCGATGGTCTCGGCGTGTCCGGACTCGACTGTTGGGCGTTCCACGATTTCGCTCGTCTGTCGGGTCTGGTGCCTCTCGTTGGTATCACCGGTGGCTATTGCTTCGCGGGGAACGCGGCCATCCTCGGCTGCTGCGACGTCGTGATCGCACTCGAAGGATCGAACATCGGTATGGGTGGGCCCGCCATGATCGAAGGAGGCGGGCTCGGCGTGTTCGAACCCACCGCCATCGGTCCGATGTCGGTGCAGCGATTCAATGGTGTCGTCGATCTGGTCGCCCAGGACGATGCCGATGCGGTCCGCTTGGCCAAGCAATACCTGTCGTACTTCCAGGGCTCGATCGGCTCCCATGCGGTACCCGATCAGCAGCGATTGCGCGACGTCGTGCCGGTCAATCGCAAGAAGGCTTACGACATGCACGATGTGCTCGGCAATTTGTTCGATTCAGGTTCGGTTCTCGAATTGCGCCGTGACTTCGGCATCGGAATGATCACCGCGTTGGCGCGGGTCGACGGGCGACCTGTCGGCGTGGTGGCCAACAACCCGGTGCACCTGGCCGGAGCGATCGACAGCGACGGAGCCGACAAGGCAGCTCGATTCATGCAACTCTGCGATGCGTTCGATCTGCCGATCGTCACTCTGGTGGATACACCCGGAATGATGGTGGGCCCCGAGGTCGAGGAGACCGCTCTCGTGCGCCATTGCAGTCGTCTCTTCGTCACGGCTGTCAACATGACGGTTCCCGTCGTGTCGGTGGTCGTTCGCAAGTCGTACGGACTCGGCGCCCAGGCCATGATGGCCGGATCCACCAAGGCTCCATTGGCCTGCGTGGCCTGGCCCACGGGAGAGTTCGGGGGAATGGGACTCGAAGGTGCAGTACGTCTTGGCTATCGCAACGAGTTGGCGGCCATCACCGATCCCGTCGAGCGCGAAGCGACGTTCCAGCAGATGGTCGACCGCATGTACGAACACGGCAAGGCGTTGTCGGTGTCGACTCACTTCGAGATCGACGACGTGATCGATCCAGCCGACACCCGGCGGTGGATCAACGCGGTGTTCGAAGCGGCGCCGGCCGCGCCTCGTCAGGGGAAGAAGCGTCCCAACGTCGACACCTGGTAGCGGTCGAGTCGGTCAGAGACAGACGTCGTAGGGCCTGATCGGGACTCGGGGGAGTTCACGACCAGTGGCGTTGCGAATGGCGTTGGCGATGGCCGGCGTGACCGAGATGCACGGCGGTTCGCCGACACCTTTGGCACCCAGCGGTGACTTCGGCTCGAACTCCTCGATGAAGACGGCTTCCACATCGGGGGCGTCGAGGAACGTGGGCAACAAGTAGTCGGTGAAACTCGGATTGCGAACCTTGCCGTTGGTGACGACGATCTCTTCCATTACCGCGAGCCCGAGACCCTGGGCGATTCCACCTTCGACTTGGCCGACACACGAGAGCGGATTCAGAACCCGTCCGACGTCCTGGGCCGTGGCGACCTGCACCACTTTGACGAGACCGAGTTCGGGATCGACGTCGACCACCGCGCGGTGGGCCACGAACGCGAAGGCGACGTGGCAATTCCCTTGCCCGTTCTCGTCGAGATCTTCGGTGGGCGGGTGGTGGTACTCGGCGGTCTCGTCGATGTCGAGATGACTGATCACGTCGGCTACGGCCACGCGGAAACTCCCGCGGGTGTCGACGATGTCGGTTCCGTCAATCGCGAGATTCGAGGCGTCCACGTCGTGATACAGCGCCACGTGGGCGAGCATCTTGTCGCGAACCGCCACACACGCGGCGTTGACCGCCCCGCCACTCATCCACGTTTGACGACTGGCCGAAGTCGAACCAGCCGATCCAACTTGGGTGTCGATGGTGTCGAGGAGCACCTCGTCGACACCGAGCACGGTGCGCGCGATCTGCTGAGCCAACATCACGAAGCCCTGTCCTACTTCGGCTGTGGCGAACTTGACCGAGACCACGCCGTTGGAGATGCGGCACCGGGCCGTGGAGTAGTCATCGAATCCTTCGCTGTACATCAGGTTCTTGATGCTGACGCCCCAACCGATGCCACGGCGGATATGTGAACGATCGGCCGTGCGACCTGACCCGCCGGGAATGTCACGGAAGTCAGGATCGGTTTCGAGATCGGGGGGTAGGGGAATCGCGGCCGTCGCACGGATGCATTCCTCGACCGGGGCCACGCTGTCGACGACCTGACCGGTGATCAACTTGTCGCCGGTCTCCATCGCGTTCAGGAGACGAATCTCGACGGGATCGATTCCGCACGCCGTCGCCAACTTGTCCATTTGGCTCTCGTGGGCGTAGCAGGCCTGCACGACGCCGAAGCCGCGCATGGCGCCGCAGGGCGGATTGTTGGTGCGGACCGCGTAACCATCGACCACGGCGTTGTCGCACTTGTATGGCCCTTGGGTGTGCGTGATTCCGTTGATGAGCACCGCAGGAGACGTGCTGCAGTACGCGCCGCCATCGAACACCATGCGGCTCTCGATCTTGACGATGCGTCCATCGCGCGTGGCGTGATGGCGCATCCAGATGCGCGCCGGGTGACGGTGCACGTGGCCGTAGAACGACTCTTCGCGTCCGTAGGCGATGCGCACCGGGCGTCCGGTCCGGAGAGCGAGCAGACACGTGTGCACCTGCAGGGAGATGTCCTCACGGGCACCGAACGCACCGCCGACGCCACCCAGAACGAGTCGGACCTTCTCTTCGGGGAGCCCGAGACAGGCCGCGATCTGCTTGCGGTCCTCGTGCAACCACTGAGTGGCGATGTAGAGCTCGACACCGTCGCCACCCGAATCGGGGATGGCCAGAGCGGCCTCGAGACCGAGGAAGGCCTGATCCTGCATACCGATTTCGTAATCACCCTCGACGACCACGTCACCTTCGACGGAGAGATCTCCCGTCACGATGCGTTGGTGTCGATAGACGTTGCCGTGGGGATGGATCTCGGGTGCTCGCCCAGCGATGCACTCTTCGGGATCGACCACCGGATCGAACACTTCGTACTCGACCTTGATCGCTTCGAGTGCTCGCTTGCACGTCTCGGGATGGTCGGCGGCGACGGCGGCGATGGGTTCACCGCTGTACCGCACGAGATCACCAACTTTGGCGAAGACCGGTTGATCCTGGACGATCAGGCCGTATGCGTTGAGGCCTGGTACGTCGTCGGCGGTCACGACGACTTCGACGCCGTCGATCTTCCACGCGGCCGACACGTCGATACTGACGATCCGGGCGAAGGGGTGCGGACTGCGCAGAGTTGCTCCCCACAACATGTGTTCGGCCCACATGTCGCTCGAAAAGGCGAAGCCACCCTGAACCTTGGCGACACCGTCGGGACGCGACGCGTTGGTGCCAAGAGTTCCGGATCGCGGGGGAGAGACGACGGCGACGTTCATCGGGCACCGTCCTTGGCCGCTGTACGACGAGACACCGACACCTGCTTCACGGCGTCGAGTATGCGTCCGTATCCGGTGCACCGGCAGATGTTCCCTGAGAGTGCTTCTTTGATCTCGAGATCGGACGGGTCGGGGTTGCTGTCGAGCAGATGATGGACGGCGACGATGAAGCCGGGTGTGCAGAAGCCGCACTGGACTCCGCCCGCATCGAGAAATGACTGTTGAACGTCGCTGAGCCGGCCGTCGGGGCCGAGACCTTCGACGGTGCGAATGGAAGCACCCTGGGCCGAGGCGGCCATCACGAGGCACGAACACACCGCTTTGTCGTCGATGATCACGGTGCAGCTACCGCACTCGCCCTGCTCGCACGCCCCCTTGGCTCCGGGAAGGCCGAGGCGCTCGCGCAAGACGAAGAGCAGGCTTTCTCCGATCCAGGAATCGCGCACGTGGTGTTCGCGACCGTTGACACTCAACGTGTACATCTCGGAACCAATGGCAGTCATGAGTAAGACCTCGTGAGGAGTCGTTGGGCAAGAACGCCGACGGCATGACGGCGGTAAGCAGCGGTCGAACGATGGTCGTCGATCGGACGGGACGCGTCACGAACCAATCGAGAGAACTCAGCGAGGGTTTCGGTGTTCGGCCGCGACGACATGGTGTGATTCGCGGCCAACCACGTCTCGGCTTGGGTGGCGCGAATGATGGTCGGGCCCACAGCTCCGAGGGCCACGGCGACGTGATCGTTGGTTCGAACCAGACACACCGATGCGGTGGCGATCACCATGGCGTTGCGGGTTCCGACCTTGGCGTACCCCTGCCAGCCCTCGACGAGCGGCAAAGTCACCGAACGAACGAACTCGGACGGCTGGAGGGCATTCCGCTTGACGCCGACCATGAAGTCGGCGAAGCGGATCTGGCGAGCGCCATTCGGACCCACCACGTCGATGACGGCGTCGAGTGCGGCGAGAACCGGGAGGCCATCTCCGGCGGGTGAACAGGTGCCGAGGTTGCCTCCGAGAGTTCCGGCGGCGCGAATCTGCGGAGAACCAACGGTGCGGGCCGCTTCGGCGAGGGCCGGGAGCAGACGAGCGAGTTCGCCGGTTTCCATCTCGGCGTACGGCACCCCCGAACCGATGGTGATGGTGCGACGTGACGGGTCGACCGACCATGAGCGCAATTCGGACACCCGGTTGAGTGCGACCACATCACCGGGTCGACGCCCGTGCAAGTTCACCTCGACCATCAGGTCGGTGCCACCGGCGAGGAGAGTCGCCTGCGGGTTTCGTGAGAGCAAGTCGACGACTTCGCCGACGCTGGTGGGAAGCGCGACGCTCATCGGGGAGAACCATCCCATCCGCTGAATGCGTCGATCATCGCCTTCACGTCACCGAGCGGGTACAGGATCGGGCAGGTGCATCCGTGTTCGATGTAGTGGGCGACCTTGGCTCGAGCCTCCGAAGGAGTTCCGCTCGCGGTCAACATCTGAACGATCTCATCGGGAACCAACTTGCTCGCCTTCTCGACTTGTTCGTGGGTGGCCGGCCACGTGAGCACTTCACCCACTTTGTCGAGTAACGATTGAGGGACTCCGGACGCCTTCATGATGTGGGGCTGTTGGCCGAGGTATTGCGTGACCATGAGCCGAGCCATGTCGAGCGCGGTCTGGCGATCTTCGTGAACGCTGCACACGACCAGTTGCGGACGATCGATGTCGTCGAGTGAACGTCCGGCTTTGGCGGCACCCTTCGCCAACGCCTCGACGGCCTGGTCGTTGTAGTCGGGGGAGACGAGATAGTTGAGAACCGCACCGTCGGCGATTTCGCCGGTGAGCTCCATCATCTGCATGCCGGTGGCGCCGATGTAGATCGGGACGTCTTTGGGACGGCGCTCCTGGTACACGTAGTCGAGCTCGACGCCGTCGAGGTGCACGTACTCTCCGTGGAAGGTGACGTTCTCGTTGTTGAGGAGAGCGCGCACCGTGGTGACGATCTCACGCATCACACGCAGAGGCTTGGCGCGGTCGATGCCGACTTTCTGAGCCAGCGGATCCCACCACGCTCCGATGCCGAGGATCACGCGGCCGGGGGCCAGATCGTCGAGGGTGGAGAAGGTGGCGGCCAAGCGGGCCGGGTTGCGACTCCAGCAGTCGACGACGCCGCTACCCACCTTGATGGTGTTGGTCACGCTGGCAAAAGCCGCCATCGGAACCGTGGCTTCGCGCACCAGACGGCTCTCGGCCTGCCAGACCGCATCGAAGCCGCGTTGTTCGGCGTATTGGGCGAACTCCATTCCCTCCCGGATGCGGTGTGCGTCCTGGAGGTAGATGGCGACGGGCTGGATGGCGGTCATGGCTGAATCGTACCTTTACGTTTTGTCAAGGCTGGGTGATCACGCCAGCGCGGAATGGAGACGGGTTGCCGCTTCGGCGGCCTTCTGACGGACTTCGTCGATGTCGACACGGGTTGGTCGTCCGTCAGCGAGCAGGACCTCGCCGTCGGCTCGAACCACGTCGATCGCGCGGATGCCGGGCGTGAACGCGACGTGCCAGGGTGAGTCGACGTGGTCGTAGTTCCAGGTGACCCGATCGTCGCGACACTCGGGGAGCAGATCCCAGGATGCGGTCAGCCAAGCCCAGGCATCGTCCGGGCTGCGGCTGATGTCGACGTTGCGCGCGGCGACATAGGCGAGTCGGAATTCTTCGAGCATGTCGGCGCCGATTCCGTCGGTGCCGAGAACGATGCGATTCGATCGGGAAGCCGGTCGCGCGTACCCAACCGAGTTGTTCATGTTGCTGCGCGGATTGTGGGCGATGGTTCCGGGCAACTCGCGATCGAGGTGGACGCAGTGAACGAGAAGCCAGTCTTCGCGAGCCAGCGACGACAGGCGCCGACCGGCATCGATGTCGTCGACTCCTTCCGCCACGTGAATGTGGACTCCCACACCGAGGTCGGCGGCCAGCCCGGCCGCATCCTGAAGAAGTTCATCGCCGCAGGTGAATGCAGCGTGAACCCCGACCAGACCACGGCCGCCAGCCCGGATGAAGCGCTCGTTCTCACGGAGGCCGCGTCGACCGCCTTCGATGCCGTGGCGATCGGTGACTCCGTAGGAACACACGACACGCACCCCGACTTCTTCACAGGCCTGCGCGATCACGTCGAGACTGCCATCGATGGCGTTCGGGCTCTCGTGGTGATCGATGATGCCGGTGGTACCCGAGCACAACGCCTCGACGGCACCTAGCTTGGCCGACCAGTAGAGAGTGTCGAGATCGAGAGCGGCGTCGAGCCGCCACCAGATCTGCTGGAGCGTGCTCAAGAAATCGTGCGGCTGCACGGGTGGGGCCGGCATGCCACGCGCCAACGACGAGTACAGATGGTGGTGCGCACACACCAACCCCGGCGTCGTCGTAGCGGTCACTGTTCGTCGGCGTCGTCGTTGGTCGGACGCATGGGGAGCACCGTGCGCCAGTTTCCGTCCCAGTGATGCAAGGCGGCTGCCACCGCACCGGCGGTCGGAACCAGGCCGATCTCTCCGACACCTTTGATGCCGTAGGGAGCGTTGGGCTGTGGCGATTCGACGAGGATCACGTCGATGGCGGGCACGTCCTTGGCCCGCAGGATTCCGAGCGAGCGCAGTGTCATGTTGGTGGGGAACCCGGTCTCGGGATCGGAGGGGAAGTCTTCCGACAACGCGTACCCCAGGCCCATGTGCACCGAACCCTCGATCTGGCCTTCGCACAAGGTGGGATTGACGGCCCGACCCACGTCGTGCGCGGCCACCACACGATTCACCTTGCCGGTCGAGCGATCGACGCGCACCAACTGGGCGGCGTAACCGAAGGTGGAGTGGATCGTGGGGTTCTCGACTTCACCCAACTTCTGTGTCCAGTCGACCCGATACTCGCCGTAATGGTCGACGCCGACCGAACAGCCCGCTTCCTTGGCCGCGAGACAAGCCGCTCGAACGGCACCCGCACCCATGAGAGTTCCGCGCGAACCCGTCGTCTGGCCGAATCCCAACTCACGGGTCGTGTCGACGATGACGCGGATGCGTTCGGGAGCAATGCCCAACTCCTCGACCACCACTTGGAGTGCAACCGTATTGATGCCCTGACCCATTTCGGTCCAGCCGTGGCGAACCTCCACGACCCCGTCAGCGCGGAAATGAACCACGGCACCGGTGACTTCCTTGAAGCCGTTGCCGAGTCCGCTGTTCTTGAGGCCGAGACCGAGACCAACTGCGTCTCCCGACGCGATCGCGGTATCGAAGTGAGGCTTGATCTCGTCGAGACACTTCTCGGCTCCCAGGCAACCGTCGTCCATGATCTGCCCGGGTCCCCACACCTGGCCCGGCCGGATGACGTTGAGCTTGCGCATGCTCCAGCCGTCGAGACCCACTTCGTGGGCGAGCCGATCCATCACTCCTTCCATGGCGAACTGCGCTTGGTTCGCGCCGAAACCACGGAATGCTCCGCAGACTGGGTTGTTCGTTCGAACGGCCACCGCCTCCACGTCGATGGAGGGCAAGTGATACGGACCCGACGCGTGGCCGGCCATGCGCTCGAGGACTTTCATGCCGACGCTCGCATAGGCGCCACTGTCGCCGACGGCGCGCACGCGCAGTGCGGTGAGGCGGCCCTCTGAATCGCAGCCAGCGGTGTATTCCATCCGGATGGGATGGCGCTTGGCGTGCATGAGCAACGACTCTTCGCGCGACAAGGTGCACTTCACCGGCCGATCGAGAAGCCAGGCGGCCAGAGCGGCCTGCGCCTGATTGCTCATGTCTTCCTTGCCCCCGAACGCACCGCCGTTGGTGACGAGTTCGACCGTGACTTGGTCGTTTTCGATCCCGAGCACCCGCGCGATGTCGTTGCGGTCGTCCCACACCCCTTGGCCGCCCGAATAGACGTGGAGATGACGACGGCCGTCGCGGACGCTCGGTATCGCCAACGTGCTCTCGGGTTCGAGGAAGGCGTGTTCGATGCGCTGGGTCTGGAACACTTCCGAGACCACGTGAGTCGACGACGCCAACGCCTCATCGACGTCACCACGGCGGTACTTGCTGGTGCTGAGAACGTTCGAGTCGGTGCCCCACACTGCGATGTCTGGCGAGTCGATGGCAGAGACCGGATCGGAGATGACGGGTAGTACCGCGTAGTCGATCTGCACGAGAGTCGCGGCATGGCGAGCGATCTGGCGTGTCTCGGCGACCACGACGGCCAGAACGTCACCGGCGTAACTGGTGCGACCGCCGACCGGGATCATGATCGGCCAGTCCTTGTAGATGAGCCCAACCTTCAATTCAGCCGGGACGTCGGCAGCGGTGAAGACCGCGATGACTCCAGGAAGCGCGAGGGCAGCCGACGTGTCGATGGCGACGATGTCGGCGCGGGCATGGGCCGTGAGATGCAGCGCCGCATGCAGCATTCCGGGAACGCGGATGTCGTCGACGTACCCCCGATCGCCCAGGGTCAGTTCCTTGGCCTCGTACTTGGTTCCACGACTTCCGATGCCGCCAGGTGCGACGGGGGCCAGCGTGACGCCTTTGGCCACCGCATCGATGGCGTCGAGGACCTTCACGTAACCGGTGCACCGACACAAGTGGGCACCGAGATGGCGCGCCATGTCCTCGCGTTTGAGATCAGCACCTTTCTTGTCGACTTGGGCCTTGGCCCGCATGACGATGCCGGGAATGCAGAACCCGCACTGCAGGCCCCCACAGGCGGCGAAGGCGTCGGCGTAGGTGTCACGCTCGGTCTGGGGTAGGCCCTCGAGAGTGGTGATGGTCTTGCCCGCCACCTTGGCGAGTGGTTGCTGACAACTCACGACCGGGCGTCCGTCGATGAGAACCGTGCAGCAACCGCATTGACCCGATGGCGAGCAACCATCTTTGGGCGATGTGATGTCGAGTTCGTCACGCAGAGCGGCCAGGAGATGCGGGTGGTCGCCGCGCACGCTGACCTCGCGGCCGTTGACGACGAGCGACACGGGTGTGGTGATCATGTCAGTCATGTTCAGTTCCTCGGCGGTTCGATGACACCGCGTTGACTCGTGAGACGGGTGTACACCTCGGGGCGGCGATAGCGATCGAAGTCGAACAAGGTCTCCTTGTAGCGACGACACCATTCGAGATCGCAGTCGACACTGATCAACTCGTCGCCGGAGGTGATGGTTTGGGCCACGATCTGACCGGACGGGGCCACGATGCACGACTGCCCGAGCGAATCGACTCCCTCTTCGACGCCGCCCTTGGCCACCCCGATCACCCAGGTTCCGTTCTGGTACGCACCGGCTTGCATCACGAGCGAGTTGTGGAACCCCTGGAGGATGTCCTGTGACGGGTCGGGGACGTAGTGAATCGGGGTGTTGTAGCCGCACAAGATCATCTCGACACCTTGGAGTCCCATCTCGCGGTACGACTCGGGCCAGCGGCGGTCGTTGCAGATCATCATCCCGACGATGCCGCCGAACGCGCGCCAGACCGGAAAACCTTCCGGACTCGGCTCGAAGTAGTAGCGCTCGGCGTGTTGGAACGGCCGGTCCGGCTCGTTGGTCTCATGCCCTGGGATGTGAACCTTTCGGTACTTGCCGACGATCGAGCCGTTCCGTTCGACCAGGATCTGCGTGTTGTATCGGTGACGGTTGCCATTGCGATCGGGTTCGGTGAGCTCGGCGTAACCGAGACAGAAACCGATTCCGAGTCGACGGGCCTCGTCGAACAGCGGCTGGGTGGCATCGTTCGGCATGGCCGTCTCGTACCAGTGGTCGGATTCGCCGATGTTGGAAATGAACCAGCGCGGGAAAAAGGTCGTGAGTGCCAACTCGGGGAAGACGACCAGTTCGACGCCTCGTTCGGAGGCCCGACGAAGCAGAACGAGAAGACGTTCGACGACATCGGAACGTGAATGGTCGCGGTTGATCGGTCCCAATTGGGCCGCTCCGACGTTCACGATCCGCTGAGTGCCGATGTCGTGTGTGAAGTGAGTGGACACGGTGTCTCCTCTGGGCTTACGGCTGCTCGTTGGATGATGAGGGCGGCTGTGCGGCGAACTCGGTGTGCGCGAGCCTCCACATCACGTCGAGGAGGATGTCGGTCCCCTCGATCAGGTCGGCCGGCTCGGTGAATTCAGATGGGTTGTGGCTGATACCAAGGTGTGATTGGGTGAAGATCATCGCGGTCGGGCAGACGCGAGCCAGCATCTGGGCGTCGTGTCCGGCGCCGGAGGGGAGTCTCATGTTCGAGTGACCACGCTCGCGGATCACGTTCTCGATGAGATCGACGACCCGGTTGTCGAAGACCACGGGTTCGAAGCGAGCCAGACGTCGTGTTTCGATCGCAACACCCTCGTCGGTCGCGACCTGCTTGAGGAATTCTGTGATCTCGGCTTCGGCCCGTTGCAGGGTGGTTTCGTCGGTGTTGCGCACGTCGAGGGTGAGCGTGGCCGAGCGTGGAACGACATTCACCAGGTTGGGCACCAGGTCGATCTTGCCGACCGTGCACACCTGGTCGCCGCCATAGCGAGTGGCGAGATCGCGAAGGAAGACGACGATGCGGCCAGCGACGAGGGCGGGATCGTGTCGCAACGACATCGGCGTCGTTCCGGCGTGGTTGCTCTGGCCGGAGACGTTGACTTCCTGCCACGAGATTCCCTGCACGCCGGTGACGGTTCCGAAGCGTCTGTCATCGGCTTCGAGTCGAGGGCCCTGTTCGATGTGCAACTCGACGAAGGCGTGCGGTGCCGTCGATGGACACGGATGTGAGCCGGCGTAACCGATGCGTTCGAGTTCGTCACCGAGGCGAGGCCCGTCGATGGCGGGTGCGTCGAGTGCGTCTTCGACTGACATTCCGCCCACGTAGACGAGTGACCCGAGCATGTCGGGCTGGAAACGCGCACCTTCCTCATTGGTGAAGAACGCGACCGCTAGTGGACGCGGGGGAGTCAGGCCGGCCTGCATGAGGGTCTCGATCACTTCGATGCCGGCCAGAACACCGAGGTTGCCGTCGAATCGCCCACCCGTGCGAACGGTGTCGATGTGCGAACCGGTCATCACGGGTCGGCCCTCACCCACTTGCCAGGTTCCCACCACGTTGCCGACGGCGTCGACCACGACGTCGAGGCCGAGATCGCGCATCCACGTGACGACGAGGTCGCGACCATCGCGGTCGGCATCGGTGAGAGCCAGACGGCACGAACCGCCACCATCGATGGGTCCGACCAGGGCCAACTCGTCGAGGCGCGCCAACAGGCGCGCTCCAGACACTCGGACCCCTCCCAGTGACGTCACGGCACGAGTTTACATTTTGTCAAAGACGACCCGACGGCCTTTGAGAGGCCATAGTGGCGGGGTGGTGGTGCGATGACCGGCTCGGAGATCGCGGTCATGTTGCTGGCGGTGCTCATCGCCTCGACGGCTCAGTACACGGCCGGATTCGGATTTTCTCTCCTGAGCGTTCCGATCATGGCCCTCGCGCTCGACACCCACGATGCAGTGATCGTGGCGACCTGGTTGGGTCTGATCACGAGTGGATACCAGGCGATCGAGAGTCGTCGTGCCGTCGATCGGGCCACGGCGCGTCGCCTGCTCGGCGGAACCCTCATCGGCATCCCGGTCGGCTTGGTGGTCTTCACGCAAGTGGCCGAGTCGACCCTGCGCCTGGTTCTTGGAGTCAGTGTTCTGGTGGCGACGATCGTTCTGGCGCTCGACTTCCGGCTGACCCGCCCTGGAAATGGTCCCGAGTGGATCGCCGGAACCGTGAGCGGAGCGTTGGCCTCGTCGTTGTCGACGAATGGCCCACCCTTGGTGTTCGTTCTGCAGGCCCGCGGAATGCCCATCGTGACGTTTCGAGCCACCTTGAGTCTGGTGTTCACTGTGGCCAACGTCGCGTCCTTGATCGGCTTCTTGGTGACGGGAGAACTGGACGCCGATGTCAGCGTACGAAGCGCACTCGGACTCCCGTGCCTCGTGATCGGGGTGGCCATCGGATCGCGTCTTCGGCGCCGGGTCACCGAAGACAGTGCCCGTCATCTGGTGATCGGACTCCTCGCCCTCGCCGGAGTGTCGGCGATAGCCGCTGCTCTGTGATCAACCACCACCGAAGATGGTGAGCCACTGCTCTTTCGATTTCGGCTTCAGGACGAAATTGTGGCTTCGCACTTCTTCGAGGGTTTCGGAAGGCGGGGGTGAGTATCGGTGCCCCGGGTAGACGATGGTGGAGGAGGGCATTGCGTCGAGACGTTGAAGACTCTCGAACATGTCGTCAGGGTTGCTCCCGGGTAGGTCGGTGCGACCACAGCCGTCCAGGAACAAGGTGTCGCCGGAGATCAGACATCCGTGTACGTGGAAGCACTGGCTGCCCGGCGTGTGGCCCGGAGTGTGGACGAGGTCGATCTCGACCGATCCGACGCGAAGAGAGTCACCCGCCGAGTGGGCGCACAGATCGGTGTCACTCAATCCGGTCGTGCGCGTCACCCACGGAACCTCGTTCTCGTTCACGTGAATCGGAACCTGAACACGTTCGAGGAGTCGAGCTACTCCTTCGATGCGGTAGCCCATCATCGAACCACCCACGTGATCGGGGTGGTAGTGAGTGGCCAAGACCCCGGTCACGCGAAGGCCATCAGCCTCCACGATGTCGACGAGGTCGTCGACTCCGTAGGCCGGATCGACGATGACGCATTCGCCGGCTCGACGGTCGCCGATCAAGTAGACGAAATTGGCCATCTGCGTCGCCAGCGGATCACCCACGGCGAAATCGTGGCCCGAGAGCAGTTGGCGGAAGTAGAGGTCGTCGTCGGCCATCGGCCCTACGCTAACCCCGTGTCGATCGAGCGTCTGACCCGTCTGGAGGCCGGCCAACTCGTGCCGTTCGGTGGCGACCGTGTGGCAGTGGTTTCCGCCGATCTCGCGTCGTCGTTCGTCGCCGGTGACCGTCTGGTGGTCGTACAGGAGACGGGCGACCTCATCAGGATTCCTGCCGACGTGTCGTCCCTGGTCGAATCGGCGGTCTCACGTGCACGGCTGGCGTTCACCGCACTCGCGAGCGTGACCGACGACAGTCTCGACCTCTTCTACGACGAGGTGGCGGCGGCATTGGCGGACGACCGTGTCATGGCGGCGGTGCTCCAGGCCAACCAGGCCGATGTCGACGATGCTCGTTCACGTGGTCGCTCGACCACTCGCCTCGAATTCAGCGACAAGATGCGTCGCGACATGATCGAAGGGGTGCGGTTGTGGAGGCACATCGACGTGCGGCGCGATGCGTCGGTCTCCATGGTCCAGCACTCCACGTGGACCGTCGAGGAGCGACGAGCCCCTCTCGGTGTGGTCGCGTTCGTGTTCGAGGGTCGGCCCAACGTGTTCGCTGACGCAACCGGCGTGCTCCGAAGCGGAAACACCGTCGTGTTCCGCATCGGCAGTGATGCGTTGCGCACTGCACGGGCTCTGATGGATGCGGTGGTGAGTCCATCGCTCGTCGCCGCTGGACTTCCCGAGGGAGCGGTGGTTCTTGTCGAATCGGCCGAGCGCTCGGCTGGTCACGCCTTGTTCTCCGATCGGCGGGTCGCCCTGGCGGTGGCTCGGGGAAGTGGTGAAGCGGTCGCGCAGCTCGGTGCGGTTGCTCGCCAAGCCGGTGTCCCCGTGAGTCTGCACGGCACGGGGGGCGCCTGGATGGTGATCGCTCCCGACGCCGAATCGTCGGTGATCGAATCGGTGGTCGACGCGTCGCTCGATCGCAAGGTGTGCAACACGTTGAACGTCGCGTGTGTGATGCGTGATCAGCCCGGTCATCTCACCGCTCTGTTGAGCGGAGTGCGTCAGGCTGCCGCCCGTCGATCGGTCCGTCCGATCGTGCACGTTCGCACCGGAACGTCGTTCGAAGCGATCGACCTCGGCGACGCCGAAGTCGTCGTTCACGACGACGATTCGTTCTTGGCTCGCGAGTACGAGTGGGACGACCGGCCCGAGTTGGCGATTCGCGTCGTCGGTTCGATCGCCGAAGCGATCGATTTGTGCAATGTGCACAGTCCGTGGTTCGTGGCCTCGCTCATTTCCGGTGGCGACGCGGCCTTCGAGGAGTTCTACCGCAACGTTGAAGCGCCCTTCGTTGGTGACGGTTTCACGCGCTGGGTCGACGGTCAGTACGCGTTGCGTCGGCCCGAACTCGGTCTGTCGAATTGGCAAAGTGGCCGGTTGTTCGGACGGGGCGGCATCTTGTCGGGCGACGGAGTGTTCGCCGTTCGTTACGTGGCTCGGCACACCGATCCGAATCAGCGACGCTGAGTCAGCTCAGGAACGAATCCACGACTCGACCGGCCAGCCTCGAACCCGGCCGCCGCGTGTCGCTCCACTTGGCGAGAGCGGCCAGTGAGTTGATACCGATCCACCGGAGCGGCTCGGGTTCCCACCGTCGTGAGCGGTGTCCGACGAAGGCCACTCGGGTCAACTCGGTGTCACGGTGTGCGACGAGATCGGCCAGGATGCGACCGACCAGGTTGCTGGTGGCCACGCCGTCGCCCACGTACGCGCCACCACGAAGTACGCCGTTCTCCGATCCGACCGACATCGTCCAGTCTCGTGCAGCTGCCAACGGTCCGCCCCAGTGGTGTGTGGTCGCGACGTCATGCAGGACCGGGAACATGTCACGCAACGTGGCTTCGAGCGCCTTCTTCGTCGGGGCATGTTGATCGAAGGTCGGCGAGATCCGACTCGCGTAGTGATACGGGGCGCCGCGTCCTCCGAAGGCGATACGGCCGTCAGCGGTCCGCTGACCGTAGATGACCATACGACGCAGATCGGCGAAGGTCTCTCGTTCCGACAAGCCGATCTCGGACCATATCGATTCGTCGAGGGGTTCGGTCGCGATCATCATCGAGTACAGGGGCACCACGTGTCGTCGTTCGGACTTCCAACGTGTTGAGTACGCCTCGGTCGCTCGGATGACGCGTCCGGCGCGGACATCGCCCCGTGACGTTCGAACGAGGTGGGAGTCGAGCGTGATTGCCGTCGTGTGTTCGGCGATCGTCACGCCGCGGTTACGTAGCGATCGGGCCAAGCCGGTGACCAACTGGTAGGGCTGGATCGCCGCACAATCGGGATGGAAGAGCGCACCCTCGATACGGGAAGCGTTCAGACGTTGCCGCGCTGTGTCGGCATCGAGGAGTTGCACGCGATCTCCAGCGAATCCCCACGTTTCGGCTTCACGCAACGCGGCTCGGGCCGCCGACATCTGGCGATCGTCCCGGATCGCTCCGAGGTACCCACCCTTCGTGTATCCGCAGTCGATATCCAGCGAGGCGGCCTGGCGACCAACTTCGTCGACTGTGTCGTACATCAGGTTCTGGAGACGAATGGCTTCTTCGCGGGACGACATCTCGGCGACGCGGTCGAGAGACATCGGAAGAATCGACGAGCACCAGCCACCGTTCCGGCCGCTCGCGCCGAATCCGACGTGGTTGGCCTCGATCACGAGAATCGTCGTGCTCGGGGACACGAGATTCAAGTAATGCGCAGTCCACAATCCCGTGTAGCCAGCACCAACGATCGCCACGTCGACGTCGGCCGGAAGACCGGTCACGGAGTCAGGCGATGGCGGATCGGTGCCCCGCACTCCGTCTTGCCAGAGACAGGTCTCCACCACTCCGACTGTAGGCGACGAGTTGCTCAATCCAGAACGACGTTGTCGATGAGTCGAACACCGCCGACCGTTGCCGCAACGAGCACGACCGCCGAGGTGCTGTCATCAGCGCGTTCGGCGAGAGTCGACGGATCGACGACGGCGGCGTACTCGATGTCGACGTCGCCGAGCTCGGCGGCGACGATGGCTTCGAGTTCACGACTGTTGCGCACGCCGGAATCCCAGGCTTTCGCCGCCGCGACAAGGGATCGTGGAATGGCGAGTGCTCGCGTCCGGGCAAGCGGATCGAGACGCACGTTGCGACTCGAGAGAGCCAATCCGTCGTGATCGCGCACGGTCGGTGCCACATCGATGGTGATGGGAAGACCGAGGTCGCGGGTGAGACGCTTGATCACCGCGACTTGCTGGAAATCCTTGGCCCCGAACACCGCGGCATCAGGACGGACGACCGAGAAGAGTTTGGTGACCACCGTGGCGACCCCATCGAAGTGGCCGGGACGATGTCGACCCTCGAATGGCTCGGAGATTCCCGCCACGGAGACGCGCGTGGCGAAGCCGGACGGATACATGTTCTCGACCGACGGTGCCCAGACCAGATCGACGTTGGTATCGCGGCAGATGTCGAGATCCCGGTCGATGTCGGACGGGTACTTGGCCAAGTCGGTCGCGTCACCGAATTGAAGAGGGTTGACGAAGATCGAGACGACGACGCTGGCTCCGATCGACTGTGCGCGCCGCACGAGGCTCACGTGTCCGTCGTGGAGTGCTCCCATCGTGGGAACCATGACGACGGGCCCGGAGGTTCGAAGTTGGTCGACGGCTAGCGAAGCGTCGGCCGGCGAGTGAACGACTCGCACGACGTCAGCTGAACGAGTGCTCGAGATCGGGCCAGGTGCCACCGCGAACTTCATCGACGAACGACGACGTGGCATCGATGACGGCCGTGCGTAGGTCGGCGTACTTCTTGGCGAAGCGGAACTCGGCCTCGCAGAGCCCCAACACGTCGTGCATCACCAGCACCTGTCCTGAGCAGTGCGGACCAGCACCGATACCGATCGTCGGGATGCTCACCTTGTCGGTGATCTCGGCCGCCAGGTCGAGTGGAACTCCTTCGATCACCACGGCACACGCTCCTGACTGTTCGACCGCGTGCGCATCTTCGAGAAGACGTTCGCGGCCCCCGGGTTCGAAACCAGCCGTGCGGCCCTGGACGCGATGACCACCCATGCGGTGGTAACTCTGTGGAGTGAGGCCGATGTGGCCGACCACCGGGATGTCGGCGGCGGTGATGGCGGCGATGGACGATGCCACGGTGACGCCGCCTTCCAACTTGACAGCCTCGGCTCCCTCTTTCATGAGGCGGATGGACGACTCCACGGCTTGTTGTGTACTGGCCTGGTACGAACCGAACGGAAGGTCTCCGACAACGAGAGCTTTGGTGCGGGCCCGAGCCACGCAGCGCACGTGGTACGCCATTTCGTCCAGATCGACCGGAATGGTGTTGCGTTCACCTTGCACAACCATGGCGAGTGAGTCGCCCACGAGGATCATGTCGACGCCCGCGAGATCGACCAGACGCGCGAACGTGTAGTCATACGCCGTGATCATGGAGATCCGGCGACCGCCTTCCCGCCACGCAGCGAGGTCGGGCACGGTGACTTTCTTGCGCTCGGTCATGGGGGCCTCAAGGGGCAACCTAGCGACGGGGCTCGGGGGCCCCACTACCGGAGGTGGGGGCTCTTGTGATTTCCGACTCAACGCTCGAAGGACCTCATTAGAGTCGGCCCGTGCCTGCCGCGCTGCCGCCGCGCCCGATGAGCCCGCTTCGGGGCCGACTCGTGCGTCTTCTGCACCCGGTCGTGCACACCGTCTGGGAGCGAGTGGTCGAGGCTGGGGCCATCGGCCCCGACTCTCGTCGCGGTCGACAGTTCGGCCGGTTCGGCTCGGGGAGCGTGATCTGCTTTCCGGTCAACACCCTCTACAACGAGAAATACATCCGAATCGGACGCGACACGATGATCGGTCCCCAGTGCACGCTGTCGGCCGGAATGATGCCGGGTCAAGAATGTCTCACCGACCCCGTGGTCTCGATCGGGGACCGCTGTCTGATCGGAAAGGGTTCCGGAATCGTCGGACACTTCTCGATCGAGATCGGCGACGACGTGTGGACGGGTCACAACGTGTACATCACCGATCAGAACCACGGATACGAAGACGTCGAACGTCCGATATCAGTGCAAACGATGCCCGAGAAACCGGTTCGAATCGGTCGGGGATCGTGGCTCGGTTACGGCACCGTCGTTCTTCCGGGTGCGGAGATCGGCGAACACGTCGTGATCGGTGCCAACAGTGTGGTGACCGGAGCCATTCCATCGTTCTCAGTAGCCGTCGGCTCGCCGGCCCGCGTCATTCGGCGTTTCGAGAGCGGTGAATGGAAGAACGCCTAGACCGCGAGATCGGCTGGCGCCGAACAGGCCTTCATGCGATTGGCGACAGTGAAGTCGTTGATGTACTCGGAAATGGGCGAGCCGTCGATCACCGATTCCGGGAACGGCGGATTGTCGCCGCTGCGTAGTACCTCGGTGTAGTCGCGACGGTCGGACATCAGCGTCCGGTAGTAACCGATCCACGTTTCGACAAGGCGACGGTCGTCGCCCGAGGTCGGCGCGGTGGCCTCCAGTTCGTCGATCATCGCAACGATGATGTCGGTCGCCCGGTCGATGAGATCGGCACGTTCGGACAAGGCGCCTTCACCCACGTCTTCGATGCGACGCGAGTCAGCGAGTTCGTTGCGCCGGATGTTTGCGGTTTCGCAGACGGCAACTGCACGCTCGGTCCACGCGACATCACTCACCTTGGCTACCGACTGTTTTGGCGGAAAGAAGAGAGCCCACACCCAGAAGGCCGCGATGGCGACGCTGACGAAGCTCAGCACGACTCGCACGAGCGTTCGACGGCTGGTGCTCACGACTTGGGGCGGTAGGACGTCGCGAGCAGCAAAGCGGCACTGCCCACTCCGATGATCGAGGTGACGACCGCACCCGACCACCCGGTGAAGTGGATGTCGAGTGCGTGATCGAGCGACAGTTGGCCTGGTCCGATGACGCCAACGGACCAAGCCATGAGCGCGATCGTCGCGCAGTACTCCCAACCTTGATTGGGAAGGAAAATGAAGAAGCCCACCTTCGCGTGGGCAACCGCGATCGCCACGATCATGATCCCGATCACGCCGGCGGCCGACAGCGGCGTGAGAAACCCGAAAGCAAGTCCGAGTCCAGCAACGATCTCGGTCGTGGCGGCGAGACGCGCCTGGAGATGGGGCCACTTCATCCCGATCGATCCGAACCAGGCCGCCGTTCCCGACAGACCTCCACCACCGAAGATCTTGTTGTAGCCGTGGTACGCGAGGAACCCTCCGATGCACACGCGCACGACGAGGAGGCCGACGTCGATCTGGTCGGGACCAGCCAGTGCGGCGCCGAGGGAACTCACCCACCCGACACTAGTAGTTGGGCCGTCGTTCGAGCCCGACTGCTACAAAGGAAACGTGACGAACGAATCGCGCTTTCGCAAGAGGGTGAAGCTCGTCACCTCGCTCGTCTCGTACCGGCGAGCTGATTTCGCGGTCGCCGTCGCGGGAGCGACCGTCTTCGCGTTCGGAACGGTCGCATCGTCGTGGGTTCTGCGTTGGATCATCGACAACGTGATCGTCGAGCGATTCGAATCAGGATCGATCGATGCATCGGCCGCCGCGGCCGGCATCGGAATCTTCATCCTCGTTGCCATCGTTCGGGCCGCCGGTGTGATCGTCCGTCGAACCTGGGCCGGCAAGGCGCAGTGGGGTATCGCCGAGGACCTCTCGGGAGAAGCCATCGACGCCGTGGTGCGCCAACCCGTTCCGTGGCACCGTCGGCAAAGCACCGGTGACTTGATGACACGAGTCGGCGTGGACGTCGAGGCGGCCGTCCAGGTCGTGGCACCGTTACCTTTCTCGACTGGCGTCGTCCTGATGCTTCTCATCGCCTCGGGAGGCTTGATCGCAGCCGACCCGTTGTTGGGCGTTCTGGCGACACTCGTCTTTCCGGTGATCATGTCGCTCAACCTCGTGTATCAGAAGCGAGCCGACCGCTGGTACGACTTGGCTCAGGCCGAATTGGCGACCCTGTCGTCGGCGGCCCACGAGAGTTTCGAAGCCGTGACCGTGGTCAAAGCCTTCGGTGCCGAGGCGCGAGAGGCCAGTCGATTGTCGGACATCGCCTTTCGGGTCCGCTCGGCTCGCGTTCAAGCCATCAAGGTGCGGTCACTCTTCGAAACGCTTCTCGATGTCGTTCCGAATTCGGCGAGCGTTCTGATCGTGTTACTCGGGTCGTATCGCGTCGCCGATGGCGCGATGACCGTCGGAGATCTGGCTTCCTTCATCTACATCTTCGCGCTGCTCGTGTTCCCTCTTCGGATCATCGGCTACGCGTTCAGTGAGATGCCTCGGTCGCAGGCCGGATTCGACCGGGTCAAACAGTTGGTCGCCGAGCCGGTGGAACCCGACCCTCGTCGCCGCCTTCAGATCGAGCCGGGAGCTGTCGTTCTCCGCGGTGTGTGCATCGAACAGGGAGACGGTCGAGAAGTGCTCACCGACATCTCGTGCACGTTTCCAGCCGGGGCACTCACCGCCATCGTGGGGCCTACCGGATCGGGAAAGACCACACTCCTTCATGCTCTCGCCGGCCTGCTCGCGCCGACCTCCGGTTCGATTTCGGGGCCGCTCGCCGATTCGGCACTCGTCTTCCAAGAACCCTTCCTGATGAGCGGAACGATCCGCGAGAACGTCACGCTGGGTCGAGCCGTGAACGAGAGCGCGCTTCGTCGGGCGCTCGATGTCGCCCAAGCCCAATTCGTGTTCGATTTGCCCGGTGGACTCGACGCCGTGGTGGGGGAACGTGGCGTGGGCCTATCGGGTGGGCAGCGCCAGAGAATTGCCCTCGCTCGAGCGATCGTGGGAGAACCGCGCGTCCTTCTCCTCGACGACACCACGAGTGCGCTCGATCCGTCGACGGAGGCTGCCGTCCTGGAGGGTTTACGTCGATCTCTCGCCGACACGACGGTGATCGCTGTCTCGTCGCGGCCGAGCTTGGTCTCCAACGCCGACACGGTGGTGTTCATCGACGGTGGTCGCATCGTCGACAGTGGTCGTCACGAGGAGATCGCCGGTCGCACCGAGTCGTACTCCGTGTTGATGAGTGCGTACGAGAGTGACCGAGCGTGAAGGTGAAGCCATGAACGAGGCCGAATTCACTCACGGTCCGGTCGCGACGATCGGCGCGGGCGTGCGGGCCGCACCCGCTCTGAAATCCGGTCTGCCCCTGACTCTCGTCCTCGCTCTGATCGGATCGGCCGGACGCGTCGTCGGGCCAGTCGTCGTGCAGCAGGCGATCGACCGCGGAATGGACATCGAAGGTGGCCTGGACGTCGACACGTCGTTCATCAGCCGACTGTGTCTCGTCGGATTGGCGTGTTTGCTGGTGACGGGTCTGGCCCAACGAGCCGCTGTCAAGCGACTGGGTCATCGCAGCGAGGAAGCGCTCTTCGGGCTGCGTTCGCGTCTCTTCGAGCACGTCCACCGCTTGAGTCTGGAAGATCACAACGACGAGCGCCGCGGTGCGTTGGTAGCGCGAGTGACCTCCGATGTGGAGACCCTGTCGCAGTTCTTCTCGTGGGGTGGCTTCGCTTTCATTCTGAACGGGGCTCTGACCGTCGTCGTCTCGGCTGTGATGTTGTCGTACGACTGGATCCTGGCCGTCACCGCGATCGTCGTGTCGGCTCCGCTGTATCTCGTGCTTCGGCGGGTTCAGCGCCGACTGGTCGCCGCGTACGACGCGGTGCGTGCGGCGAACGGTCAGGTTCTCGGTACCGCCGGCGAGATCATCAACGGCGCCGAGACCCTCTTCGCGTACCGCAGTGGACCGGAGTTCGCCGGTCGCGTTGCTGAAGCAACAGCGGAACGGCGCCGAGCACAGACTCGCGCCTCTTTGATCGGAGCGTTCCTGTTCCCGAGCGGCGAAGTGTTCGGAACCCTGGCGATCTCGGCGGTGGTGATCGTCGGTGTGTGGCGCGGTGAAGCCGGTGGTCTCACGGCCGGCGCACTGGTGGGATTCGTCTTCCTGACGTATCGCTTGCTCGAGCCGATCGCCGAACTCACCGAGGTTCTCGATCAGACGCAGACCGCGATCGCCGGCCTACGTCGCGTTCTGGGCATCTTGTCCATCCCGGTCGGACCGTTGCCGCCCTCCGATCCGATGCCACTACCGCGAGGACCGCTCGACATCGTCGTCGACGACGTGAGTTTCCGCTATCGCCCACGGGGCGACGAGGCCGAAGAAGCCCCCGCACTGCGCAACGTCGACATCACGATCAAGGCCGGAACCAGAGTCGCGATCGTGGGAGAAACGGGGTCCGGAAAGACGACGTTGGGCCGATTGCTGGCTCGATTTTCCGATCCGACCGTGGGCGACGTGCGGATCGGGGGAGTGTCGCTGCGCCGGATCGACAACGAAGAACTTCGCCGTACGGTGGTCGTCGTCCCTCAGGAACCTTTCCTGTTCGACGACACGATCATTGCGAACGTGGGCTTCGCGCGACCGGGAATCGGCCCAGAGGAAGTTGCGAAGTGTGTCGATTCACTCGGATTGACCGAATGGGTGGCCAGTCTGACCGACGGTCTCGGCACCCAAGTCGGAAATCGAGGATCGGCACTGTCGGCGGGTGAACGCCAGTTGGTCGCGTTGATTCGGGCTGCGATCGTCGACCCTCCGATTCTGGTGTTGGACGAAGCGACGTCGTCGGTCGATCCCGGAACCGAGGTGAGCATCGCGCGTGCGCTCGACATGCTCAGTCGGAATCGTACGACGATCTCGATCGCGCATCGCCTGTCGACCGCGGCTCGGGCCGACCGGGTGGTCGTGTTGGCCGACGGACGGGTGGTTCAGGACGGACATCACGATCGACTGGTGGCCGCGCCGGGTCCGTACGCTCGGATGTACGCCGACTGGATCGAGTCGACGTCGGTGACCGATGCCGACGAGCGAGGATGACGGCTCGATGAAACAAGGAGATCGTTGAGATGGAGATCGTTCTGGTTCGACATGGTGAACCCGAATGGGTTCGCGACGACTTGAACGTCGACAATCCGCCCCTCACCGATCGGGGTCACCGACAAGCGGCCGAGGTCGCTCGGGTCCTGCACGGAGAAGTCTTCGACGAGGTGTGGGTGTCGCCCCTGGTGCGGGCTCGTCAAACCGCCCGTCCACTGCTCGACGATCGTCGACTGGACGAACCGGTCCAGGACTGGCTGGAGGAAATCCGCAACCCTTTGTGGCACGGCACGCCGCGCGAACGGGCCGACGCGGCCTACGCCGAAGAGCGCCGGCGACCGGCCGAGCAGCGCTGGGAGGGTCTCGTCGGTGGCGAACCCGTCCGTGACTTCGTCGACCGCATCCATACGAATGCAGGTTTCTTCTTCGCGGAGCGCGGTATGCGACCCAGTGCACAGAGCCTGCCGGTCTGGGAGATCGACGATCCCGATCGTCGGATCTTGCTGGTGGCACACGCCGGAACGAACAGCGTCCTGATCTGCCACCTGCTCGGCCTGCCCGCGACACCGTGGGAGTGGGAGCGTTTCGTTCTCGGACACGCGTCGATCAGCCGTTTGTCGTCGTATGCGATCGGGGATGGGCACACCTTTGGCTTGACCAAGTTGAGCGATGTGGAACACTTGGCTGACGCCGACCGCACGTACTGAACGGACTCAATCGTGACCGAGATCGATCCCATGGCCGTGAAGCTCTTCAGCTTCCACGTGTTCACGAAACTCGAAGGTGCGGTCACGGCCGGCATGATCCATCTCGGAGATCGCCTTGGTCTCTACCAAGCAATGGGGTCGCTCGATCGTCCGATCACGATCGACGAGTTGTCGAGTCAACTGAGCCTCGCTCCGCGCTGGGTTCAGGAGTGGGCTCACAATCAAGCTGCGGCCAAGGTGATCGAATTCGCCCGCGACGATCAGGGTCGCGAAACGTTCTGGTTGCGGCCAGAAGCACGTTTGGTCCTCGCCGACGAGGAGAACCCTGCGTTCGGAATGGGAATGTTCCATCGCCTTCCGCAGACGATGTCAGCGCTCGAGCGACTTCCGGAGAGCTTCCGAACCGGGATGGGTCACGACTACGACAGCCACGGACCCGAGGGCGCGGTCGGCATCGAGCGTTCGTTCGAGCCGTGGTCGAATGCGTTCTTGATTCCACTCGTCGTGCCCGCACTCGACGGCGTTGTGCCGAAACTCGACGGTGGCGCACGTGTCGCCGATATTGGCTGTGGCGCTGGCGGAGCCGCTTTGCGTCTGGCGCAGCGGTTTCCACGTTCTGAAGTCGTCGGCTACGACATCTCGCGCTACGCCCTCGATCGTGCCGAGACGAAACTTCGCGAATCGGGTGTGGCCAACGCACGCTTCGTCGATCCGCGACGAGAGCCTCTTCCCGACGATGGTTCTCTCGATCTCGTCACGGCGTTCGATTGTGTTCACGACATGACTCATCCGGCCGAGGTGATGCGGGCCATTCGCCGGTCACTGAAGCCCGACGGCACCTGGTTACTCGTCGACATCAAGGCCCTCGACACATTCGAGGAGAACGCTGCAAAGAATCCGATGGCCTCGCTGATGTACGGAATCAGTGTGATGTCGTGCATGTCATCAGCACTTTCGGCTCCCGGCGGGGCTGGGCTCGGGACCCTCGGCCTTCCTGAATCGAAGGCGCGGGCCATGGCTGAAGACGCCGGTTTCACCCGCTTCCGGCGCCTCGACATCGAACATTCCGTCAACGCTTTCTACGAGGTGAGACCATGACGACCCTGACACTGCAGGACATCAAGACCTTCGCGACCGGCCTCAGTCCGTGGGCCCACTTGGCGACGGTCGGCGCTGACGGCGAACCCGACGTCGTGCCGGTGCACCCGTGCTGGGAGGGGGACGTGATCTGGATCATGGTGGGGCGTGATTCGGTGAAGTCGAAGAATGTCGCTCACGAGTCCAGGGTGGCGTTGCACTGGCAGGTGACCGAGAACGGTGACGGCGTGGAGGTGTGGGGACGCTCGTCGCTGCACACTGACGTCGATACCAAGCGTCGACTCTGGAATGGTGTGTTCGACTACGACCTGAACGCCTTTGCCCCGGGTGGACCCGACAACAGTCCGGACACGGTCTTCATGAGGGTCGACGTCGACCGGGCCATGCTCATGCGTGCGTACGGCATGGCCGGCATCGAGCGCTGGAAGCGCCACTGACGAACAACAACTTTCGACACGAAGGAAGAATCACCATGGCATCTCTCGAAGACATCAAGTCCGACAGTCGTCGGTACGGTCCGTTCGCATTCATTGCGACAACCGGTTCCGACGGTGAACCTCACCTGGCCCCGGTCGCAGTGAATTGGATCGGTGACCAGATCGCTGCGTTCGTGCTGTCGAGCAGTCGCAAGGTGCGTAACGTCCGCCAGAACCCGCGGGCCACGGTTCACTTCTCGGTGAGTGAATCCACCAAGTGGGACAGTTGCATCGTCTGGGGCGAGGCTCGGATCGCCGACACCACGGCCGAACGAGTCGAACTCTGGGACAAGATGGGTTACGACCTCAAGGCGTTCGAGCCAGGTGGGCCCGAATCGGACAACCATGTCTTCTTGCTCATCGATCCGGTGCGCGCGACGATCCTTCGCACGTACGGAATGGCCGGTCGGGACACCTGGCGCCGTCCATGACGCGCCTGACGTCGCTCGACCGATCGATGATCGATCGGGTCGCCATCGTGACCGGTTCGGCCAGCGGAATGGGCCGGGCCACCGCACACCTCTTCGCCGATGAGGGAGCGCGTGTTGCGGTTGTCGATCTGGGAGCTGACCGCGTGGCGACGGTCGTGGGCGAGATCGAGGACGCTCACGGCTCCGGTCGTGCACTCGGCTTTCCCCTCGACGTGACGGATCGAGCCGCACTCGCGTCCATGGTGAAGCGAGTGCGTGACGAGTGGGGACGCATCGACGCTCTCGTGAACAATGCTGGTGTGTCACTGGTGTCGAGCTTGCTTCAAGACGACGATTCGTTCCTCGATGCGTGGCGCCGAACCATCGACGTGAACTTGTCGGCTTACGTGCACTTGGCTCGGCTGGTGGTTCCGGCCATGAAGGAAGCCGGATTCGGTCGCATCGTGAACATCGCGTCCACCGAATCGATCGTCGCAACCGGGGGATTGGCCGCCTACTCGGCCTCGAAAGCCGGCGTGACCGGACTCACCCGTTCGATGGCGGTCGAGTTGGGGCGGTTCGGGATCACCGTCAACTGCGTGTGTCCGGGTCCGATCAACACCGGCATGACGGCGGGTATTCCTGGCGACGCCAAGGACTTGTACGCGAAGCGGAAGGTTCCGTTGCGGCGTTACGGCGAACCCGAAGAGGTCGCCCAGATGACGTTCTCGTTGTGCCTCCCGGCGGCCAGCTTCACCAACGGAGCAACTCTCGTGGTCGACGGGGGCATGACCATCAGGCACACGTGAGAGGCGTGTCAGGCCGGATCGAAGAGTCCGGTGAGGCCAGTCGGTCGATGCTCTCCGATGATCAATTGCTCGAGAACGCCAAGACCGATGTTCGAGCCGTCACGCACGCGGCACACCGCTTGGATGTGCACATGTCGTGGCTCACAAGGCGTGGAGACCGGAAGGTTCCACGCTTCGGCTCCAACCGCCAGCTCGCCCTTCCAGTAGCCGTGCCCCCAGTCGGGATTGAAGTATCCGATGCCCGACATGTGGAACTCGTACAGGGGCTCGAACTCGAGACGACGTGAACTTCCGTCGGGGAGGGCGAGGTCGAGCGAGAACGACTGAGCCCAGCGGGTTCCGGGTCGAAGCGTCGTCGAGTAGTCGACTCGTTGGGCAGCCACGGCCGGTGCTTCACCATCGTCGAGAACGAAACCGACCTCGTGCCATCGCGAACCATCGGAGTACTCGTTGACATCGAAGTGCGTGGCGTAGGTCTCGAAGTTCACCGGGGCCCACAACCAGTAGAACTGCGGCTTGTTGGTGGGCGCTCCGAGTTCGGCTGGCGGTCCGATGGGCCGAACACCCCACGAGCGGTCACGCGATCCGTACGAACCGGACTCGACGTCGTGTCGCTCGCCCTCGACCTCGATCCAACCCGACCAATGACCGAACTGTGTGAGTCGGGTGTAGTCGGTGGTGACCCGCTGCCCGGCCCGGGCGAGAAAGTGTGGCTCCTGAACAGGTCCGCTGCGAGCGACGAACTCGAGGTCGGCCCTGATCGCATGTTCGGGCGAATCGACGATCACGCGGTGTCGCTTCATCGGTTCGATGATGCGCACCTCGATCGGGCCGACCTTGTTTGCGCGAGCCCGATCGAGAGGAGCGCGTCCGGACGCGTGAAGCGAGATCTGCCGAGATCCAGCCACCACCACCGAGAACGACGCGTCGACCACGTGACGGTTCGGATACAGCCCGAGCGCGACGCCGAAATACAGAGACGCGTCGCGGCGATAACCGTTGAAGAAGTACCGGTCGTAGTGATTCGGATCACTCGACGCGGTGAAGGCGATCGGTGAACTCGACGGATGAATCGGGTAGTCGTCGAACGATGTGAGCACGGTCACGACCGTACTTCGGTTCGGAACGGTCGACCGTCAACGGTCCGTAATAGGGTCGAGTCGTGCGGACGATCAGCCCTCGCTCGTATTCGCGACTCGCGTTCACGGCCCTGGTCTTCCTGTGCGTGATCGTCCTCACCGGCGCAGCCGTCCGTCTCACCGGATCGGGACTCGGCTGCGAGGACTGGCCCCGTTGCAACGAAGAGCGCTTCATCGACGTGTCGTCGACGCACGGTGCGATCGAGCAGGTCAACCGTCTCTTCACTGGCCTGGTCGCCTTGTCGGTGATTCTGGCCGTTCTTGGTGCCCACCGCCGTCTGCCGCGGCGTCCCGACCTCGTCCGCCTGGCCTGGGGTCTGGTGGCCGGTGTGGTCGGTCAGGTCGTGCTTGGTGGAATCGTCGTGCTCACCGACCTGCACCCGCTGGCCAACCAAGGACACTTCTTGCTGTCGATGGTGCTGGTCACGAACGCGACCGTGCTCTGGGTTCGATCAGCCGATGATCAGCGCGTCGACCGGACCGGTCGGCGCTCCCTTTCCCAGCGACTGGCCCTCATCGCATTCGTGCTCGGAGGTGTCGCTCTGTACACCGGAACGATCGTCACCGGATCGGGGCCACATGCTGGCGACGAAGAAGCACGTCGTTTCGGCTTCGACATCTCCCATGTGGCTCGAATTCACGGAATCAGCGTGATTCTCTTCTTACTGGCGCTTCTCGCGATCATCGTTGTCGTTCGCCGAGTGCGGAACGAGTGGAAGTCGATGAGCGGCGTGCTCGAGGCAACGATGGCGATCGGTGTGATCCAGGCGGCGGTCGGCTACACGCAGTACTTCAATGACATACCGGCTGCCTTGGTGGCCATTCACATCGCAGGTGCGACGGCGATCATGATCGCGCTCACACGACTGGTGACTCAGTCGAATCGCATCTCAGTCGACGTCGCGTAGTCGATCGCGAACGGCCCTGAATTCCGTCACCATCGAGTGGATGATGGTCTCCACTGACTCGACCGATTCGATGCGACCCATGACCTGACCGGTCAGCGCGATCGAAGCCTCCATGTCGCCGCCGAAATAGAGGTCGAGAGCACGACTCATTTCCGTGAGCGGGACGTTCTCCTGCTTCTCGAGCAGAGTGGTGCGCTCGGTCCGCAGCGCTCGCAGACCAGGGCGAGAGTGGCGGTTCAGGAACACCGTGTCGGTCTCGGCCCCGGCCACGATCGCATTCTTCCAGTTCTCGTGAACCGGTGACTCGGCCGCTGACACCATGCGTGTTCCGAGTTGGACCCCGTCGGCCCCCAGGGCGAATGCGGCCGCCATGGACCGACCGTCGCAGATCCCCCCGGCCGCGATGATCGGAACGTCGACCTTGCTGGCAACCAAGGGAAGCAGAACCATGGTGGACACATCGCGCGGGTTCTTGAATCCGCCGCCTTCGCCGCCTTCCACGACGAGCCCGTCCACGCCCGCATCGACCGCCTTCAGCGCGGCGGACAACGTCGGAACGACATGGAAGACCGTGAGACCAGCCGCTTTGAGTTTCTCCGTGTATTGACGCGGATCGCCCGCCGACGTGGTGACGAACCGAACACCCTGGGCCACCACGAAATCGACGATCGACGGATCGCGCACGAAGAGTTGAGCGATGTTGACGCCGAAGGGACGATCGGTGATCTCGCGCATGGCAGTGATCTCGTTGCGAACCGCATCCAACTCTCCCGATGACGTCTCGATGATGCCGAGTGCGCCGGCCCGACTGACCGCCGATGCGAGCTTCGAACGCGCGATCCAGCCCATGGGGGCCTGGACGATCGGATAATCGACCCCGAGAAGACGAGTGAGTCGGTTGTTGATCGGGGCCGGTCGGTTCATGAGCGCACGGTAGTGCGTGCCGACAGAGCCACCAACGGCATCGCGGCCAGTACCAGAGCGGCTCCGATCCAACCGACTCCCGACAGGCGTTCGTCGAGGAAGGTCACCGCGAGCACGGCGGCCACGGCTGGTTCGAGGAGTGTGAGCATCACGACCGTGGTCGGCGCGAGAGTTCGCAAACCCCAACCGAAAGCAACATAAGCAATCGTGAGTGTCACGAGAGCGAGCCAGGCCATGACGAGCACGCCACGACCCTCGGCGAGCCAGCCGAGATCGCGCACGAAGAGCAAAGGGCTGGCGAGAAGGCCACCACCAAAGAAGAGAAGAGCCATGGTGCTCGTCGAATCGGCACCCGCGCCGATCGCTGCGGATCCCGCTTCGGTGTAGAGGGCGTAACTCGCTCCGGCCAGGATCGCGGCCACGATGCCAGCGGTATCGGTCTCGAGGCGATCGGATCCGGACCCGACGAGAAGAACCAAGCCGATCCCGATCATCACCGCGGCCAGGTACCAGAGGGGAGCCGGCGCGGGCCGCCGACGAACGGCTCCGATCGCCCGACTCGCCAATGGACTGACGGCGATGGTGATGACCGTGGCCATGGCGACGCCGGTTCGCTGGGTCGCATCGAAGAAACCCAGTTGGTAGACCGCGACACCGAACGCTCCGACCGCGAGGGCGGCCCGGTGCTCGCGCCACATCGACAATCGCCTTCCGGCGATGAGACACAGTGCCGCCCCACCCACCAGGAGACGTACGGCGCCAGCGGCCAAGGAATCGGTACCCACGGGGGCCTTGGCCAGAGCCGTTCCGGTCGTTCCGAAGAGGACAGCCACCCCCAGGACGGCCAAGACGGGGATCATGGAGGACCCAGTCGATGTCGCGGTTGCCGCCCCGGGCACTGTCCGAGATGACGTTCTTCGGGTGACTCTTTCGAACGACACGGACTCTGAACTACCATCTCGGCGTTCCGTCATCACGGATGACCTCTGGTCGTCCGGGGCGTATCGGCTGGGTGTCGCCGATGTGTCGTCGCGGTGTCGGACCTGGGCGGGGGGTTCTCCCCAGGCAACTGGACGAGGAAGAGACGGTTTTCGTGGCGAATCGCTGGAGACGATTGATCGTCTTGCTGTTCGGCTTCCTCGCCGTCCTGGGCTGGGCGGCCACGCCGGCCTCGGCTGACGGAGTATCGGTCCGCGCACAGGTCAAAGAACAGGCGCGCGGAGCCGGCGGCGAGACGGCCAACAAGCCCATCGCCGGAGTCCTCATCGTGGTCACCGACGAAGCCGGCAACGAGGTCGGACGGGGAGAGACCGACGACAAAGGCGTCGTGGTCATCGACTTGCCGGGCAAGGCCAATTACACGGTCACGCTCGACGAGGACACCTTGCCGGACGGTCAAGCACTGAGTGGGACGTCGCCCGCCACGCAAACGCTCACAGCCGAGAGTTTCATCACGTCCACCAAAGTGGTGAACTTCTTCACCGGCGAGTCACAGGGAGGCTCGCAGAATCTCGGCGAGAAGCTGGCGCAGCGCCTGGTCAACGGAATCCGACTCGGATTGATCCTGGCCATGTGCTCGGTGGGCCTGTCGCTCATCTTCGGCACGACCGGACTCACCAACTTCGCTCACGGCGAAATGGTGACTTTCGGCGGTCTGGCCGCCTTCATCTTCAACATCACCGGTCTCACATTCCTCGGGTTCCTGAGCTTCCTGCCCGGCGTCACCGACGACGGCAAGTTCCACATCCTCATCGCCGCTCCGCTCGGCATTGCGGCCGGTGGGTTGTTCGGCTGGGCCCTCAACGCCGGAATCTTCGCCCGACTTCGCAAGCGCGGGATCGGCCTCGTCACCCAGATGGTTCTCACGGTTGGTTTGTCGATCCTTCTGCGCAACTTCTACTTGTCGCGATTCGACAGCCGCACGAGGCCCTACGGCGACTACTCGCTCCAGAAGTCGTGGGAGTTCGGACCGATTCAGATCACCCCTCGCGATTTCACTTTGTCGGTGCTGTCGGTGTTCATACTCGTGGCGGTCGCGCTCGCGTTGCGATACACGCGCCTCGGCAAGGCCACGCGCGCGGTGTCCGACAACCCTGATCTGGCCTCGGCGACGGGTATCGACTCCGAACGAGTCGTGAAACTCGTTTGGATTTTGGGTGGCGCGCTAGCGGCCACCGGTGGTGTGTTCCGCGGGCTCGACGAGCAGGTCAGTTTCGACATGGGCGCGCGCCTGCTGTTCCTGATGTTCGCTGGTATCACACTCGGCGGCCTCGGCTCGGCGTTCGGCGCTCTCGTCGGCGGTTTCGTGGTGGGCGTGCTCGTCGAAGTGGCGAGTCTGGTCGTACCCACCGAATTGAAGGCCACACCGGCTCTCCTCATCTTGATTCTCGTGCTCCTGTTCCGTCCGCAGGGCATCCTCGGTAAAGCGCAGAGAGTGGGGTAGCGGTGGATTGGTCGCTCATCTTCGAGAACACCCTCAAGGGCTTCATCGGCATCAACGCCGTGTACTTCGCCATCGCCGCCCTCGGCCTCAACGTGCAATTCGGATACACCGGCCTTCTCAACTTCGGACAGGCCGGATTCATGGCTTGCGGGGCGTACGGCCTCGGCATGACCGCTCAGTACTTCGAGATCTCGATGTGGTGGGGAATTCCGCTCGGCATCCTGTTCTCGGTCGGACTCGGTCTGTTGATGGGTGTTCCGACGTTGCGTCTACGGGCCGACTATCTGGCGATCGTGACGATCGCCGCGGCCGAGATCATCCGCTTGGTCGTGCGCTCGGTTCGGTTCAAGCACTACTTCGGCGGCAGCGACGGCATCAACAACTTCTCGCAGACCTTCCGCGATCTCGGCAACAAGGTCGGTATCGATGAAGCCACCAGGTACGGGTTCTCGCCCTTCCGGTTCACCGGCCGTGAACTCTGGACGCTCATCGTCGGCTGGATTCTGGTCGCACTGCTCGGCTTCTTCGTCTACAAGTTGATGAAGAGCCCGTGGGGTCGCGTGCTCAAGGCGATTCGAGAGGACGAGGACGCGGTTCGCTCGCTCGGCAAGAACGTGTACTCGTACAAGATGCAGTCTTTGATCCTCGGCGGAATCCTCGGAACCATCTCCGGAATGATCTTCGCGATCGACCGCGCGGCGGTCCAGCCCGACAACTACAGCCGCGACGTGACCTTCTACATCCTCACGGCACTGGTGCTCGGTGGAGTGGCCCGAGTGTCGGGCTCCATCGTCGGCCCGATGATCTTCTGGGGCATTTTCACCTTCCTCGACAACTTCATGCGTCAGGTCGCCGACGAGCCGATCCGCATCGGAAACTTCCAGGTGATGGATTCGACCGACGTCGGCCCGCTCAACTTCATCCTCATCGGTCTGACCCTCATCTTGCTGATGGTCTTCCGTCCCCAGGGTGTCTTCGGAGATCGCAAGGAGATGGCGTTCGATGGCCGCTGAGCGTTCGTATTCGCCCCTCGCGCAGGCCGCCCGTTCGGCACTGGCCGGCTGTGAGAAGGTGCCCGGATCACGTAAGCCCGATCCGATTCTGGTCGCTGACGGTGTCCGCCGTGAGTTCGGTGGCATCGTCGCCGTCGACGTCGATCACATCGAAGTTCAGCGTGGCTCGATCACAGCCCTGATCGGACCCAACGGAGCCGGTAAGACAACGTTGTTCAACCTGCTCTCCGGATTCGACACACCATCCACCGGCACGTGGTCGTTCGACGGTCGAGACATGGCCAAGGTGGCACCGCACAAGACCGCGGCCCTCGGCATGGTGCGCACCTTCCAGCTCACCAAGAGCCTCACCAAGTTGTCGGTCATCGAGAACATGCGTCTCGGAGCCACCGGTCAACGCGGTGAAAAGTGGTGGAACGGTCTGTTCTCGAGCACCTGGAAGAAGCAAGAGGACGAAATCACGGCCCGGGCCGAGGGTCTGCTCGATCGCTTCAAGTTGTCGCACATGCGCGACGAGTTCGCCGGCGCGCTCTCGGGTGGGCAGCGCAAGTTGCTGGAAATGGCTCGGGCGCTGATGACCAACCCCAATCTGGTGATGCTCGACGAGCCCATGGCGGGTGTCAACCCGGCGCTCAAGCAGAGTCTGAACGATCACATTCGTGGCCTGCGCGACGAAGGCATGACGGTGCTGTTCGTCGAACACGACATGGACATGGTGCACGACGTGTCCGACTGGGTGATCGTGATGGCCGAAGGCCGAGTCATCGCCGAAGGAACTCCCGATGACATCTCGAAGAACCCAGCGGTGATCGATGCCTATCTCGGCGCGCATCAGGGACGATCACTCCTGGAGGAGGGCGCATGACCAAGGTTCTGCACGCCACTGATCTCGTCGCCGGTTACATCCCCGAGGTCAACATCCTCAACGGTTGCAATCTCGAGGTCTCGGCCGGCGAGTTCGTGGGCATCATCGGACCGAACGGTGCCGGCAAGTCGACGTTCCTGAAGGCCGTGCTCGGCCAGTGCAAGGTGCGCTCGGGCCAGATCTTCTTGAACGAGCAGGAGATCACCGGTCGCAAGGCCCACGAATTGGTGGCGATGGGCGTCGGATACGTGCCGCAGACAAAGAACGTCTTTCCGAGCCTGACGGTTCGCGAGAACCTCGAGATGGGTTGCTTCTTGAAGCCATCGGTCTTCTCCGAACGCTTCGACTACGTGGTCGACATGTTCCCGCGGCTGGGAGAGCGAGCAGCCTTGCGCGCGGGTTCGTTGTCGGGTGGCGAACGTCAGATGGTGGCCATGGGGCGAGCCCTCATGATGCGGCCGTCGATCCTGCTCCTCGACGAGCCGTCAGCCGGGTTGTCGCCGCAACTTCAAGACGAAGTGTTCGTGAACTGCCGAACGATCAATCAGTCGGGCGTGGCGATCTTGATGGTCGAACAGAACGCTCGCCGGTGTCTGCAGGTGGTGCACCGCGGGTACGTGCTCGATCAGGGTCGTAACGCCTACACCGGTTCGGGTCGTGATCTGTTGAGCGATCCGAATGTCATCGAGTTGTACCTCGGCACCCTCGCTCGCGCCACTGGCGGCTGAGCACTCCGTCCCGATCCGGTTTGCCGGGGGAGATCTGGAAAGAGAAGGGCCCCCCGGTTTCCCGGGGGAGATCTGGAAAGAGAAGGGCCCCCCGGTTTCCCGGGGGAGATCTGGAA
>CAZELU010000012.1:0-5767 GCA_964513215.1 uncultured Bifidobacterium sp.
GGAATTAGTCGAAGCAGAACCCCGATCGCGTGAGCGGTCGGGGTTCTGTGCTTTCCGGGCTCGAATTCTCACGCGTCTCTTACCGAAACTCTTCGTTCGTGAGAACCGGACTCGGTACGGTCGAAACGTGAACACGTTTCTCGGTCTCCCTGCTCATCCGCTCTTCGTGCATCTCCCGGTGGTGCTGATCCCGCTGGGTTTCATCGGCGCACTCTTCATGCTCGCCCGCCCCGCGTGGTGGCAGCGTTTCGCTTGGCCGACAGTAATCGTCACGGCGGTGGGCACCCTCGGTGCGATCTTGGCTGCTAATAGTGGCGAAGCGCTCGAGGAAGCAGTTCGTGATCGCAGTGTTCGGGCCTTGGTGCGCGAGCACGTGGAGGCCGGTGACATGGCCCGCGGTGCGGCGATCGTCTTCCTCATCGTGATGCTTGTCGCGGTCTTCGCGCCGCGTTTCGTGAAGACGATCGCGGCCAAGAAGTGGTGGAGGCCCTTGGTGATCGTGGCTGTTGTGGCGAGTGGAGCGTTCTCCAGTTGGTCGATGTACGACGCGGGCCACTCGGGCGCCAAGTCGGTATGGAACGAAGTCAAGGTGACCGGCGAGGGCGACGGCGACTGATCAACCGGTGTAACTGGCCACCACGTCGGGGTGGTTCACCACCTCGGCCGGCGTGCCGTTGGCGATCACCCGGCCGAGATTCATGGCGACCAAGCGGTCGCACACTCGGGTGAGAACCGGCAGGTCGTGTTCGATGATCACGATGCCTACGCCAGTGCGCTCACGCCAGGCCAACACGCTGTCGCCGAAGTTCTCGCGCTCGGTACTCGACAGGCCAGCAGTCGGTTCGTCGAGCAAGACGAGGGTGGGCGACGACGCGAAGGCACAGGTCATCTCGAGCACGCGGCGCAGTCCGGTGGGCAGAGATCCGACCTGAACGTGGCGGTACTGCGCGATGCCGAACTCGTCGAGGAGTTGGCGCGCACGCTTTTCGTCGTGGCTCGAACCGAGCGCCACCAGGACGGTTTCGAGAACGGTGAGACTCGGGAACAACTGCGCCGACTGGAACGAACGAGCGATACCGAGTCGGGCGCGCGCGGTGGGTCCGAGTCTCGAGACGTCGCGGCCGCAGAAGATCACACGGCCCGACTGCGGGCGGGTGAATCCGGAGACGATTTCGAAGAGGGTCGTCTTGCCGGCTCCGTTGGGGCCGATGAGGCCGACGATCTCGCCGGCATCGACGGTGAGTGACGCGTCTTCGACGGCCGTGATCGAACCGAAGCGACGAGTGACCGTCTCGACGTCGAGCAAACGTCCGCTCGGGCGTTGTGTGCTGAACGGTTCGCGCTCGAGATGGACGGCGTGCTCTTCTTCGGTCACGGTGGTGGGGCGCATCCGATTGCGAATGGCTTCGAACAGCCCGGTGATGCCACGCGGTTGCTGTGTCACGAGAATCAGCCAGATTCCGGCGATGCCGGCGCGAGCTTCGGCCGGCGGTTGGAGGAACAAGGGCAGTCCCACCAGATACGCCGCGCCCAACACCGGTCCGATGAGCGATCCGAGTCCGCCGATCACGGCCACGGTGACGGCATCGATGGACAGCGCGACCGGGAAGTTGGCCGACGACAACGACGTGTAAGCGTGGGCGTAGATCGCGCCGCCGATTCCGGCCACCAATCCGCCGGCGAAGGCCAACTGCAATTTGGTCGACACTGCCGACACGGCCATGGCCCGTGCGGCGTCTTCGTTGTCGCGCACGGCCACCACGTTGCGTGCGAAAGCGGTGCGACGGATCCAACGTACGAGTAACAGCACCGCCACCAGTGCGGCCAGGGCGACCCAGTAGTAGCCACGTCCGGACGCCAGATCGATGCCACCGATCGAACCGCTCGGACGTGAGGGAGATTGGCGAGTGCCGAGCAGCCAGCCGCGATCGAGGAGATAGGCCGACGTGACGAGCGCGAACGACAATGTGGCCACGGCCAATTGCGGTCCGCGCACGCGCAGCGACGGCACGGCGATGAGTGCCGACACGGCACCGGCGATCACGGCTCCGCACACGACGGCGACAGGGAACGGAATGTTGTCGGCGGCGGCACGAATGGAGACCGCGCCGGCCAGACCGCCGAGAGCGAACTGAGCGAGAGTGAGTTGACCGCCCAGGCCGGTGACGAGATTGACCGAGATGCCGACGATCGCCACCGCGATCACGAGGGTGGCGTTCACGGCGTCGCTGGCGTTGGCGTACATCGGCACCGTGGCCGCGGCCGCGACAGCGATCACCGCGATGGCGATCGAGAGCGGTCGGAGCGGAGCGCGATGGGGAGCGCCGACCTGTGTCCAAGGTTCGGCGGCCTTGCGCCCGCGCTGCCGTTCGGCCGCCAAGGCCAGTGCGACCGCGGCGAGGATGACGATTTCGATCCATCCTTTGGCGCCGTCGTTGGTGGTCATGATCTGTTCGATCACACCGATGGCGAGCGCGACCGCGACGGCCACGCCGAAACTGGCGAAGCGAGCGATCGCGGCGGCGGCGAGTCCACGCAAGAGCAATTCGGGTCCGAGGGCTTCGGGAGTCACCACGCCCACCGTGGGGAGAATGAACATGGCCGCCACAGCCGACACCGCACCGGCCAAGGCCCACGACCACACCATCATCGTGCGCGGTGGAACGCCGCTCATCGACGCGACATCGGGGTTGGCGGCGGCACCGCGAATGGCCAGGCCGGTCTTCGACAACCACAAGAACACACCGAGCCCGAGCAGGAGAAGAGGAGCGACGATTCCTTGCGCCGCGTAGGGCTTGGTGATGAGCAGCGAACCGATCGATCCGGTGGGCATGCCGGCCGGTTGAGGAAACGCTTCGCCGCTCAGGCCATCAGGGTTGAGTGCGAGCGACAGCACGACGAAGAACGTGGAGAGGCCGAGCATCGCCACCATCGGAATGACCTTGGGCGACGACGAGAGCGGTTTGACCACCACGACTTCGGTGGCCGCGCCGGCACCAGCTGATACCAACACGCCGACGGCGAACGCCAACCAGTACGGAATGCCGTACTGCTGAATGGCCAGCGACATGAACGCGGCGCCCAGAAGACCGATGGACGAGTGGGCGAAGTTGATGACACCCGACGAGCGGTACACCAGAACCAGGCCAGCCGCGAGCAACGCGTACGTGCTGCCGGTGAACAGTCCGAGAGCGACACCACCCGTGGTGATGTCGAAGTCACCGAGGGCGACGGCCCACATCATGACGCCGCCTTGTTGCTCAGGACCGAACTCATGCCGTCGAGGTGGATGGCGCGAATGAGGTCGGGCTGAGCCCGCAATTCTTCGGCCGGGAAATCGGCCACGATCGCACCGCGTTCGATGCACACCGCGCGCTGCGCCAACGACAAGGCCGTCGCGGTCGACTGCTCGACGATCACCATGGCGACTCCTTCGTCGTTGAGGCGGCGGATGGCCGGTCCGAGATCGGCGATCGCGGCAGGGGAGAGCCCGAGTGTGAGTTCGTCGATGAGCAACAAGCGCGGACGCAACATCACGGCGCGCGACAGCGCGAGCATCTGGCGTTCGCCACCCGAGAGAGTTCCGGCCGACTGGCGCAGTCGTTCTTTGAGTTTGGGGAAGGTCTCGAACGCACGCTCACGGGCGGCTCTCATCTCGGTGACGGAGAGAGTGTTGGCGAACAGGCGCAAGTTGTCGTCGACCGTGAGCGGTCGGGCGATGGCGGCCTCGGGACTGATGAGCATGAGTCCGGTACCGGCACGTCCGGCCGCGTCGAGTCCGGCCAGATCGACACCCCCGTACTGCACACGTCCTGACCACGTCGGATGCAGACCCGCGATGGTTCGCAACAACGTCGTCTTGCCGGCACCGTTCGGTCCGAGGAGAGCGACCACTTCACCGGGGGCCACCGCGAAGTCGACCGAGAAGAGAACTTGCAGGGCGCCGTAGCCCGAATCGAGCCGTCGGACATCGAGCAACGCTTTGTCGCGAGAACGAGTCGAACCGACGGCGCTCACCACCGGCTCGGCTACGGGTTCGAGGTCGACGACCGTGAGGCGACGCAGACGGCGAATCGATTGGTGAAGAACGATCAGTGATGCGATCGTGAGCCACCACGTGTGATGGCGGGGTTCGGCGATGCTGGATGCGACGAGACCGAGTGCGCCTCCGAGTAACCCGCGGCCGATCACTCGACCGACGGCGACGGCGCGGCCGATCGGTTCGGGGTCGCACGAGACGATTCCGCTGGCGAACACGATGGCCGCACCCAGACACGCGACCGAGATGCCCCATCCAGTGGCGGCGCCGACGAGGGTGTGCGACGTGATGCCGGCCAACGCGGCCAATGCACCGATGGCGACGGTGGCGTGCAAGGTCTGGACGAGGCGACTGGTGGTGTCGGAACGACGCGAATCGATGAGATGTCCGAGACCGCCGATGACCAACGCGCCGAGTGCGCCACCCACGAGAGTGAGCAGCGGGTATCGCGGGCCCACGACCGAGTCGCTCTGAATCTGGGCTGCCGCGAGCGGCCACAGGCCGATGGCGAGGAAGGCCATGAGTCCGATCGGACGTTTGATCGCCTCGGCTACTGGCTTCCCGTCGGCTTCGCGAGCGACCAGGCGCGGATCGTACGTGGACGAGGTGGCGATCGAATCGGGCTGGCTCCAGCCGAGGGCACCGGCGACGATGAGCGCGACACCGCCGACGGCAGTGACCACACCCCAGTCGACGACCGGCGACCAGGTCCCGTACGCCAACGCACCGGCCACGCCGACCGCAGCGGCACCGACCGACAGGGCTGAACCGACGAAGCGCTGTGATTGTGCGCGTTCGATGGCGACCGCATGAGCGAGAACCGTGGCTGACGACGAGGCGATGAGGGCAAGAACTCCGAGTGTGACCCAACCGGGTTCGCCGATGTCGACGAACCCGATGGCCAGTGCGCCCGCCGCGAGCGCGACGATGCGCCGCGAGCGCGATGCGGCCACCGCATTCGCGACGCCGATACCGATCACGAGCGCGACAGCGATGAGGGCGAGGAACGGACGAATCGAACGGTCGGCGTCGAACGCGACCACGTCGATGCGCGTGAGAACGAGGGGGAGAGGAACCGCGGCGCCGGCGATGGCGAGCAGATCGCACCACTGAGCCGGATCGCGGTACCAGGAGCCCTTCGTCATGACGGGAAGTCCACCGTTTCCTCGGTGAGCGTGAAGCACAGGCAGTTGGAATCCCAGATGGTCGCGCGGAAGCCGGCCACTCCGTCGAACGAACCAGGTGTGAACGCGGACGCGTAGTTCGATGCGCTCATCCACGACGATCCGAGCGCGGTGAATTGTTCGGCCAGCGCCGCGGCGGTGAGCGCGCGCCCGGTCAGACCCCGACCAGCTTGTTCGAGAAGGGCCACCGCATCGCAGTACACGAGGGCTTCACGCATGTTGGCGCGTTCGGCGAAGGTGTGGCCGGCCGCGGACAGTACGTCGATGCAGCGCTGTTCGGACGCATTGCCCGGTCGTGGGTATTCGGAATCGGCGATGTCGAAGGCGGGCTGGATGGAGATGCCGATCGAGCCATCGAGTGCCATCGGCATCTCTCGCTTGATGAAATCGGGGTTGTCGAACGACGTGATCGCGTAGCGCGGGAAGTACTCCTGTGGAATCGCGGTGGTGACCAGGAACGCCAGTAGACGCGATCCGCCGACGACGATCACGCGGTCGATGCCCTGATCCTTGAACTCGAGAACGGCTTGATCCTGGCCGGCTT
>CAZELU010000012.1:5867-49417 GCA_964513215.1 uncultured Bifidobacterium sp.
TGGATGTCGGTGGGTTCGACGCCGAGCGACGCGAGAGTGGGGGCGAGATCTTCCTCGACCACCCGGCGGTTCTCGGGGCTATCGATACCGACGATGCCGAGTTTGGCGCCATCGGCGAAGAACTGGTTGTCGGACAAAGCGATGGCGAGACCGCGCAGCAACTTCCCGTACTCGGGCATGATCGGCTGCCAGAGATACGGCGAGAACTCCTCGAGAGTCTTCTGATCGACCGGGAAGAACGTCTGGTCGATCATGAGCGTCTGACGATTGGCGTAGCACGGCCGCGCGTTCGACTGCACCTGGCCGTACAGGACCACCGCGAACACGGGATCGTCTTCGGTGAACGTGCGGCACAGCTTCTCTTCGGTGTCGGGGCTGTCGAGAAGCGCATCGAACACGACGATCACCGGTTCGATGGTCCGGCCTCCGATTCCGCCGCGAGAGTTGGCGTCGGCGACCAGGGCCTCGATCTGACCCTTCACGTCGCCCACATCAGGTGAGTCGAAGCGCAACAACTTCTTCAACTGTGTCTGGTCGACGATGATGAAGCCGATCTTCACGGTGGTGTCGGTGACACCGGGTCCGGAGAGGTCATCCGATGCGTCGCCGCCCGATGTGCTCGCCGACTCGACGGCGGCACTGGCCCGCGCCGCTTCACGAGCGAGTTCGGTGCGCTTGGGCCCGCAGGCGCCGACGACCAGTCCGAGCAGAGCGATGCCGACGACGAGGCGACTGGTTCGAGTCACTTGCGTCCCCACTCGCTCACACGGGGGTTCTTGGCGAATGCTTCGAGAGGCTTGGTATCCATGCGGCGCGGGTCTTTCGACAGCGCGGCCTTGGCGAATGCGATCGTGAGTCCGGCGATCAGGCATCGGACTTCGCCGTCGAGGGCCTGCGACTCGGGAGTGGGGTCGGCATCGAGGAAACCGCGTGCCGTCGTGGTGTCGCCCGGGTGTCCCATCACCATGTGCGAACCACCGTCGATGACCACGTACCGGCTGAGCACGTGCGACGACACTGCGCGATCGAACGTGGCCTTGACCGGATCGTGATCGGCGCCGCCTTTGTATCGATCGGCGCTCTGGCGAATCACACCGTCGTCGGATCCGGAGATGAGAAGGACGGGGACGTCGTCGAGAACCGGTAGCACGGTGTCTTTGGGATGACCGAGCATGAGGGCCGGCATGGTGTGCGCGCCGTACGTGATGACTCCGCGCAATCCGGGGAACCATTCGCGTTTCGCATTCTCGAGCGCGACGGTGCCGCCGGCCGAGTGTCCGATGAGAACGAAGCGACTGGCGTCGATGAGACCAGTGATTGGCCCTTCGCGTTCGAGGCGATGGAGGGCGCCGAGCAGAGGAGCAATGGCCGTGGCGCTGGGCCGGGTTCCGTAGGTGTCGGGAGCGACCGCGGTGATGTCGAGGCCGGGTGACAACGCGTGGTTGCCCGGCATGAGTTCGTCGACGAAGTCGAACGTGATCGTGGCGATTCCTTCGTTCGCCAGTGACACCGCGAGCCAGCGGTACTGATCGGAGCCGACATTGATGCCCGGCATGATGATCGCGAGCGGCCAAGGCGCTTGGTCGGTGAGCGCAGGCAGCATTCCCGACAGTCGTTCGGCATCGCTGCCGGTGTACTCGGCCGGGTAGTGCAGTCGGAAGTGAACCGTGTCGTGTGGTGCGCGCGCCTGGTGGATCTTGGCTGCTCCGTGCAGGGCGCGAATGAGTGGTTTGTTGGTCACGACGCTGAGCTTTCGGCTGCGACTCGCGCGCGAATGGATTCGATGCGGCGGCGCCGTTGCTTCTCGCGACGAACGAGGAGCCAGATGACGAACGCTCCGATCGCACTCACCACGGCCGAGACGACACCGGTGGACTGGCCGCGTAACCATGACGTCACGGGGTCGAAGACTTCCTCGGCCATCAGGCCGGTCACGTACGTGAGGAATCCGACCAACGGGCCGAGCCAGACGTAGCGCGATACACCGCGGCTGCCTGCTGTTCCCGACATCGTCCCCTCTTTCGTGTCGCCGGTTGTGGTGGTTCGTCTATTGGTAGAGCGGGTCGGGCATCGGTCCGACCGAACGCGAGCGAACCGGCTGCACGATGGTGGGGGCGACCGTGTGCTTCAGTTCGGGACCCCAGTTGACCGCGTTGCCCTTCATCTCGATCGAGGCTTCGGTGGTGTACCAGTCGACGAGATCGCCGTCGCAGCGCAACAACCAGGTGCAGCCGACTTCTTCGGCCGCGGTGAAGTCACCGTGACGCACGAGGGCCGGGCGGAAGAAGTACGTGCCTGGCCACATCTTGCCGAAGTTGTAATCGAAGCCGCCCTCGAGGCAATACGCCTCTTCGTACACCGGATGATGGGCGAGCGGATGCTCGCGCCAACCCGGCTTGGCCTTGATGAGGCGGGTGTAGAAACCGGTCTTGGCGTCGCGGTGCAACATCTTGATGAACAGTCCGGGAACCGGTGTTCCTCCGAGATCGAATCGCATCGGGCTGCCGATCTCGACTGGCAACCACTCTTCTTCGGCACTGTGGTGGATGACGAGCACTTGATCGTCGCGAACTCCGGCGCGGTCGGCTGAGGCCAGATCGAAACCCCAGTCGCCGTACTCACGGAAGAACAAGATCTCGGTACCGGCCTTCACCGAGATGGCCGGGGTCAGAACACCGGTGGGGGCCATCCAGTAGCCGCCGGGCCCCAAACGCTCGTCGCCGATGGTCATCTCGCCCGACAGGACGAACCACTCGGTTTCGGCGTGGTGCACACCGGCTGGACGATGCCAGTCGGTGACGAACTGGACCTTGGCCGACAGAGAGCCGTCCTCTTCGTCGTAAGCGAGGTTGCGCTGCCGAGCAGTTCCGTCGGCGTGGACGAATTCGCCCACGTGCCAGATGTAGTCACGTTCGTCGACGAGTTCGACGTGCGGTCGCATGGCCCCTCCTCCGTGCGGTTCTTACTTTCGGAACGCCGTTCCGTTATGGCCGAGCATAACCCAGTCGCGCCGACAGCCCGGTCGTCGCCTCGAGGAGACGACGGGCGAAATCGTTGGTGAGTGGCGCGAAGCGTTCGAGTGGTCCACAAATCGAGACGACGCCCACCGGACCCTCGTCGCTGAAGACCGGAGCGGCGACCGATGCCGCACCGGCTTGACGCTCACCGAACGACACCGCGTAACCGACTCGGCGAATGGATTCGAGTTCACTGCGCAACGCGTCGCGGTCGACGATGGTCTGCGGTGTGAGCGCATCGATGGCGCCTGTCGCGAGATAGGCGTCGATCTCTTCGCTCGGGAGAAAGGCGAGGAGAGCCTTCGATGAGGCTCCGGCGTGGAGTGGAAACATTCTTCCGAGCGACACCGTCATGGTGACTTCGCGATCGGGAGTGACCTGGTCGACGTAGGTGCGCGACCATCCATGGCGCAACGACAGGGTGGCCGTCTCGTCGGTGGTGCGCGACAGCTGGACCAGGGTCTGGCGCGCGAGTGTGCGCAGATCGAGTCGACTGCGGTAGGCCGAAGCGAGTTGGAGAACACCGGGTCCGAGCGAGTAGCGGCGGCTCTCGGGATCGGCGATCACCACATCGCGATCGCACAGTGAAGTGAGGATGCGGTGAACCACGGCCTTGGAGATGTCGAGTTCGGTGGCGATCTCGGTGATTCCGAGGGTGGCGCCCTGGCTGGTGGTGAAGAGCATCAAGACGTCGATGGCCCGTTCGACACTGGTGGTGCTGCCCCGGGACTTCGCGCGAGCCGGCTCGCGGGTCGAGCGTCTGGTGCTCATTCCGCCCCCGTTCTGATAGAACGGACCCTATCGGAATCCTGTTACCCATAGCGGAACAGATCGGATGGTGGGGACATGACGGGCAGTGGGCCGTTGGCGGGCGTGCGCGTGGTCGACGCCAGCACCGTCCTGGCCGGACCCCTGACCGCGCAGATTCTCGGCGACTTCGGGGCCGATGTCGTGAAGATCGAACATCCGCAGGCCGGCGACTCGTTCCGTCACCACGGTGCCGTGGTCGACGGCCACGGTGTGTGGTGGAAGACGGTGGCCCGCAACAAGCGAACCGTTGGTCTCTATCTCGGCGATCCCGACGGGGCCGAGGTGTTCAAGCGCATCGTGCGTGACACCGATGTCCTGGTCGAGAACTTCCGACCCGGCACGCTCGAGAAGTGGGGACTCGGTCCCGACGTCCTGCACGCGATCAATCCGCGGCTGGTCATCGCGCGCATCACCGGGTTCGGGCAGAACGGACCGTACGCGTCGCGGGCCGGATTCGGAACTCTCGCCGAAGCGATGTCGGGTTTCGCGGCGGCGACCGGCGAACCCGACGGTCCACCAACGTTGCCGCCGATGGGGCTGGCCGACACCCTCACAGGCTACGCGGCGGTGTCGGCGGTGATGATGGCGTTGTACCACCGCGACACCGTGAGTGGTCGCGGTCAAGTGATCGACCTGTCGTTGCTCGAACCCATGATGACGGCGGTCGGACCGGGACCGTCGGTGTATTCGCTCACCGGTCGGATTCCGCCTCGGGCGGGCAATCGCTCGGTGGCCAACGCACCGCGCAACACGTATCGCACCGCCGACGGTCGTTGGGTCGCCATCTCCACCTCGGCCACAGCCATCGCCGAACGGGTGATGCGGCTCGTCGGCCGGGCTGACGTGGTGTCCGAACCGTGGTTCGCATCGGCGGCGGGTCGCGTGGCCCACGTCGACCTGCTCGACGGGGCGGTGGCCGACTGGATCGGAGCTCGCTCGTTCGACGATGTCGTGGCGGCGTTCGAAGCCGCCGAAGCCGCGGTGGCGCCGATCTACACCGCCGCCGATCTGTGCGACGACCCGCACGTTCGCTCGACCGGGATGCTCACCGAGGTGGCCGACGAGCACTTCGGTTCGATGCTCATGGGAAATGTTCTGTTCCGCATGTCGGAAACGCCCGGGTCGATTCGTTTCACCGGTCGCGATCTGGGGGCCGACACCGATGAGGTGTTGGGCGAAATCGGTGTGGACGAGCGCACCATCGAGAAGCTGCGAGGACGAGGAGTTCTCGCGTGAACTCGAAACTCCAGCCGTTGCTCGAGGCCGTCGCCCACGGTGTCTCCATCATCGATCTGGCTCGGCCCATGGTCGTGGGCATGCCGCAATCGCCGAACCATCCCGAATTCCGTCTGAGCATGCCCCGTCGTCACGGCGACATGGTTCGCGACGACGGGGGATCGGCCGCCAACGATCTGCTCGTCACGGGAACGCACGTGGGTACCCACATCGACGCCCTCGGTCATGTCTCGCATTGCGGTGATCTCTACGGGGGAGTGAAGGCCGACGACGCGCAGCGCGGTGGACGGCTGTCGACGCACGGCGTCGATCACATCGACCCGATCGTCACACGTGGAATCCTGATCGACGTGGCAGCGTCACTCGGACGCCGGTCGCTCGACGGAGGCGAAGAGATCACGCCACGTCATCTCGACGAAGCCGTCGCGTGGAGCGGAATCGAACCCGGCCCGGGCGATGTGATCCTGGTTCGTTCCGGTTGGGGATCGAAGTGGAGTGATGGTGCTGCCTTCGTCGGCAAGGACACCGGTGTTCCCGGCGTAGGAGAAGCCGGTGCCGAGTGGTTGGCCGATCGCGCGCCGCGCGCCGTAGGTGCCGACACCATCGCGTTCGAGTGTTTGCCACCGGGTCGAGGTCACGCCCTACTGCCGGCCCACCGCGTTCTGCTCGTCGAACGTGGCGTCAACATCATCGAAACGCTCGACCTCGAAGTTCTCTCCGAACGCCGAGTGCACGAGTTCGTCTTCGTCTTGGCTCCCTTGTCTCTCGTCGGTGCCACCGGTTCGCCGGTCCGTCCCCTCGCGGTGGTGAACTCATGACCACACTTCTCGAACGACTCGGGCGTTTCGCCGCCGATTCGATGCATCGCCCTCTACCGGCCGATGTGGCGGCGTCGGTGCCTGGTCGCGTACTCGACATCCTCGGCATCTGCGTTCGGGCGACCGAAGTCGACTCGACCGACGCGATCCGCACGTTCGTGCAACGCCAAGGTGGCATCGGTCGTTGTACGGCGGTGGGATTCGCCTCCGGAATGCCGGTCACCACGGCTGCATTCGTGAACGGAGTTCTCGCGCATTCGCTCGATTACGACGACACGCATCTACCCTCCATCCTGCATCCGTCGGCGAGTGTGGTTCCGGCAGTTTTGGCGGCAGCCGAGGAGTACGGCAGCGCTCCGCACGACACCATGAACGCGGTCGCGATCGGTCTCGAATTGGTGGTGCGTCTCGGAATGGCGGGTTACGACCAGGCATCGCATCAATCCGAGTTCTTCGAGCACGGATGGCATGCCACGTCGATGTGCGGAGCCATCGGTGCTGCCGGTGCGGTGGCCGCGTTGGCCCAAGGCACTGCCGAGGAGTGCGCGCACGCCATGGCCATCGCCTGTTCGATGGCATCGGGAATCATCGAAGCCAATCGCACCGGTGGCACCGTGAAGCGCATCCACTGCGGGTGGGCGGCTCAGGCGGCCGTGACCGCGGCCCAACTGGCGTTGGCCGGCCTGACTGGTGCGCCCACGGCACTCGAGGGACGATTCGGCTTCTACGGTGCGACGTTGCGCGACAAGTGGTCGCCCGATCCGCTGCTCGACGGCCTCGGTACCGAGTGGAACGTGGCCGACATCTTCTACAAGCCGTATCCGGCCAACCACTTCACGCACGCGGGCATCGATGCAGCCATCGCTCTGCGCAGTCAAGGTTTGCGCCCCGAGCACGTCGCCTCGGCGACTCTGGGCGTGGCGACCGCAACGGTGCGCACGATCGGCGACCCGATCGACGTGAAGCGCGCTCCGGCAACGGGTTATGCCGCGCAGTTCTCCGGCCCGTACACCGTGGCCGCCGCGCTGTTCGGCGGAGGAGGACTCGGACTGGGTCTCGACGACTTCACCGACACCCTCGCCAACGATCCGCGTCGACGCGAGCTCATGAAGAAGATCACGGTCGTGGGCGACGCGGCCTGTGACGCGGTGTACCCGTACGAGTTCCCGGCCGTTCTCACCGTCGACACGATCGACGGGCGAGAACTGCACTGCGCGGTGATGGAGAATCGCGGCGGGCCCCGTCGTCCGTTGTCGAATGCCGAACTGCGGGGAAAGTTCGAGCAGAACGTGGACGGCCTGTTGAAACCCGACGCAGCCGCGCTGGTGGCCGATGTGCTCACGAGTGCGGCCCCCGATGTTCGAGTCGTCATGACCCACCTCGCGTCGATCGAGAGTTCGGAACCGTGAGCCTCGATCCCGTCTTGCTGGCGGTCATCAACGGTCGCCTCGAGCAGATCGCCGACGAGATGGACGCGACGTTGTTCCGTTCGGCCTTCAATCCGATCATCGCCGAGGCGCACGACGCGTCGCACGGCATCTATCACGCCCAGACCGGTGCCACGCTCGTGCAGGGATCCAATGGTCTCCCGGTGTTCGTCGGCTCGATGGCCGGGGCCGTGCGCTTGGCCATCGCGACGATGTCGAGCGACAGCGAACGTCGCGGTGGACGGGCCGACGTCGATGGCGCGGTCGAATCGGGTGCGGTGCATGACGGCGACGTGTACTGCTTCAACGATCCGTACGAGGGCGGCACCCACCTCAACGATCTGAAGATGATTCGCCCGTTCTTTCGAGGCGGCCGGATCTGGTGTCATCTCGCATCGGTCGGTCACTTCACCGACGTGGGTGGCAACGTGCCGGGCAACTACAACCCAGCCGCGCGCGACATCCAGCAGGAAGGAACTCTCATTCCGCCGGTGCTCATTCGTCGCGCCGGTGAGACCGACGAGCGAGTCGTCGATCTGGTGTGCTCGATCTCGCGGCAACCGGTCAACGCCTACGGTGACATGCAGGCGCAGTTGAACGCGCTCGACCTCGGCGCGCGCCGGTTGGGTGAACTCCTCGACGAGTACGGCGACGACGTGGTGCACGAGGCACTCGACGAACTCACTCGTCGCGCCGCGACTCTGATGCGCTCGAGTATCGACAAGTTGCCCGATGGCGTGTATCGCGCGGTCGACTATCTCGACAACGACGGTTCGTCGGCCGATCTGGTGGAAGTGGCGCTCACCATGACGGTCGACGGAGATCGTTTGCGGCTCGACTTCAGCGGTACCTCGGGTGCTGTCACCGGGCCGATCAACATCTCGCACTCCACTGCGGTCGCCGCCTGCTACGTCGGACTGAAGCACGTGTTTCGCGACGTACCGGCCAACTTCGGCTGCCTCGAGCCCGTCGACATCGTGATTCCGGCCGGCAGTCTGCTGGCGGCCACGCGTCCTCGTCCGGTCGGTGGCTATACCGAGACGATTCTTCGTGTCATGGACCTGATCTTCCGATGCGTCGCCGAAGCCGACCCCACGGCGTCGAATGGCTGCAGTTACGGCACCATCAACGCGTTGTCGCTCGCGGGTCAACGCGCCGACGGTTCGCCCTGGGTCATGTTCACGTTCTACGGCGGCGGCCTGGGAGGTTCACCGGTTTCCGACGGCCTCAATCACGGCAATGCCCCGTTGTCCACGGCCACGATTCCTCCGGTCGAGATCCTCGAAGCGCAGTATCCGGTGCGCTTTCGTCGTTGGTCGCTGCGTCCCGATTCGGGTGGTGACGGCAAGTTCCGCGGCGGGCTCGGCGCCTCGTACGACATCGAGTTGTTGGCCGAGTCGGCCGAGGCATTCACGTTCGGCGATCGTGCTTGGCGTCCTCCCTTGGGAGTAGCCGGTGGCGGAGCCGCCGCCACCAACGAGGTGAGTTTCGTGGTGGCCGACGACGTGATCGAACCCGAACTGGGGGCGAAGGTTCTCGGGGTCAAGATGACGCGCGGCGATCGTGTGCGCATCGAGTCGCCCGGTGGTGGCGGATACGGCTCTCCGAGCGAGCGCGATGCCGCGGCGGTCGAGCGCGATCGACGTCTGGGCTATGTCACGCGAGGCGATTCGTGATCATCGGAATCGACGTCGGAGGAACGTTCACGGACGTGTTCGCACTCGACGAATCGTCGGGCGAGGTGTCGGTGGGCAAGGTGACGTCCACGCGTACGAACGAATCGGAAGGGTTCCTGCACGGAGTGCGCAGCGTGACGGGGGAGCGGCCGCTCGGTGACGTGAACGCCATCATCCACGGAACGACTGTCGGAACCAACGCCCTCCTCGAGCGCAAGGGTGCGCGAACAGCGGTTCTCACCACGGCCGGTTTCGCCGATGTCCTGGAGATGCGTCGCCGCGATCGACCGCGCACGTGGGGGTTGTGGGGAGACTTCCGTCCGGTGGTCGAACGTGACATGCGCGCCGAAGTGGCCGAGCGAACGCTCGCCGACGGCACCGTGATCGAACCAATCGATGCCGATGACGTGAGACGGGTCGCTCGTCATCTGCTCGATCGGGGAGCACAGTCGATCGCGATCTGCTTCCTGCACTCGTACGCCGATTCGACCAATGAAGACGTCGCGGCGCGAATCGTTCGTGAATTGTGGCCAAACGCGCACGTTTCGGTGAGCAGCGAGATCTTGCCGGAGATTCGCGAGTTCGAGCGCACGTCCACCACCACGTTGAACGCCTACTTGCAGCCGGTCGTCGGCGACTATCTCGAACAACTCGAGAAGGGACTAGCCGAGAACGGGTTCGCGGGTCGCTTCCTCGTGGTGCAGTCGAACGGCGGCGTGATGACGGTCGAACGCGCACGCGCGGTGCCGGTTCGAACCGCTTTGTCGGGTCCGGCTGCGGGAGTCATCGCGGCCAGTCGCATTGCGGTGGCGGCCGGGCACCCGAACGTTCTGACCGGCGACATGGGTGGTACGAGTTTCGACGTCGCCGTCGTGGTCGACGGGCGTTCGGTTCAGGCCGCGCAGACCACGATCGATTTCGGCCTGGTGGTCCGTACCCCGATGATCGAGATGAGCACGATCGGCGCCGGCGGCGGGTCGATCGCCTGGGTCGATCGCGGCGGTTTGTTGCAGATCGGCCCCGAATCGGCCGGCGGTGTGCCCGGACCGGTGTGTTACGCAATGGGGAACGATCGGCCCACCGTCACCGACGCCAACGTCGTGCTCGGTCGCATCAACGCCGAGCGCCCGATCGGTGGACGTGCGGCCCTCGACGTGGCGGCGGCTCGCCGCGCGATCGACGAACACGTGGGTCGCCCGCTCGGATTGTCGACCGAGGATGCGGCCGAAGCCATCGTCACCGTTGCCGAAACGCGTATGTCAGGTGCATTGCGCATCGTGTCGATCGAACGAGGTCACGACCCATCGAAGTTCAGAATGGTTCCGTTCGGTGGAGCGGGCGCTTTGCACACGTGTGCCTTCGTACGTGACCTGGGCCTGGCCGGAGCACTCGTCCCGCGTCTCCCCGGGGTGATCTCGGCCCTGGGTTGTGTGTTGGCCGACATGCGGTACGACTCGGTCCGCACATGGCAGTCGCCGCTCGCGTCCCTCGACATCGAATCGGTTCGCGAATCGATGAAATCGTCCATCGACGAATCACGTCGCGCGATCGAATCGTCCGGCGTCGTGTTCGACGGCATCGACGTCGAGATGGCACTCGACATGTCGTACGTCGGCCAGACCCACGCCGTTGCGGTGCCGCTTCCCGTCGACGACCCGAATCGACTCGATTCCTCCGTGATCGCGACCGCGTTCGAAGGCGCCTACCGCGCTCAGTTCGGACGCCTCCTGAACGGCGTGGCGGTGCGCGTTCTCGGTGTCCGCACCAGCGTGATCGGTCGACGTCCCGAATTCGATCTGGGCCGTCTGGTGAGTGGAACGACCACGCTCGATGGTGCGCGCCTCGGACGTCGCCCGGTGTACGTGGGTGGGCGATGGCACGACGCCGATGTGTGGAGCCGATTGCAGCTCCCGATCGGTGCGACCGTGGTCGGACCGTGCGTCCTCGAACAACCCGATGCGACGACTCTCATCGAGCCCGGCTTCCGGGCCACGGTCGACGCACTCGGCAATCTCGACGTGGTGCGTGAGACATGACGTCGGCTCTGCTTCTCGTCGATCTGCAGAACGATTTCTTGCATCCCGACGGTGCGTACGCACGCGGCGGAGCCGTGAGCGAGTTCGCCCGGGCACTGCCGACTCGCCTGGCGCCCACAGTGGCAGCGGCGCGCCGACAGGGAATCCCCGTGATCGCCACCTGTTTCACGCTCGTTCCCGACCGCAACGGCGAACCGATGGTGGCCGAGCATCTGCGGATGTTGCGTCCATTCCTGCGGCGCGGCGATTTCGCCGCTGGTTCGTGGGGCCATTCAGTGGTCGATGAACTGCAGCCCGTCGACGCGGTGGTGGAGAAGGTCGCCTATTCGGCCTTCTTGCACACTCGCCTCGAGTGGTTGCTGCGCCAGTGGAACGTCGATCACGTCACCGTGGCCGGCATCGTGACCAACGGCGGGGTGGCCTCGACCGTACGTGATGCTCACGCGCGCGGTTTCCACGTTCGGTTGCTGTCCGATGGTTGCGCGGCGTTCGACCCGAAGGTTCACGATGCGACTCTGATCAGTTTGGCCGGTGTGGCCGATGTGGTCACCGTGAACGAGTACACGAAGGGATTGTCATGACGAATCGCACATTGGTGCGTGCGGCGCTGCAGATGCCCACGTTCCACGGTTTGGGAGTACCCGATGACGGGATCTTCGAACACGTCTCGAGTTACACACAGTCGGCCGAGAAGGCCGGGTTCGACACGGTCTTCGTGATGGATCACTTCTACCAACTCGTCTTCCTGGGTGGCTCCCGCCAACCGATGCTCGAGGGCTACATGCTCCTGTCGGCTCTGGCGGCGCGAACCGAGCGGGTGAATCTCGGAACGCTCGTCACCGGCGTGACGTACCGCAACCCGGCCATGCTCGGAAAGATGATCACGACTCTCGACGTCGTGTCGCGTGGTCGGGCCATCTGCGGAATCGGTGCGGCCTGGTACGAAGAAGAACACCGAGCCTTCGGTTTCGAGTTTCCGTCGATCGCGCAACGCTTCGAGATGTTGGACGAGGGCGTGCAGATCCTGCGTGGAATGTTCACCCAGTCGGAGACCAATGTGGCCGGGCGCCACTTCCGCACCGAAGCTCTCGTGAACGTTCCGGCGCCGTTGCGTGCGGGAGGTCCACCGATCCTCATCGGCGGATCAGGCGAGCGGAAGACCATTCCGTTGGCAGCGCGAGTCGCCGATGCGATCAATTTCAACTGCACCGTCGACGAGGTGCCGCACAAACTGGCGGTGCTCGAACGCGCTCTCGACGCCGCCGGTCGCTCACGTGACTCGATCAACGTGACGTTGCTGGCGTCGCTGGTGACCGCACCCTCCGAGAAAGAGGTGGACGACTTGTTGCGTCGCATGGTGGCCGGGCGCGGTATGGATCCGGCTCAACTCGACGATCCAGGGTTTCGGGCCGGGCTCACCGCCCGCATGATCGTCGGGACCCACGCGGAAGTGGCCGATCGCCTCGGTGGCCTGTGCGGCGAGTCGGGTCTCGATGGATTGTCGTTCATGTTGCCGGCGCACGCTTCCGACCCGAACGGGCCGGCGGCAGTCGCGCCGGCGTTGAGGGAGTGCGGCCTGATCGTGGGCTAAGGTCGTTTGCGGAACGGCGTTCCGCAAACTCGTTCGAAGGGGAGGGGACATGTCCGGAGGGGCTACGGAAACGACGAAGTCGATCGTCGACATCCACGACGAGGCGGGACCGCTCGACGTCACACGCGAGTTCGGTGTGTTGAAAGCCGGTCTGCAGAAGATGTTCGATCAGATCACCGCGGTGCTTCCGGTCGAACCCGATCCTTCCACCGATGAGTTCGCCGCGTACGGAGTCGACGGTGGGCCAAAGGGCAGCCTCAACGCGTTCGTCGGACCCGAAGTCGATTGGATGATCCATTCCTGGATCGGGAATCCCTCGATCGGCTTCACCAACCTGCACCTGACCGCGTATCTCGGGCCGCACACGTACGTTCCACATCTCGGAATCGCGGTCGGAACGATCCCCGACTACTGGTACTTCGTCGACTACGTGCCCCGCGTCGATCTCTTGGCGCGCCCCGATTACCTCGATCGGTACTACGAGCCGCACAACGCCGAGTTCATGGCCATTCGCGAAGATCCCAACTTCTCGCCATTCGTCAGTCAGACGCTCTACGTGCGCCAGGCGGTGTCGAACACGGCGTTGTGTTGTGTCGTGAAGCGCACCGATGACGCAGTCGACAAGATGCTGAAATTGGCGCAGGGTCGCGTCGATGCCTGGCTCGACCATCTGAAAGCGGGCGATCCGGTGCCGTCGGCCGAACGACGTTCGTTGGCCGAGCGAGACCTCCTCGTTCGGCGCACGGTGGCCGACCGCGATCCGGCCAACGTGATCGGCGTGCGCTTCTTCGGTGAGGAGATGACCGAGCGCCTCGTGCGCGCGTTGTGGGGCGGCGATCGCCGGATCGCGAGCCCCGACGGATCGAAAGCCCGGATCGGCTGACAAGGAGACAACATGATCAAGAACCAGTGGTACGCGGTCGAGTTCGGGCACGTGATCGGCTCGAAGCCGCATCAGGTGCGGTTGTTCGGTCAGGACCTCGTCCTGTATCGCAACACCAAAGGTGAGATGGTCTGTCACAGCGACATCTGCATCCATCGTGGAGCGTCGCTGGCGGGTGGGAAGGTCGTGGGTGACTGCGTCGAGTGCCCGTACCACGGTTGGCAGTTCGACACCGACGGAGCCTGCGTCAAGATTCCTGCGAACAAAGCGGGTTCTCCCATTCCGAAGAAGGCACGCGTCGACAACTACCCGTGTGTCGAGAAGTACGGGTACGTCTTCGTGTTCTTCGGCGACCTGCCCGAGAACGAGCGGCCACCGCTGGCCGAACTGCCGGGAATGGTCGACACTCGCGAGGCGCGCGCCGATGGCAACCGCATCGTGCAGGGCGAATTCGCCTGGAACGCCAACTACGAGCGCGTGATCGAGAACGGTGCCGATGCCGCCCACGCGCCGTTCGTGCACTCCACCAGTTTCGGCAACCCGAACAAACCCGAGATCGAGGATTTCGATCTCGTGGAGCACAAGGTTGGTGAACACTTGATGGGGGCCACCTACGTGGTCCATCTCGAACCGCCCGACCCCAAGGGGATCTGGAAGTACCTGCGGCGCGGCAAGGAGCGTCCGCCGGTCGCCACCGGTAACGGCGTGTTCTTCCCCAACATCACCTTCTTGCAGGTGAATCTTCCGATCGGTGTGATGACGATCTTCACGGCCGTGGTGCCGGTCGACGAGAACCACTCGATCTCGAAGTGGACCATGATGCGAACGTTCTTCACCCAGCCCTGGGCCATCACCTTGCTGCGCGCCGACAAGGATTCGTACAAGCGGACCATGAAGATCTTCTACGAAGATCGGGCCACGGTGGAGGGACAGCGTCCCGAATTGGTGCCCTTCGATCTGTCGGCCGAACTGCAGGTGAAGAGCGACGCCGTTCAGGTGGCGTATCGCCGCTGGCGTCAAGCCAACATCGACCGCGGTTGGCTCATCGACGAGCACGTTGTGGGCACCGGTCGCTACGAAGGAGCCAAGGTGGTGCCGTCGCCGGCACGCCGCGCCAACCCCGAACTGGCCAATGCTTGGGTGCTGAAGGAACTCGAAGCGAAGGAAGCCCTGCGCGAGCGGCGAGAGGTCGAACGCGCGTGAGTGTGTCGTTCGATCTGTGCTGGCGTTCGGTCGAGACGATCGTCGATCGTCTCGGATTGGTCGAGACTGCGGGCGAGGCACCCGATGCCCTGCACGTGCTCACCAGTCCGATGATGCCGGACGCCCCGGTCGGTCGGATGCGTTGGTGGACCGGAGCAGTTGATCTCGTCTACATCGGGTTGTCGGTTCCGCCCATCGGACTCGACAGCCACATGATGTTCGCGTTCTCGCCCGTCACGTCAGCGGTTCCGCACTTCACGATCGATTCGGTGGCCGGTGGTGGTCAACCGGGTGCGCAGGCGGCTTTCGCCTTCCACCTCGATCTGATTCCGAAACTCGATCTCGGTGCGCACCTCGGTTACCTCCGCCACTGTTTCGAACCGCTCACCGCGATTCGCGCTGACGCCCAGACGATCGCCGGACTCGAGCCGGCTCACCTGAGTCCGACGCAGTACGCCGTGATGTCGGCGTGGATGCTGGTGCACCGGGCCGACGAGTCGGCGTTCCGGAATGTGGAAACCGCCGTGACCGCGTATCGCGACCACTGGTTGTCGCTGGTCACGAACGGTGTGCCGAACGAGGTGCTCGATGGTGTCGGACCCGATCAGATCGCCGATCGCGATCGCCGTAATCGAGCCATCGTGTTCGATCCGACGGTCGATCCGGTGTGGGGCCGCGTCGGCCAGTTGATCGGTGCCGAGAAGGCCGAAGTTCTGAGATCGAAGCTGGCAACGCCAGCGAAGTGACACAAGCGAGGGGACATGTCGAACGATACGAGCAAGTGGCAGCAGACGATCGAGGGCGAGTGGTACGGCCGGCCGTCGGTCTGGGATCCGAACGGTAACCACACCGGCTGGATCAAGGTGTCGCGATCGTCGCGCAAAGAAGGCGACAAGACCATCTACTACATGCACACCAAGTTCGACAACGACGGTCCGCTGCGCAATCGCATGGAATTCAGCGAGTTCGCGTTCGAACTGCTCGACAGTGATCGTGATCGCATCTATCTCGGCCCCGACTTCGTGGGAGCGGGTCACCCGTACGGGATGTTGGTGGACGCCAACTACTACTCGCCAGCGTGGCAGGCCGACCTACGCACGATGGTTCACATCCTCGACGATGGTGAGACTCAGGTGTACTCGTCACTGTTGTTCGAAGGCCAGACGATCGTCGCGGTCATGAACGGGGTCTACAAGGTCGCGTTCGACTACGAGACCAACGCCGCGACGCGCCAGCGCATCGACGCCTTCTGCGACGCCGAAGCTCAAGCCGGCCGCATGCCTCACACCCTTCCGCCCAAGCAGAGCGGCACCTGGTCCGGAACCATGCGCGCCTACGGCTCCGATCAGCAACCGGTCGGCGAGGTGAACGTCTCCATCCGTCACGAACCCACCAGCCTTCTGCGGGCTCGTCAGACCGTGAAACTCTCGGGCCTGATCAACAAGCAGTACACCTTCGATCGGTACCACGACGGCAACTTGCACACCTTCGACGGCCCGGGTCTCTACGGCAACGGTCGCGCGTACGGTCGGGCTCTGTACACGGCTCAGCACATCTTCGGAGAGGCCACCAAGATCCAGGGTCGCGAGTTCTTGTACGACGACAAGCTGTCGATGTCGGCGTGTTGGAAGTGGATCGAGAGCGACCGGATGCGCTACATGCTCTACGGCGCACTCGCCTGGCAAGGGGACTGATGCTGCCGATCCGCGGGATCGATGTCGTGGCGTCGGATCCGGCGGCCACGCGCGACTTCTTCGCGGTGTTCGGATACGTCGAGGGTGGCGACGGGGTGTTGTCGCGTTCGGTGGGAGCGTCGGTGCACATCTCTCGTTCGAACGCGAAGGGAGTCGTGCGCCGGGGTTGGGATCTCGGGCCGCGTGGCCTCGACGTGTATGTGCACGATCTCGACGAAGCGCTGACTCGTGTCGCGGCGGCCGGCTGGTGGGGCGGAGCGATCGGCACGATCGCACTCGGTCCGGTTCGGATGCGGCAAGTCCTCGTAGCGGGACCGGACGGTGTACCGATCGTGATGGTGGAGAGTTCGCATCGCCGACCGTCGCTCCTCGACACCGAATCGCACTGGTGCTCGGAGATCTACAGCGTGGTGTGGTGCGTGCGTGATCGCGACGTCGAGGTGCCGCTCTGGACCGCGGCTGGGGCCACCGCCGGCCCGCCGCTCGAATTCGCCGATTCGTCCCTCGGTGCCTATCTCGATCTACCGGTGGCCGACTCGCCGTTGCGCATGATCACGCTCGCGTCCGATGACGGCGCATCGACGCGGCTCGAACTGCTCTCGTTCCCCGGGCAACAGGCTTTGGTCACGTCCCGTGACGCCGGGGTGACCGGACTGCGATTGGGCGGAGAGGTGCCCGAGGGAAGCGAGCTCGCGTCGTGATCGCGATCGTCTCGCACGCGTGGTTGCTCGACGACGACCCGGCGACCCGAGCCGACGCGTATGCGCGGATCACGGCCGAGTTCGAGGCCGTTCACGCGACCATTGCTGGCTACCGCGGTCGGCGCCTTCTCCGTGGCAGTGATGATCCGCGTCACGTCGTCAACATTCGTTTCTTCGATCGCGCTGACGACTACGACCAGTTGGTCGCACATCCGGATTACGCGACGTGGATCGCTCGTCTGAGTGAGCACATCGAACCGCGCGATCCGCAGAAGGAGATCCTGTCCGTGCTGCTCTCGACCGATCGATGAGCAAGTGCGTTCTGGTTCACGGCGCGTTTCGCGGTTCGTGGGCCTGGGATCGGGTCGTCCACGAACTGTCGTCGCGGGGCGTGACAGCCGTGGCGGTCGATCTGCGCGGTGGCGAAACGTCGATGAGCGAGTGGATCGACGATGTCTTGTGCGCGGTCGATCCCGGTGACGTGGTGGTCGGTCATTCGATGGGTGGGGTAGTGGCGCGAGCCGCTTCTCGCTGGCCGCAGGTCTCGAGGGTGGTGCTGATCGACGCCCCGGTGATCGGGTCCGGGCAGCGTGCCGTCGACGTGTCGGGTCCGCCGCCCGCGTCGTTGCCACCACGAACCACCAACATTCCGGCTACTCCCGTGAGCGAAGCGAACGGATTCGACGCGTCGCTCGCGGCGTGGGTCAACGAGCGATTGTCGCCGACACCATTCGGCCCGAGTCTCGACGCCGTGGAAGTCGACGATCAGGTTCCGCTCTCCATCGCGTTCTGCTCGCTCACACCGGAGTTCTTTCCGTCAGTCGCGAGTCGCCGTCGCTTCGATGCTGAGGGTCGCGGGTACGAAACGATCGAATGTCATCATGATGCGCCGTTGCTCGCACCGGCTGCCGTGGCCGACTTCATCGCGCGAGCGGTGAGTCAGGACAGAACGTGACGAGCCGAGCGAACGACCGCTTCGTCGATCATGCGACCGTTGTCGTCGATTGCGACGCCCTTGCCGTCGGCCAAGGCAGCGTCGAAGATTGCCACGATTCGTTCGGCGACCTTCACGTCGTCGGCACTGGGGCGGAAAGCGTCGTTGATGGTGGACACCTGATCGGGATGGATCGCCGAACGCCCACCGAAACCGGCGTTGCGCAACAAGGTGCTGGTACGACGCAGGTCGTCGAGATCGCGCCAGTCGGTGGACACCGGGCCGATGGGCGGTTCGAGTCCGTGAGCGGCCGAGGCCACCACGACCGATGTGCGCAGCGGCCACAGAGCATGGTCGGCATGCGTGCCCAGTCCGAGGTCGGCGCGCAGGTCGGCCTCACCCAACGCGAAGCGAGACACTCGTCGGTGGCGCGCCATCGCTTCGAGGTCGAGCAAGCCACGGGCCGATTCGACGAGTGCGATCACGGGGACCGGAAGACGATGGCGAGCGAGACTGCGCTCGGCGTCATCGAGCGACAGAGCGGTGGCTTTCGGAAGCATGACGGCCGATGGATTGGCCAGTGCGATGGCCTCGATGTCGGAATCGAGCGCGTCTCCGCTGTTCACGCGGACGATGACCGGACGGTCGATCGAACGAATCACGGTGGCCACGCGCGCACGAGCCGCCGCCTTGGCCGTGGGGGCCACACCGTCCTCGAGGTCGACGATGATCGCATCCACGGCCGTCGCCTCGGCCTTGGGCACGAACTGATCGGCCCGGTCGGCCGGCACGTACAGCAGACTTCGCCACACGGAGTCATCCTACGAGAGGGGAACTGATGGATCGATCCGAATGGTTGTTGATCGCGCACGTCGTCGTGTTCGCGGCCTGGTTCGGTACGGATCTCGCCACTTTCACCTTGTCGCGCCGAGTGGTGTCGTCGTCGACGGCGCCGGCCAGTCGGGCAGCGATCGCGGGCGCGATGATGTCGGTCGAGATCTTCGCGCGGCTGTGCTTGCCGTTGGCCTTCGGTACAGGCGTCCTCACCGCTGAGGAGCGCGGTTGGATCGACTGGGGTTGGGTGGCCGGTGTCATCGGTGTGGTCGCACCTCTCTGGAGCGTCGCGGTGTGGCTCATCCATCGGGGGTCGACCGTCCTGGCTCGTGTCGATCTGTGGTGGCGTTCGCTCGTTGCAGTGGGTGTTTGGGTCGCAGCCATTTCGTCGTTGGCGAGTGACGATCCGATCGGCGTGAGGTGGCTCGCGGTCAAGCTCGTGTGTTTCGCGGTCGTCATCACATCGGGCATCGTCATCCGCTTCGTCCTGCGACCGTTCTCGGTCGCGTTCGGGCAGATCCTGGCCGAGGGCTCGACTCCCGAACGCGAAGCGATCGTGGCCGGTTCGATCCGGCGGGCCCAGCCCTTCGTGGTCGTGATCTGGGCATCACTACTGGTGGCCGCGGCCATGGGGGTCGCTCAGCCGACGCTGTAGTTCCGGGCCGGTCGTTTCGGCCGTGTTTTCTGGTTTCGGTGAGCGTGGAAGTGCTTGCGCGGAACAGTGTTTCGTTTTACGCTGGCCGGGGTCGACGGGTGAGGGGCCCGTCGCTGGAGGGGGAATCATGTTGAGAGGGACTCGAGTCGTCCTGGCGTCGGCCGTCATGGCCATCGGACTGCTCGCCGGTGCATCCGGCGTGTCGGCTGATCACGCGGGAGAGACCGCCACATCGGAGACCACCGAGGGTCTCACCGACGGTCAGACGATCACCATCTCGGTGGCCAATATGAAGATGCCGGGTATGAACACCGCACAGATCATGATGGCCAACACCTGGCCGGTCGTTGGTCCCGAGGCGTTCAACTTGGCCGAGTTCGGAGACGCGCCGACCGTCACGATCAATCCCGACGGAACCGGAACGTTCGATTACACGGTGAAGCTCGATCACGGAACGTTCAACTGCCTCGAGATCCAGTGTCACGTCGTCATCTTCCAGGGCATGGGCTTCGATTCGTACACCGCGGGTCTGCCGGTGTCGTTCGCCGATCCGGCGGCCGCGACCACTCCGCCCACCGAGGCGCCGGCTGCGACAGAAGCGCCGGCTGCGACGGAAGCGCCCGTTGCGGTCGATGCAGCGGCACCCGAGGAAGAAGAGTCGGGTGACGACTCGGGTGGCGGCTCGGCCGGCATCATCATCGCGATCGTTGCTGCTGTCGTCGTGATCGGTGGCGGTGGAGCAGTGCTCGCCAAGCGCCGCAAGGGCTGAGCACTCTGCGTACACGTTCGTTCGTCGTCGGACTCGTCGCCGGCACCGTTCTGGTGTCGTGCGGCGGGTCCGATGGTTCTTCAACGGTGAGTTCGCTCGCTACGTCGACCGACTCTCCGGTCGAGTCGACCGAGCCGGTGGTCACCGACGCGCCGACCACCACGGCGGTCACGGTTCCACCGGCGACACGCGAGTGGCTCGTGCAATTCGGAACCGAAGGGTCCGACGTTCTGCTGGGCGTCACGCCCGCCGCCAATGGTGACGTGTGGATCTCGGGTCACACCGATGCGTCCGTCGTGGCCTCTGATTCGTACAGCGGCACGGCGTCCTCGGGTCTGCTCGACGCACTGTTGCTACGAGTGGACGCGGCCGGACAACTGAAGATTCCCGTGCAGTTCGGAACCGCTGACGCCGATGCCTTGCTCGGATCGGCGACGACGGCCGATGACGGTGTTGCGGTGATCGGTTACTCGAAGGGCGAGTTCGCGACGACCAACTACGGAATCAACGACATGATCGTGGCCTCGGTGACGGCCGACGGTTCCGAGAAATGGCACGCGCAACTCGGTGGCCCCGACTGGGATCGCGGCTACTCGGTGGCGGTGGCCGACGATGGGTCGGTGTTCGTCGGGGGTTACACATTCGGCGGCATCGCCGAGAACTTCGGAGGCGCGGGTCAAGGAAATCACGACGCGGTCGTGGCCAAGTTGTCGCCCACCGGTGAGGTTCTGTGGGTCGCCTCGGTCGGTACATCGGACGTGGAGTGGGGGCAATCGCTCGCCCTCGACGCCGAGGGCGGTGTGGTGATCGTCGGGTACACCCAAGGCGATTGGAACGGCGCGAACGCCGGCGCCCGTGACTACTTCGTCGCGCGTATCGCTCCCGATGGCTCGCTCGACTGGGTCGTGCAGGGTGGCAGTGAGCTCGATGACTGGTTGCAGGGTCTGGCCATCGCCGCCGACGGCACGATCTGGGCCGGCGGCTTCACCGCCGGGGCCGAGGGCAGCCTGGGCGGCAGCGACATGTTCTTGGTCAGGGTGTCGCCGACTGGCGAGCTGTTGAGCGAAGCACGACTCGGCACCGATGGCGACGATCGCATCTTCGGACTCGTCCCCACCGACGACGGCGACGTGTACGTATCGGGAACGGTGAGCGGTTCGTTCAACGGCGCGCCGTGGGCCGGGAAGAAAGATGTCGTGGTCGCTCGACTGGGCGCCGACGGTTCGGTTCGCTGGAGTGATCAGTTCGGTGGCGAGGTCGACGACGATGCGTACGGCCTCGCGAGTGTCGACGGTCGTTTGATCGCCGTGGGTGTGACAGCGGGTCTCATCGATGCATCGGCGTCCTCGTACGGTGGCCCGACCGATGGTTGGATGGTGTCGTACCGACTCTGATCGCTCAGTCGGTGAGCGACTGACACAACTGCCAGGGTCGGCCGTCCACGAGATCGGTGTTTCGGCTGATGCGACGATTCAGCGTTCGAACCGGGTGAATGTCGGCCGTCACCGTGTGACGTGCTCGTGCGATGTCGGGCAGGTTGATGGTTCCGTCGAACGGTCGCTGACGTTCTGGTGCCCACAGAGTGAAGTCGGCCGGCAACGTGATGACGACGTTCTCGGGGCCGGCCGCAACCAGGTTCACCCTGTTCTCGGCGGCCCGCTCGGGCAAACACAGTTCGACGTCCCACGGCTCGCCGCCGGGTGCCCATGGGACGGCGATCACGTCGACCGCCGCCAGAGCGGCCAAACGGGGAATCTCCGGATACAGCACATCGTCTCCGACCACGACGGCCAGGCGGCCGAAGGCGGTGTCGAGCGTGACGACGGAGTCGCCGAGGACCTCGACCCACGCATGTCGTGCGACGCGATGGATCTGACGTTGGTGCAGCATGATTCCGTTCGCACCGATCGCGATGCCGCAATGGCTCGTGCCGTCGTGACTCGAATGTCGACGTGACGAGACGACGAGGGCATCGGTGCCCGCCAAGGCGGCCGTGATCGAGTCGATGGACACGTCGTCGAGCGCGAGTTCGGGGAGCACGACGAGCGTCGATCCGTTGCGCACGAGTGACGCGACCTCGTGAACGCTCGATGTGGCGCTCACCTGGATGCGATCGGCCCGGTGGTGAGCGTCGGCGGCGGGAGTCGGTTGCGCCAGGGCCGAGTACACCGAGGGTCGGCGACTGCGACGCACATCGGTTCCGTCGGGACGCGGCTGACCACACAGTGAGAGATCGGCGTCGGCCACGACGACGGCCTCGTCGTCACGAGGGCCCTGGGCGACCACCACGCCATCGGGTCGCACGATCTGGCTCTCGCCAGCGCCGCGCAACATCGCGGAGGGAACACCCATGTTCTGTGCGAACTCGGCCAAACGGTCGGGTGGCAAGAGCGGGCCGATCTTGCAGCAGGCCACCAGCCAGGCGCGGTTCTCGGCCGCTCGCACCGGAATGTGCGTGGACGCTTCGTCGAGGGCGAACGAGTTGAGTGAGTTGAGCAGAACGTTCGCGCCGCGAACAGCGAGAGTGCGCGGTACCTCGGGAACCACGCCGTCCATGCAGGCGTAGGTGCCCAGACGAGCGAAACCGGCGTCGATGACGTCGGCCGGACGATCGGCCGGCGACAGGTAGATGCCTTCGGCTCCCATGAGAACGGTCTTGTCGTTGGCGGCAGCGAGACGACCGGACGGATCGACGAGGAGGTTGGTGTTGGTGACGCGTCCGGCTTCGCGACGCACGGTGCAGTTGAACTGGATCCACATCGCGTGGCGCGCGGCCGCCGCGCCGATGCGCTGGGTCCAGTCCGAATCGAGATCGATCGCGACGTCCCAGCAGTGTTCGGCCGAGTCGTAGATGGACAAGTGGTTACCGAACTCGGGAAGGACGAGGACGGTCGGCTTGGCCCGCGCTGCTTCGTCGATCATGCGCAAGGCAGTGTGGAGGTTCTCGTCGACATCGCAGCCGGTGGCGTACTGCGCAGCGGCCAGGCGGACGATCATCGCGGCGGGAAGTTGCCGGCCCGCGACACCAGGGCGGGTGTGGAGTGGCCGATCACCGACTGCAACCACGGCACCGATGTGATGACCGCGTCGAGGTCGATTCCGGTGGAGCAGCCCATGCGGTGGAGCATGTAGAGGACGTCTTCGGTCGGCACGTTGCCGGTGGCGTTGGGTGCGAACGGACAGCCACCAATGCCGCCGAGCGACGCATCGAAGGCGCGAACACCTTCACCGACGGCCGCCGCGATGTTGGCCAGTCCGGTGTTGCGGGTGTTGTGGAAGTGACACCGCAGAGCGAGGTCGGGATCGAGGTCACGTACCGTCGCCACGCCGCGAACGACGTCGGTGGGTGCGGCCACACCGATGGAATCAGCCAGGGCGAACTCGTCGGGTCGAACCTGGAGGATCGCCCGGGCGACGTCGCGCACGCGTCCGTCGGGCAATTCGCCTTCGAACGGACATCCGAACGCCGCGGCGAGGGTGACGGTCGTGCGCAGACCGTGTGCGCGAGCGCGCTCACCGACTTGATGCCACACGTCCACGAGTTCGGCGGTGGTGCGTCCTTGGTTGCGAGTCGCGTAGGTGTCGGTGCTGACGACGACCACGTTGATCTCGTCGACACCAGATTCGATGGCGCCGTCGAGACCGCGCGCATTCAGGACCAATCCGGCGAGTGACACCGCAGTGCGGTCGGGCAGTGTCCCGGGAGAGTTGAGGGCGGCCATCACGTCGAGGCCATCGGCCATCTGGGGAACCCGTTTCGGGTTGACGAACGACACCACCTCGGCCCGTCGAACACCGGCCGCGACCAAGCGTTGCACCAGTTCGACTTTGTGAGCCGTGGAGACGATGACGTCTTCGGACTGCAGGCCGTCACGAGCGGCGACATCGACCAATGAGATGTCGAAATCGCGGGTGACGGGCGTGTTCACGGGTGTCGATTCTTGCCCGGTGGCGGTGCCGGTGGGCTACGATTCCAATGGTAACGCTGTTCCGCTGAGCGAAACAGCGATTGGGGAGGGGATGCTGGCAGATGGCGGCCTTGGACGACATCCGCGTAGTCGAGATGGGCCAATTGTTGGCCGGGCCGTTCTGCGGTCAACTGCTCGCCGACTTCGGCGCTGACGTCATCAAGATCGAGCCTCCGAAAGTGGGCGACCCCATGCGCGAGTGGGGTCGCGAAAAAGCCGAGGGCTACTCGTTGTGGTGGCCCGTGGTGGCCCGCGGCAAGAGGTCGGTCACGCTCGATCTGCGCACGGCCGACGGCCAGCGCATCGCGCGCGAACTCATCAGCAAGGCCGATGTCCTCATCGAGAACTTCCGCCCCGGCACCATCGAGAAGTGGGGTCTCGATCCCGAGACGTTGCGACGGGACAACCCGCGTCTCATCGTGGTGCGCGTGTCGGGTTACGGCCAGACCGGGCCGTACTCCGATCGTCCGGGCTATGGCGCGATTGGTGAGGCGATGGGCGGTATTCGGGCGGTGATCGGTGAACCCGATCGTCCGCCGGCCCGTGCCGGTATCTCGCTCGGCGACACCATGGCCGCGACGTTCGCGTGTGTAGGAACGCTGGTGGCACTGCACGTGCGCGAGCGCACCGGCCGCGGACAAGTGGTCGACTCGGCGCTGTACGAAGCAGTGCTCGGCATCATGGAGTCGCTGATTCCCGAGTACGTGATCGCCGACTACGTCCGACCGCGCACCGGGTCGATGATCCCCAACGTGGCTCCGGCCAACGCGTATCCGACCAAGGACGGCAAGGAACACCTCATTTCGGGCAACCAGGACACGGTGTGGCGTCGTCTGGCCGTGGCGATGGGACGACCCGAGTGGGGTGAGGACGAACGTTTCGCCACCCACGGGGCCCGCGGGCGCAACCAGATCGAACTCGATCGCCTCATCGCCGAGTGGAGCAAGACGCTCACGGCCGAAGACCTGGAAGCGGTACTCAACGAACATGCGGTGCCCAACGGTCGTATCTACACCGCACCCGACATGTTGGCCGACGCGCACTTCAAGGCCCGCGAAGCGATCGTGACGCTCATGCATCCGAAGCTGGGTGAGTTTCCGATGCAGAACGTCGTGCCGAAGCTGAGCGATACACCCGGTCGCGTGCGCTGGGTCGGACCCGAACTCGGCCAACACACCGAGGAAGTGCTGCGCGAGGTGCTTGCCTACGACGACGAGACGCTCGACGATCTGCGTGGGCGTGAGGTGATCTGATGGCCGATCCGCAGACGGGGTACGAGCCGTACGTGGTGGGCCCGCGGGCGCGTTTCGGAGTGATCATCCCGAGCACCAACACCACGGTCGAGCAAGACCTCACGTGGGTGCGCCCCGAGGGAGTGTCGTTTCACTACGGGCGCATGTACATCGAGAATCCCGGTATCGACTCGAACGAGAAGTTCTCCGAGTTGATCCTGCAGATCCGCGCCTCGATCACCACGGCCGTGCGCGACGTCATCACGTGCAAGCCGTCCTACATGTTGATGGGGATGTCGGCCGAAACCTTCTGGGGTGGTCTGGCCGGCAACACGGCGTTCGAGAAGCGAATCTCCGATCAGACCGGTGGATTGCGGGTGAGTACCGGAGCGGCCTCGTGTCGGGCCGCGCTCGAGAAGTTCGGAGCCAAACGCATCGCCGTGTTCAGTCCGTACCAGCCCATCGCCGACGAGCAGGTCGGATCGTTCTTCCGCGAAGCCGGCTTCGACGTGCGTGCCATCACGGGCCTGCGGTGTGTGACTGCCACCGCCATCGCCGAAGTCGGCGCGGCGCAGATCGCCGACACCGTGGCCGAGATCGACTCACCAGAAGTCGACGCGATCGTGCAGGTCGGAACCAATCTGTCGTTCGTTCATCAGGCCGCGGCTCTCGAGCGTGAACTCGGCAAACCCGTCGTGGCCATCAACATGGCCACGTTGTGGCACGCCCTGCGGGCCAACGACATCGATGATCGCTTCAGCGGTTTCGGCCGGTTGCTGGAAGAGTTCTGATGGATCCGTTGCGACGGTACGACGGGTCGCTCGACGATCTGTCGCCGGTGCGCACGGAACGGCTCGAGCGCGTGGTCGTCGCCGGTGGCGGACCGAGTGGTCTGGTCGCCGCCCTCGCTCTCGCTCGCGAAGGTGTTCCGGTCACGGTGTTGGAGAAGGGCGCCGAATTGGCGGTCGAATCGCGTGCTTCCACGCTTCATCCACCCACGCTCGAGATCTTGGCGTCACTCGGTGTGATCGAGCCCATCCTCGCGCGCGGGCTGAAAGCCCCTCGCACGCAATTCCGCGATCGGCGGAACGGTCCGGTAGCCACGTTCGATCTCTCGCACCTCGACGCCGAGACTTCGTTTCCGTATCGCATTCAACTCGAGCAGAACAAGGTGGCGGCGATCGTCGCCGATCACATTCGCGAAGGACACCGACGTGGTGACTGGGATTGCGAGATCCGGATGGATCATCGGGTGCACGGCGTGCGTGCGCTCCGTGAAACGGCGGTCACCGTCGTGGTCGGCACTTCCGAGGGCATCGTCGACATCGAGTGCCCGTGGCTCATCGCAGCTGACGGGGCTCATTCGGCGGTTCGCCGTACGGCTGGCGTGCCGCTGCACGAAGACGTGTACCCCGAGAAATTCTTGGTGGTCTCGATCGCCGACGATCTGGCCGCGATCTTCCCCGACATCGAGAACGTCAACTACGTGGCCGACCCCGAACAGTGGCTCGTGTTGTTGCGGACGCCTGATCATTGGCGAATCCTGTTCCCGTTGGCGGCCGATCATCCCCATCCCGAGGGGGAGGCGTCAGACGAGCTCGTGGCCGAATGCATGCGCGGAATCACCGGTGACGATCGCTCGTGGACGATTCTGGCCACCTCGGTGTACACGGTGAAGCGAGCGGTGGTGGATGCCATGCGGTGCGGTCGGCTCCTCATCATCGGTGATGCCGCTCATCAGAACTCGCCGCTCGGGGGCATGGGAATGAACTCGGGTGTCCAAGACGCTCTGTCGGCCGGCCGTCGGCTGGCCGAGGTGTGGCGAGGAGGACCCGAGACCGGGCTCGACGAATTCGACCGACTGCGGCGCGAAGTCGCGGTGCAGTACGTGCAAGCCGACAGTCACGCCAACTGGCTGGTGTTGCGTGAACCCGATCCGGTCAAGCGCGCCGCCATGCACGCCGATCTGGCCGCGGCGGCGGCCGATCCCGAACGTCATCGTGAGCGCGTGCGCCGAACGGCCATGCTCGACGCCGTGAGGAGCCACTTGTGAGGATGTCGTCATGAGCGATTTGCAGGCTGATTACTTGCAGGCCGGTTTCGGGACTCGACTCGGTTGGGGTTCACGACCCGCGCTTCTCGTGGTCGACATGTGCCGCGCTTACGTCGACGACCAGGCGCCGCTGTACGCGGCCGCCGCGGCCGACGCCTACCGCAACGCCGATCGTCTCGCGGCCGTCGCTCGTCGCCATCGACGACCGGTGGTGTTCACGCGCGTCGAGTACGCCGCCGGGGGAGTCGACGGTGGGCACTTCTTCCGCAAGGTTCCGGCCCTGCGGTGCTTCGAGGTCGGTAACCCCTTGGCCGAGTTCACCGATCTCGTGCGTCCGATGAGCGGAGACGTGATCGTCACCAAACAGTACGCATCGGCCTTCTTCGGTACGTCGCTCGCCGCCACGCTGAATGCGTTGGGAGTCGACACGGTCGTGATCGCCGGTGTGTCGACCAGCGGATGCGTGCGCGCGTCGGCCCTCGACGCCTTGCAGCACGGATTCGTTCCGATCGTGGTGGCTGATGCGTGCGCCGATCGCGATCCGCGGCCGCACGATTCCAACTTGTTCGATCTGCAGGCGAAGTACGCCGATGTCGTGACGATGGATGACGCGCTCGCTCACCTAGGAGGAGCGTCATGAGCGTGGCAAGTCGTCTGTTCGACATACTGGCCCCGGCCGAAGACGCGCGAGCTCATCGTGTCGACTCGGTTCTGCCGGCACTGGCGGCCGCCGCGGAGGAAGCCGACCGACGTGCCGAATTCCCGATGGCTCATGTGTCGACTCTGGCCGAAGCCGGACTCATGGGCTTGGTGGTGCCGGAGAAGTTCGGCGGACTCGGCGGCGGGTTGCGTGATCTCGTGGGCGCGACCTTCGCCATGGGAACCGCGTGTCCCTCGACCGCGTTGTCATATTTCTTTCACTGCAGTTCGGCATCTCGAGGATTGCTCGCCCTCGAAGCCCTCGACGCTGGACTCTTCGCCGCCGACGAGCGCGATACGGTCGCGTCCTTCGCCGAACGAGTACTCGAACTGATGGGCCGGGACCGAGTGTGGCTGGCCAACTTCGCATCGGAGTCGGTGAAATCGTCGAGTGCCAACATCTTGATCTCCACCACGGCGGAACCGACCACGCGCGGTGGCGAGACGGGATGGGTGCTCAACGGGGTGAAGTCGTTCGGTTGCGCCACCGGTGTGGCTGGCCGCTATCTCGTGACGGCGTCGCTCGGCGGAGGCGCGACGGCTGAATCTCTCGCGGTGTTCATCGTCGATCCGAAAGCACCCGGAGTGAGCGAACGAACCAAGTGGGACGCCATCGGTATGCGAGCCACCGCAACTCACGGCATCGTGTTGAACGACGTGTTCGTGCCAGCCGTCGATGCACTGGCCATTCCGGGTGCGTTCGTGCGGATGATGCAGATGAGCCGGGGCAGTTTCGTCGGAAGTCAGGTGGCGGGCACGGCGGTGTATCTGGGTGCGGCATGTTCGGTGTACGACTGGGCGTTGAAGCATCTCACCACAACGACGTTCTCCGACTCGGGCGCACCTATCGGCAGTGCGCCGTTCCAGCAGCAGTTGATCGGTGAGATGCGCATGCATCTCGACACGGCCACCTTGTGGTTGCGTCGACAAGTCGACCTCGAGACCAGTGAGCCACCGCTTCTGCCCAAACCCGATGTCGTTCGCCAGTGGCGTCTGGCCAAGGGGACCGTGGCCGACGCGGCGTTCGCAGTCGGCGTGTGCGCGATGAAGGCCTGCGGCACGTCGAACACCGGCAACAGTGGTGTGGTTGCGCGCGGCCTGCGCGATTTGTCGATGGGTCTCGTCCAGGCCTTTCCGGCCGAGAAGGGCCGCCTCGAAGCGGCATCGCTCCTCGTGAGCGGAGCCGAATCGACTCAGTTCGGGGCCAAGGGCTGACGTGTCGACGCTGATCGACAACCTGCACTCGCTGCGTGGTGTGTGGCGTGAAGAACTGTCGGCTGTCGACGAGAACGGGGCGGCGATCAGTCACGATCCGCACGGCGGAGTTCCGGGTGCGTTTCCGTACGAGGTGTTGGTGTACATCGACTTCGACGGCAGCCGTTTCGCGCAGACCACCGTTGTTCTGTCGGGACGCGAACAAGCCGTTCGCACCTTCGAGGCAGTGGTGAAAGATGACGTGCTCGAGTTCGTGCCCCTCGGTCCGGGTGCCCCACGCATCGTGGGCGTGTCACAAGGACCCGGCGCGCTGTGGTTCGTGGCCGACACCGTGGCGGCCGAAGCGATCCAGCGCTACGCCGAACCCGACTTCATCCGAATCGACGGCGATCGGCGTTGGCGGCACACCGTGCTGTGGCGTGATGGCGCACTGCGCCGGTTCTTGATGGTGAGGGGTCATCGCATCTCGGCCGACACATCGCAACGCCATGTCCTCGATCCGCGCGGCGGCGATGGGCCTGTGCACGATCTGCGCTCCGAGGTCGACATCTACGCGGCGAAAGGAAAGTCATCATGACTCGCGTCGTGCTTCCCGAACAGACCGACCTGGTCGCTGGTTCCTGGATCGCGGCGGGGTCCGAACGCAACGAGTGGATCGAGCACTCGAGTGATGGTCGAGCCGAACAAGTGCAACGCGAGGCGTCAGCGGCGTCCATCGAGAGTGCTCTGGTGGCGGCGTGGAACGTGCACGCCACCGGCGCCTGGTCGGGTCGAACCGACGACGAACGAGCTGCCGTTCTGGAAGCCGCCGCCGATCGGCTGGCCGCGGTGGTGCCCGACATCGCCGCACTCGAATCGACGACCACCGGTGCCGTGATCGGAACCACGAGCATGCTCGGGTTCATCGTGCACGGGGCGTTCCGACTGGCCGCCGATCAATTGCGGTCGGGAATCCTGGACGCACGTTTCGACGGACCGACGGGTCGCGCCGTCGAGGTGCGTCGTCTTCCGTGGGGGCCGGCTCTGTTGCTGTGCCCCTGGAACGCGCCCGCACCCATGGCAGCGCACAAGATGGCGTCGGCACTGGCTGCTGGTTGTCCGGTGATCGTGAAGCCACCCGAGCGTGCTCCGCACGGAACGATGGTGATGGTTCGAACGATCGCCGATCTGTTCCCGCCGGGAACCGTTCAGTTGCTCCACGGTGGACCGAACACCGCGACTGCGTTGATGACCGACCGGCGCGTACGCGCGGTGTCGTTCACCGGTGGCATCGTGGGCGGTCGGGCGGTGGCCCATGCCTGTGCCGAGGATCTGAAGCCGGCCCAACTCGAACTCGGCGGACACGCACCCTTGTTGATTCTCGACGACGCACCCATCGAGCACGCGGTGGCCGGTGCGCTCGGCTTGCTCGTCACACTCAATGGTCAGTGGTGCCGTGCTCTCGGACGTCTGCTCGTGCCCGAGCGGCGTCGAGCCGAGATCGTGGACGCGGTCGCGGGGGCCTTGTCGTCGGTCGTGGTGGGCGATCCGATCGACCCGTCCACGCAGATGGGTCCGATCGTTCACTCGGCGCACCGCGCACATCTGCAACGGCGCGTCGATGAGTTCAGCGATGGTCGAATCGTGCGCACCACGCCATTGCCCGATCGCTCGGGTAACTGGTTCGCACCCACGCTCGTGGACGGAGTCGATCCGAGTCGGACGGTCGACGAGATCTTCGGACCGGTGGCCGCTGTGCACGGTTATCGACATTTGGACGAAGCGGTGGCCTTGGCCAACGGCACCGACTACGGCCTCGAGGCGTACGTGGTGGGGGCCGACGAAGACGCTGCAATGGCGGTGGCGCGGCGCGTGCGGGCCGGGGGAGTCAAGGTGAACGGGGTGAGTCCGATCTCACTGCATCTCATGGCCCCTCGTCCGGCGTTCGGGGTCTCGGGGCTGCACGACGAGGGAACCGCCGAGACCATTCGATTCTTCGGCGGCAATCAAGTGGTCGGAGTCGAGAACAGTCTCGGCTGACGTGACGAAGTGACAGAGCGAGAGGGGTAACGATGGGATTCGTGAACGTGACCAACGCGCATCACGGTGGATGCGATCAGTTGGGGTGGCGTCGCAAGTTCGGTGTGATCATCCCGAGTACCAACACCATCGTCGAGCCCGAGTTCCACGCGATGTCGGTCCCCGGTATCACGGCTCATACCGGACGCATCCACATCCGTAATCAGGTCCTCGATTCGGACGAGGCGTTCCAGAATCTCCTCCTGCAGATCCGCGAGGAGATCGGCTACACCGTCGACCGCATCATGACGGCCGAACCCGACTACATGGTGATGGGAATGTCGGCCGAGACGTTCTGGGACGGAGTGGAGGGCAACCGCAAGTTCATCAAGCAGATCAACGAACGCTCCGGTGGGCTGTCGGTGGCCACGGGAGCAGAGGCTTGTGAGCGGGCGCTGAAGCTGTTCGGGGTGAAGAAGATCGGCGTCGTGACGCCGTATCAGCCGATCGGCGACACCAACGTCGTCAAGTTCTTCAGCGAACTCGGATTCGAGGTGGCAGCCATCGAGGGTTTGAAGTGTCCGACCGCCGTGGCCATCGCCCATGTTCCGGAGGCCGAACTGCGAGCCGCGCTGCACAAAGTCAACGGCCCCGACGTCGATGCGCTCGTGCAGGTGGGAACGAATCTGAGCATGATCCGGCTCGCCGACGAGATGGAGCGCATCGTCGACAAGCCCGTGATCGCCATCAACGCTGCCACGTGGTGGATGGCGTTACGCGACAACGGTGTCGACGATCGGCTGCACGGATTCGGCACGCTGTTACGCGAGTACTGATGCGAACGTGGCCCGTGGCCATCGCCGCTCTGATGTTGGCGGCTTGCTCGTCGGGTGACGACGCACTGAGCACGGTGGCCGTATCTGCGTCGTCGGCGGCTCGATCGTCCACTCCATCGGCGCCCACTCCACCGGCGACTGATTCACCGTCGACCACCGAGTCGCCAGTTCTCGAATCGCCCGAACTCGTCGCCGCACCCGGACCGTGCACGCCGTCGATCGCGGCGGGCATCACCGATCACGCGCTCGAGCGGGCGGAAGGTCGTCGTGATTTCGTCGTGCACCGACCCGAGACCATCGATGGCGTCCGTATGCCCTTGGTGGTCGATCTGCACGGCACCACCGGAACTCCGGGGATCCAAGAAGCCATCTCGCGTTTCGGAGCCCGCGGGATCGAGACCGGAGCCTGGGTCACGATGACGCCCCTGGCTCTGGGTGCGATGACGGCGTGGGCAGTGCCGGGGGCGATTCCAGGAGACGACATCGGGTTCATCGAAGACGCGATCGTTTCGATCGTGGATGCCGCATGCATCGACCCCGAGCGGATCTTCGCCACGGGTATTTCGTCGGGCGCGGCCATGAGCGCGTATCTCGGCTGCGAGAGTTCGCTCTTCGCCGGCGTCGCGCCGGTCGCGGGCGTGAATCTCGTGCGCGGTTGCGAAGAGTCGCCGCCGGTGTCGCTGGTTGCTTTTCACGGCACCCTCGATCGGTACGTGCCGATCGAGGGTCTCGCAGGATGGGACACCGAAGAATTCGTCGACGAACGCAAGTTCTTTCGTGGGGACTTGATCGGAATCGTCGAGTCATGGGCACGACGTGATGGATGTTCGTCCGAGGCCACGATCACATCGATGGGGCCAGAGACCGAGCGACACGAGTGGATCGACTGCGTCGACGGCACGAAGGTCGTTCTGTACTTGAGTGATGGTGCGGGGCACACACATCCGGGTGCACCTTTCCCGTCCGATGCGACGTCGGCGGTTGGTGCGGTGGCCCAGGACATCGACGCAACCGATCTGATCGTTCGCGAGTTCGGCCTCATCACCTGATCTGCGCCGTAGGCTCGGAAGGCTCATGAATTCGTCTCCTCGTTCCCGTGGTGGTCGCCCGAGTGGTGGTGGCCGACCGTCTGGTCGCCCGTCGGGCGGCTCGGGTGGCCGTCCGTCAGGCCGCCCGTCCGGCGGAGCTCGCCGTTCCGACGGCGCTGCTCCACGCGCACGACGGGACGATGACGATCGCCGTCCGCGTCGGCGTGATGACGATGCTGATCGTCGTCCGCGTCGTTCTGCTGATGGTTCTGCGCCGCGTCCGCGTCGGCGTGATGACGACGATCGCTCCGGTAGCCGCCCCGGTGGTCGTCCGGGAGGTCGTCCTGGCGGACGCCCTGGTGGACGTTCCGACGATCGGCGTGGCGGTCGCCCAGATGGTCGAGGCAGTGGCCGACCCACGTCGCGATCAGGTGATCGCCGTGTCGCACCCCGTCGTGTCGAGAGCGAAGAGCGCGAGCCGCGTAACGAGGCCGAACGTCGCCGTCGCGCCGTGCGCGCCCGTGGCGCGGGTACGGCACGCAAGGATCTCGAACCCACCCGAGTCGAACGCGAACCCGAGCAGTGGATCGACGAGGGGCCGGCCGTGCGCGAAGCGGCGGTGGAGGCCACCGAGCGCGCCACGCGATCCAAGACCCGCCGTGAACCTGCTGGCGAACTCGACCCCACGGTCAAGGCGACCGTCGAAGAAACGCTCGAACCTCGTCGTGCCGCTCGACTGAGCGAGCGTCTTTTGCAGGCGCAGGTGGCTCTCGAAGCCGAACGCTTCACCGATGCGCGCCGCATCGCGCGCTCGCTGGTGAAGGAAATGGGACACGTCGCCGCGGTGCACGAAGTGCTGGGACTCTCCAGTTACCGCCTGGGCAAGTGGCGCGAAGCGGCTGCCGCTCTCGAGCTCGCGCGCTCACTGCGTGGTCGGGTGGAGGATCTTCCGGTTCTGGCCGACTGCTACCGAGCACTTCGCCGTTGGGCGAAGGTCGACGAGATCTGGCAGGAGATCCGCGAGGTGTCGCCGGCCCATGACGTCATGGCCGAGGGGCGCATCGTCGCCGCTGGCTCACTGGCCGAGCGAGGCGACCTGCGCGCGGCCATCGACATGATGGAGAAGACCGCGACCATTCCGCGTCGCGTTCGCCCGTTCCACTTGAAGCAGTGGTATGTGCTCGCCGATCTGTACGACCGAGCGGGCAACGTGCCCAAGGCGCGAGAGATGTTCCGACGTGTCGCGGTGCACGACCGCGACTACGCCGACGTCGCCGATCGTCTCGCCTCGCTCTGACACCGTCGTCCCACTCTGGGGCATGGCAACGTCTTTCACGGCACTCGTGAACAACATCGTCGTTCTCAACGGCTCTCTCAGCAGCGATCCGGTGTGGCGCGAACTCGCGTCCGGCAGTACCGCTGTCACCCTCGAAGTCACCACCGATTCCGATGCGGGTTCGCGCCGGTCGGCACCGGTCACTGTGGTCGATCCGCGGCGCGTGGCCGAACTCGAGAAGCTCAAGGCTGGCTCGCCCGTCGTGGTGATCGGTGAGGTCCGCCGTCGTTTCTTTCGCGGGGCCAACGGCCCGGGAAGTCGCACCGAAGTGGTGGCCCACGAGGTCGTTCCGGCTGGCCAGCGCAGCCGAGTCGAACGCCACATCGGCGAAGTACGTCGGGTTCTCGGAACGCTCGTGGTGTGAGAACTACGCTCGGCCCGTCTCGATCGAAAGGTGACGGAATGAACGCCGAGCAACTCGAACGCCTGCGCAGCGCCAAAGGATTCATCGCCGCGCTCGACCAGAGCGGCGGCAGCACCCCCAAGGCACTCAAGCTCTACGGCATCGCCGAGAGCGAGTATTCGGGTGACGCGCAGATGTTCGATCTCATCCACGGCATGCGCTCGCGCATGATCACCAGTCGAGTGTTCAACGGTGATCGGGTCCTCGGTGCGATCCTCTTCGAAGGCACCATGGATCGCGACATCGAAGGTCGTGGGAGCGCCGACTACCTCTGGAACGTGAAGAAGGTCGTGCCGTTCCTCAAGGTCGACAAGGGTCTGGCCGACGAGGCCAACGGTGCGCAGATCATGAAGCCCATGCCCGACCTCGACGCGCTGCTCACTCGGGCGGTCGCCAAGGGAATCTTCGGGACCAAGATGCGTTCGGTCATCAAGTTGGCCGACCCGGTCGGAATCAAGGCCGTGGTCGCCCAGCAGTTCGCCGTGGGGCGTCAGATCCTCGGGCACGGCTTGGTGCCGATCATCGAGCCCGAAGTCGACATCCACAGTCCGAACAAGGCCGAAGCCGAGAAGATCCTGCGCGACGAACTGTTGGCCGAGTTGAATCGACAGCCGGCCGATCAGCCGGTGATGCTCAAACTCACGTTGCCGGACACCGACGATTACTACCTCGATCTCGTGAAGCACCCGAGCGTGCTGCGGGTCGTCGCTCTGTCGGGCGGGTACTCGCGCGACGACGCCAACACCAAGTTGAGCCACAACCACGGTGTGATCGCCAGTTTCTCGCGCGCGCTCACCGAGGGATTGTCGGCGAAGCAGTCCGACGCCGAGTTCGATGCTGCGCTCGACGCGGCTATTGCCAGCATCTACGCCGCGTCACTCACCTGAGGTCGATCAGTTCGCGTCCACCGGTCGGAGCACCGGACCGGTTCGCAACTTCGGTGTGAAGAACGTCGATTTCGGCGGCATCAACAATCCCTCGTCGGCGGTGCGCCTGATCTCGGCGACCGACACCGGCCGGATGAGAACTCCGGCCGTGATCGAACCGCGAGCGGCGACGATGTCGACCACGTTGGTGACGCCGTGCTGGTACGTCACCTCATGCGCGACGTTCGCCAGAGCGTGCTCGAGGCGTGCGCCGTCGAGGTCGCGCACATCGGCGAAGACATCGGGTTTCGGAACGAGGAGTTCGCCGGTGCCATCGGGTGCCACCAGCACGAGAGCGCCGCGTTCGCGCATGGTGGAGGTCACGGCTGGAGTCACCTCTCCGATGGGCTCGATGTCGAACGACGACGCCAGACCGGTCCGAAGATCGGCGAACGAAATGCCGGAGTAAAGACGATGAATCGCGTCGACGCTCAACTGATCGGCGATCAGTTCGCCCACGTAGGTCATGGTGGTGTCGACCGTGCGACCGGCGGCGCGTTCCTCGTCGCGGAAGGTTCGGCTGATGGCGTAACGGTGGTGTCCGTCGGCGATCACCACGTCGTGCGAACCGACGGCTCGCGCGATGGCAGCCACCCGACTCGGATCGCTCACTCGTTCGAACGTGTGAACCACTCCGTCGAACTCGACCGACCCCATGGGCTCGCCCGGTTCGTCGAGGAGAGCCGTGAGTCCGGGGGTGAGCGAGAGTCCCCACACCGGAGACAAGTTGGTGCGCGTCGCGCGTGTGAGGTCGAGGCGATCGGTCTTGGCCTTCGGTGTGGTGCGCTCGTGGGGGAGCACCCCGCCGGCCCCTTCGTCGACCACTTCGAGGGCACCGATCACGCCCGAGGTTCGCCGCTTCCGCCCCGACTCGTCGGTGAAGTCCATGCGGTAGATGGTGAACGACGGGTTGGGGTCGAGTCGCACGACACCGCGATCGATCCAGTCGTTCAGGATGCGGGCGGCGGCGTCGTAACGTCCCGGGCCGTCGGCTTCCATCGGCACGTCGACGTGCACGATGTTGTGTGGATGACGGCCGGCCAATTCGGCCCGGTCGGCGTCGGAGAGCACGTCGTAGGGCGGAGCCATCACGGCCTGGAAGTCGCTCGGTGACGAGTGGTCGTAGCGAAGGGCGCGGAACGGTTCGAAACGGGGCACCCGTACAGGCTGGCACGGAGGTGGCAGGATCACTACCCGTGAGCCCGGTTCCGGTTCTGTGTGATCTCGATGGCGTGGTCTGGCTCGCGCACCGGCCCATCACGGGTTCGGCCGAGGCCATCGCCGAGCTACGGGCACGGGGTCACCGGGTTCTGTTCGTCACCAACAATTCGTCGGCCACGGTGGCCGAGCAGGAGCGCGCGTTGTCAGCCGTGGGTGTACCAGCCGTTGGCGACGTGGTCACCTCGGCGTTGGCCGGGGCACGACTCGTCGAAGCCGGGGAGCGAGTCCTGGTGTGCGGTGGACCCGGTGTCGAGGAGGCCATTGGTGCGCGGGGAGCGATCTCCGTTCCGCACGACGCAGCCGATTCGTCGCCGATCGACGCCGTCATGGTGGGCTTCCATCGCCACTTCGATTACGAGATCATGCGCCGCGCGGCCGGAGCGGTGCGCCGCGGTGCGCGTCTCATCGCGACCAACGACGATGCGACCTATCCGACGCCGGATGGTCCGATTCCGGGTGGCGGTTCCATCGTCGCTGCCATTGCCACCGCAGCGGGTGTCGATCCGGTCATAGCGGGTAAGCCGTACACCGCGATGGCGACGGTCGTCCGTGACCTCCTCGGAGGCTTGCCGGCTGACGCGGTGATGGTGGGTGACCGGCCATCCACCGATGGCCTGTTCGCGCGCACGCTCGGGTGCCGTTACGCGTTGGTGCGCTCGGGTGTCACGCCCGTCGGTGTGTCCAGCGCCGATTTCGATGCCGACGGGGTCGAGGTGCACGTCGACGTGGCTGACCTGGCCGCGGTGGCTCGCTGGTTGATCGAGTCGTCGTGACGCGTCGTCAGCGACTCGACACCGAATTGGTGCGACGCGGACTGGTGTCGAGCCGTACGGAAGCATCGACACTCATCGACGAGCATCGTGTTCTGGTCAACGGTGCAGTCGCCGACAAGTCGTCGCGGCTGGTCGACCCCGGTGATGCCGTCGTCGTGAGTGGTCCGCCGGCTCGCTTCGTGAGTCGCGGTGGCGAGAAGCTCGACCACGCTTTGAACTCGTTCGCGATCGACGTGAATGACCGCGTGGTACTCGATGCCGGTGCGTCCACCGGAGGATTCACCGACTGTCTGCTGCAGCGTGGCGCGCGGCGGGTGATCGCCCTCGACGTGGGGCACGGACAACTCCATCCGAAGATTCGTCATGACGAAAGGGTCGAGGTCGTCGAGCGCGTCAATGTCCGCGAGATCGAACCCGATCAGTACGGAGGACGAGTCGATCTGGTGGTGGCCGACTTGTCGTTCATCTCGCTCACCGTCGTGGCCCGCGCACTGGTGGGCATGGCTCGCGATGGAGCCGACGTCGTGGTACTCGTGAAGCCGCAATTCGAGGTGGGGAGGCGTGAGGCGAGTCGAGGCCACGGCGTCGTCACCGACCCCGACTTGCATCGTCAGGCCTGCGACGCGGTGAGTGAAGCGTTCCACGATGCCGGTGCCGAGGTGTGCGGCTTGGTCGAGTCGCCCATCACGGGTGGCGAAGGCAACAAAGAGTTCCTCCTGCACGCAAAGGTTCGTGCGAGACTGTCGCCATGAGCGGCACCACGCACACCGTGCTCGTGGTCGGCCACGCCGATCGCGACGAAGCTGACGGTGTTGCGCGCCGGGCCGTCGAGTGGTTGGCCGAGCGCGGGCACCGCGTGGTCGCCACCGCTGACGACCGTACGCATCTCGGGTTGTCGGCCTCTCAGGTGGAGGATCTTTCCGACATCGGGTCGGTGACGCTGGCCTTGAGCATTGGCGGCGACGGAACGATGTTGCGCACGGTCAAGTTGATCGCCGGCCGCGACGTTCCGGTTCTCGGTGTCAACGTGGGTCTGCTCGGGTATCTCTCCGAGGTCGAACCGCCGGCCATCATCGCCGCCCTCGACGACGTGATGGCCGGACGTCATTCACTCGAGTCGCGCACCGTGATCGACGTCGAAGTTCATCGTGGCGGGGCGGTCGAGCGGCACCGGGCCCTCAACGAGGCGTCGCTCGAGAAACTCACGGCCGGTCACACCGTGCGCCTGGCCGTCGATATCGACGGTGCTCCGTTCACCACGTATCAAGCCGATGGGCTCATCGTGGCCACGCCCACCGGATCGACGGCCTACTCGCTGTCGGCGCGCGGCCCGATCGTGTCTCCGCTCTTGCGGGCCGTCCTCGTCACACCATTGTCGCCGCACATGTTGTTCGATCGATCTCTCGTTCTCGGGCCCGAGGAGGCCGTTGTGGTCACCGTGACCGGCACGCGCCCCGTGGGCTTGGCCGTCGACGGCGAGTTCCTCGGCGAACTCCGCCCGGGAGACCGGATCGTCTGCCGCGAATCGAAGCAACCAGCGGTGTTCGTGCGTCTGCATGCTCGTCGCTTCCACCAGATCCTGAAGACCAAATTCGGCCTGGCCGATCGCTGACCGTGTTGGCCGAACTGCACATCGAAGACCTCGGTGTGATCGATCGCCTCGATCTGGTGATCGGTGCCGGCTTGGTGGTCGTCACCGGCGAAACCGGTGCCGGCAAGACGATGATCGTCGAGGCGCTCGAGTTGCTGGTGGGTGGCCGAGCCGACACGGGCTGTGTGCGGCCGGGCGCCAACGAAGCGCGCGTGGAGGGTCGTTTCGTCGTGGGCGACGACGAGTGGGTGCTGGCGCGTGTGATTCCCACCGATGGTCGCAGTCGGGCCTACGTGAACGGACGTTTGGCAACCGTGGCGCAGTTGGCCGAGATCGGATCCCAACTGGTCGACATCCACGGACAACACGCGCACCAGGGTCTGCTCACCACCGCGGTGCAACGCGCGGCCCTCGACACGTTCGCCGGCACCGACCTCGCACCATTACGTGAGGCCCGCGCTCGCCTGACCGAGATCGACGCCGCCATGGCCTCGCTCGGCGGAGATCAACGGGCCCGCGCGCGCGAGATCGACCTGCTGCGTTTCCAGGTGCAAGAGATCGACGGCGTCGCCATCGTGTCTCCCGATGAGGACAGCGAATGCGAGCGCGAAGAAGACGTTCTCGCCGACGCGTCGGCCCATCGCGAAGCGGCTGAACTCGCGCACGAACTGCTCACGGGCGACGGCGCGGCGATCGACCGCGTGGCGGCGGCGCTCGGTGCTCTCGGTTCGCGGTCGCCGTTCGCCGAACTCGTGACGCGGCTGCGCGGTGCGTCGGCCGAGTTGGCCGACATCGCGCACGACATCCGATCGATGGGCGAGGGGTGTCTCGACGATCCCGAACGCTTGGCACAGTTGCGTCAGCGCCGACAGGTGCTCCGCGATCTGCGCCGCAAGTACGGCGAAACGTTGGCCGACGTCATGGCATACGGCGACGAGAGTCGGGCGCGGCTCGCCGAACTCGAGTCGTACGAGACGCGGGTGGCCGAGCTGGCCACCGATCGTCAGCGAGCCGAGAAGACCGAACGTTCGGCGGCCAAGAAGGTCGCGGCCACTCGCCGGGCTGCCGCGTCACGACTGGCCGAGGCGGTCACCTCACATCTGGCCGAACTGGCACTGCCCAAGGCGTCCATCGCCGTCGACGTGCGTGGTGACGACCCCGGCGACGACGTGGTCTTCGAGTTCGTCGCCAATCCGGGGCTACCACCAGGGCCGCTGGCCAAGATCGCATCCGGTGGCGAACTGGCTCGCGTGATGTTGGCATTGCGCCTCGTGCTCACGGCCGGGCCGCCCATCCTGGTGTTCGACGAAGTCGACGCCGGTATCGGTGGGCGGGCCGCGGCGGCGGTGGCCGAAGCACTGGCCCGTCTCGGCCGTTCGCATCAGGTTCTGGTGGTCACGCACCTCGCTCAGGTCGCGGCACTGGCCGATCGCCACGTGGTGATCGAAAAGGATTTCGTGTCGCGCCGCGGGGTCGAATCCACCGTGGCTCGGGCCCGCCTGGTCGACGGGTCCGAGCGGGTCGACGAGGTGGCCCGGATGCTCTCGGGCCAGCCCGACAGCACGGCCGCCCGCCGCCACGCCCAAGAACTCCTCGCCGCGGCCAAGAAGTCACGTTCGTCCTGATCAGAACGCCGGGGAGTGTCGTCCGGCCGGGTCGGGTGCGGGTATGGTGATCTCCCGTTATCGGTGCAACCGAACGGGAGGTCGACATGCCGAAGCACATCTTCGTGACCGGTGGTGTTGCGAGTTCCCTCGGCAAAGGTCTCACCGCCTCGTCGCTCGGCCGTTTGCTCAAACTGCGTGGCCTGAAGGTCACGATGCAGAAGCTCGATCCGTACATCAACGTCGATCCGGGCACCATGAATCCGTTCGAACACGGCGAAGTGTTCGTCACCGACGACGGTGGTGAAACCGACCTCGACCTCGGTCACTACGAGCGGTTCATCGACGAGAACTTGTCGCGCAACTCGAACGCCACCACAGGTTCGATCTATCAAGCCGTTCTCGCCGCCGAACGTCGCGGCGACTACCTCGGCAAGACAGTGCAGGTGATCCCGCACATCACCGACGAGATCAAGCGCCGTATTCGCCGCCTGGCCACCGAAGACGTCGACGTCGTCATCACCGAAGTGGGCGGCACGGTTGGCGACATCGAAATCCTCCCGTTCCTCGAGGCGATTCGGCAGTACCGCAAGGAAGCCGGCCGCGACAACGTCTGCTACATCCACGTGACGCTCGTGCCGTTCATCGGCCCATCGGGGGAGCAGAAGACCAAACCAACGCAGCACTCGGTCACCGAGTTGCGTAGCCGCGGCATTCAGCCCGACGTGATCGTGTGTCGAAGCGAAGAGCCGTTGAGCCAGAGTTTGAAGCGCAAGATTTCGAACCTGTGCGACGTCGACGAGCGCGCGGTCGTGAACGCCGCAGACGCGCGCAACATCTACGAACTACCTCTCATCCTTCACGACGAAGGACTCGATGCTGTGGTGTGCGACGTGTTGCGCATCGAAGCCGAGGCCGACCTTTCGTCGTGGGAGAACGTCGTCACGATGGTCGAGAACGCCACCAAGCCGGTCCGCATCGGACTCATCGGAAAGTACGTCGAGTTGCAGGACGCGTACTTGTCGGTGGTCGAGAGCATCAAGCACGCGGGATTCCACCACGGTGCCAAGGTGCAGATCGACTGGATTCAGGCCGAAGAGGTCGAGGGGCTGCTGGCCGCCGGTCGTCTGGCCGATCTCGACGGCATGGTGATCCCAGGCGGATTCGGTATCCGCGGTGTGGAAGGCAAGATCGCCGCCGCGCATTACGCGCGCGAGAACCACGTGCCATGTCTCGGTCTGTGTCTCGGAATGCAGGTGATGACCATCGAGTTCGCGCGCCACGTTCTCGGTATGGCCGACGCGCATTCCACCGAATTCGATGCAACCACCACCCACCCCGTGATCGACATCATGAACGATCAGCGCGACATCACCAACAAGGGTGGCACCATGCGCTTGGGTGCGTACTACGCAGTGCTGACTCCGGGTTCGAAGGTGGCCACCGCCTACGGCGAGCCCGTGGTGAGCGAGCGCCATCGCCATCGTTACGAGTTCAACAGCCAGTATCGCCAGCGGTTCGAGTCGGCCGGCTTCTTGTGCAGCGGCACCTCGCCCGACAAGCGTCTGGTCGAATTCATCGAATTGGTCGACCACCCGTACTGGGTCGGTACTCAGGCCCACCCCGAGTTCAAGAGCCGCCCCGATCGCCCGCATCCGCTGTTCCGCGATCTCATCGGCGCCGCTCTCGAGAACCGTGCTCGCCATGGTCGGGCAGTGACTCCGGTGGAGACGCGGTCCGAAACACAGAACGCGTGACCTCGTTCCGCCACCTCGGAGACTCGCCGGTCTACGACGGTTACGTCTGGCGAGTGGTGGTCGGAGCATTCACTGATCCGGACGGCAACGAATTCACGCGTGACATCGTGCGTTCGCCCGGTGCCGTTGCGGTGGTTCCGCTGCACGAGGACGGAACCGTGTCGTTGCTTCGCCAGTATCGCGCCGCGTTCGACGACGCGATCGTGGAGATTCCGGCCGGAATGCGCGACGTCGACGGTGAAGACCCGATCGACACGGCTCGGCGCGAACTGGTGGAAGAAATCGGCTTCGACGCCGGTCGGCTCGAATTGCTGCATCGATTCTTTCCGTCGGTGGGGATGACCGACTCAGTGCTTCACGTGTATCTCGCGACCGAGCTCACCGAAGTCGGACGGGCCGTGCACGGCCCGGAGGAGACGCACATGGACGTCTTCCGAGTTCCGCTCGCCGATGCGGTCGACATGGTGGTCGACGGACGCATCTCGGACGCGAAGGCGACGATCGGTCTTCTTCTCGCCGAACGCCGTCTCTCGGGGCGATGACCCGGTCCGAACTTCCGATCGACGCGGAGGAGTACCTGTCGTGGTTGGTCGCCGAGCGCGGGCGTTCGTCCAACACGGTAGCGG
>CAZELU010000013.1:0-45870 GCA_964513215.1 uncultured Bifidobacterium sp.
CTTGCTCATGGCGCGGGCCTCGATCTGGCGGATGCGCTCACGTGTGAGGTTGAAGTGCTCGCCGACTTCTTCGAGAGTGCGCGGTTCGCCGCGGTCGAGCCCGAAGCGCAGCTTCAGGATCTCGCGCTCGCGCTCGTCGAGGGGAGCGAGCAGACGCTGGATCTCTTCGGGAAGCAGCGCAGTGGCTGCCATCTCGAACGGGCTTTCGGCCGAGCGATCCTCGACCACGTCGCCGAGTTCGGCGTCGCCGTCCTCGCGAAGCGGCTCGCTGAGCGACAACGGTTCGGCGGCGAAGCGCAACGCCTCGGTGACCTTGTCTTCGGGCATCTCGACTTCTTCGGCCAATTCGCGCAGCGTGGGCTGACGACCGAACTTGAGCTCGAGGCGCGAGCGAGCCTTCTGGAGTCGAGCGAGAGTGTCGCCGGCATGGACTGGCAGACGAATGGTGCGACCCGTGTTGGCGATGCCACGGGTAATGGCCTGGCGGATCCACCACGTGGCGTAGGTGGAGAACTTGAAGCCCTTGCGCCAGTCGAACTTCTCGACGGCGTGCATGAGGCCGAGGTTGCCCTCTTGGATGAGGTCGAGCAGCGGCAGGCCCGACGCCTGATACTTCTTGGCGATCGACACCACGAGGCGGAGGTTCGACTGAACGAATTGACGTTCGGCGGTTTCGCCGTCGCGCACGAGGTTGCGCAGTTCGCGCTTCTTGGCCGGAGTGAGACTCTTCGGATCGGCTGACGCCATGGCGGCCTGAGCGGTCTTTCCCGCTTCGATCTGCTTGGCGAGACGGACTTCGTCGTCCTTCGTCAGAAGTGTGTACTGACCGATGTCGGACAGATACAGACGAACGAGATCTTCTTCGTCACGCTCAACGCGATCCTTGGCCACCTGTCACCCTCGATTCATCACAGGATGTTGCTCACTCGACCGTTCTCGATAGAGAACGCGTCACCGTTCAGTGGTTTGCCACTCCGCCTCCGGGTGATGGGCGGAACACTACCGACCGACCGTGCAACAACAACCTCCCGCCACCCGCAGTTGTATGTAGATCGGTATCGTTTGAGCACCGAGCCAAGGAGATGAGCAATGTCGAATCCCCTGCTAAATGAAAATCGTCTGCAGAAGGCCGCTGAGGCCGATTCTGGCTGGGCGGCACCAGCGCCCGAATCCCGCCGTCCGATCGACGACGGCCCCGTCAGCCCGTGGAATCCCACGACCACCGCGATGACTCTCGGTGGCACGGTGTCGGCCACTGCAGTGCTCTTCGTGCTGTTGCTCGCCGGCGCTGGCTTCGGATGGGCCGCGGTGGAAGCGCCTCAAGGCGAAGTCACCGAGTTCCCCGCACTGGCGATCGGCGGTGTTCTCGTCGGTTTGGTGTGCGCGATCGTCCTCGCGTTCAAGCCCAATTGGGCTCGTGTTCTCGGGCCGGTGTACGCCGTGGCCCAGGGCTTCTTCGTCGGTGCCATCTCGCGCGCGTACGAGACCTACTACGACGGAATCGTCGTGCAGGCGGCTGGTGCCACTGTCGCGGTGTTCGCCGTGATGTTGGCGCTCTACGGCCTGCGCATCATCAAGGTCACCGACCGGTTCCGTCGCATCGTGATCGGCGCGACGCTCGGTCTCATGGTGTTCTACGGAGTGTCGCTGCTGCTGTCGCTGTTCGGTGCGCAGCCGTCGTTCATCTCATCGGCCAGTGCGTTCGGCATCGGATTCAGTGTGGTGGTGGCCGTCCTGGCCGCCATGAACCTGGCTCTCGACTTCGACTTCATCGAACGCGGTGTGGCCGAGAAGTATCCGCGTTCGGTCGAGTGGTTCGCGGCCTTCGGTCTCTTGGTCACCGTCGTGTGGCTGTACCTCGAGATCCTGCGACTGCTCGCCAAACTCCGCGACCGGTGACCGTCGACGCCCGCCAGCGGCGGGTGATCATCATTCTTTCTACGGCACTCGTGTGCCTGTGGGGTGCCCGCTTCGGACAGAACCTGGCCGACGACTCGTGGAGTCATCTCACCCAGATGTGCTTCTGGGCCGGCACGCAGATCTTCTTCTATCTCGTCGTGCCGTTCGTCGTCGTTCGCTTCTCCGGCGGGCATCGTCACGATCTCGGTTGGAGAATCTCCGGTACGGCCGAACATGCCCGTACGTATCTCGTCTTGTTCGCGATCGGTGCGCCGTTCGTCATCGCGGCTAGTTGGTTCGCCGAATTCCAGAGTCGCTATCCACTCTTCGACGTGGTTCCCGGTCAGTCCGGAGTGTGGGGTGATCTGTCGGTGTGGTGGGCGTTCTACGCCCTGCAGTTCGTGGCGGTGGAGACCTTCTTTCGTGGATTTCTGGTTCTCGGAATTGCCGACGTTCTCGGATCCACCGCGGTGTTGGTGGCCACCGTGCCCTATCTCATGATCCACTTCGTGAAGCCGCCCTTGGAAGCCGCGGCATCCATCGTGGGTGGAATCGTCATGGGCACACTCGCGCTGCGTTCGCGCAGTATCTGGTGGGGCGTCGCCCTCCACGTCGCCATTGCTGCTCTGATGGACGGCATGTCGCTCGGACACAAGGGATTCCTGTGGTGAGAGCCGTCGACCCCAACGATCGCAACGAAGTCGTGGGTGCTGCAGTGGGTGGCGCGCTCCTGGGCGCGCTGGCGGGTCGCGTTCTGCGTTCCACGACTCTTGGTGCTGCTGTCGGCCTCGCGCATGGCGTCGTTGCCGGCCGTCGGCGGGTGTACGACTGGTCGAATCGTCGTGGTCGGGCTGCCTTCGTGCTCGATCACACCTGGGCCCTGCCCACCACTGCGGCCGGTCTCGTCGTGCTGGGCTTCACGTGGATGCGCGAGCGGATCACGGGAGTGTCGCCCGGTTACGAACCATCGCTGTCCGAGCGCCAGAACCGCATGGTGCATCGCGACGGGTTCGTGTTGCGCCGCGGATTCGCCGTCACCATCGGCACGGTCATCAATGGTGCGGCGGGACGAGACGGGGTGCTCACCGAACGACGTCGCAAGCTCGTGACCGATCACGAAGACGTTCATGTCTGGCAACAACGTCTGTTCGGTCCGCTGTATCCGATCGCCTACATCTCGTGGTTCGTCGGGGGAGTGGTCGTGTCGCTCGTGCGTCGAGCCGTGTCACGCAATGATCGACCTCTCTCCACCGAGATCGATCGTTATGCGTACTACCGCAACCCGTTCGAGTGGCATGCGTACACGTGCGACACCAATTGGCCGCCACACGGTGTCGAGCCCGAGTCGGTGTGGGCCGCCCGATTTCCGACTTCGGAGTGGATTCCGGGAGCGCTCAGAGGGTCCGCAAGAAACCCAGAAGCGCCGCGTTGAATTCGTCCGGCTTCTCTTGCTGGGTCCAGTGCCCGGCTTCGGGAATGATCACACTTCCCTTGTAGTTGGGAGTGATCGAGTTGGTCGTGTCGATGGTGTCGAGACGCGATGCGATCACCCCGTCTTTCGATCCGCCGATGAAGAAGGTCGGCATCTTCATCACGTCGAAGGGGATGTCTTTCATGATGTCGTAGTTGGCATCGAGGTTGCGGTACCACGACACCGGTCCGAAGAAGCCGCTGTTGGTGTACTGCTTCACGTACGTGTCGAGGTCGTCGGCGGTGAGCCAGGACGGAAGTCGTTCGGGAACGTCCTTGAACATGTCGAGGAACCCGGTTCCTTCCATGGGCGGGATGTCAGTGGGAATTCCCTTGTACATCTCACCTGAGGCGCCCCACATGATCGTGTGCATCGTGCGGCGCACGTCGGCCTCGAGTTCGCGCTCGGCTGGTCCGACCGGTTGGAAGTAGAGCATGTAGAAGAAGCGGTCGCCGAACATTGCTTTGAACAGATCGGTCGGACGACCAGGCCATGGCGTGAGCGGAACACTGACGGCCACGATCGCGTTGCAGCGATGGGGGTGGAGTCGTCCGGCGTCCCACACCACGAGCGCGCCCCAGTCGTGACCGACGAGCGTGGCGGTCTCGTGTCCGTAATGGTCGAGCAGAGCCATGATGTCGCCAGTCAGTTGGCGGATTCCGTAGTCCTCCACCCGCTTCGGTGAGGACGAGAACCCGTAGCCACGTTGGTCGGGTGCGATCACGTGGTATCCCGCGTCAGCGAGGAACGACACCTGGTGACGCCACGAATGGGCCGACTCGGGGAAGCCGTGGCACAGAACCACACACGGATCCGATGGATTGCCGGCCTCGGTGACTTGAAGATCGACTCCGTTGACCGACACGGTGACTTGGCGAGTACTCACCCCGCCAGTTTGCTCGTCAGGACGGGAGTCGACGAATCAGAGGGTTGGAGTCGAGGGCATCGTCGGGGATCGGCTGCCCCGTGACCTCGCACGTCCAGTAGGTGCCGGATTCGAGCCGGGTCATTGCAGCCTCCACATCGGCGAGATCGCGTTCGATGTCGTCGATCGACGGTTCGTCGGGTCGGGTGTTGTCGGCCACGAACCCAATGTAGTGGTGGGAGGTAGCGTCGTCCCTCATGTCAGAGACCTTCCCGCCCTTCGATGGATCAGCCCCCAAGCAGCAGAAGTTCCGGGCCTACCCGCCCATGGGAATCGATCCGACCAAGCGATACACCGCCACCATGAGCACGTCGATGGGCGAGCTGGTCATCGCTCTCGACGCGGTGAAGGCTCCGAAGACTGTCAACAGCTTCGTGTTCCTCGCGTTGAACCATTACTACGACGGCATCATCTTCCACCGCATCATCAAGGGTTTCGTGTGCCAGGGCGGCGACCCCACCGGCACCGGTCGTGGAGGTCCCGGCTATCAGTACGAAGACGAACTGCCCAAGGCCGGTCAGTACGAGATCGGTTCCTTGGCGATGGCCAACGCTGGTCCCAACACGAACGGATCACAGTTCTTCCTCATCAGCGGTTCCGACGGTGTACGTCTGCCACCGCTCTATTCGTTGTTCGGCAAGGTCGTGAAGGGACTCGACGTCGTGGAAGCGATGCAGAACGTGCCCACCGGCCCGGGCGATCGTCCGCGTACCGATGTCGTCATCAACTCGGTCACGATCAGCGTCGCCGACTGACCGCACGCGTTCACTGTCGCTTCCCGAGGCGCGACGCATCGCCCTGGCAGCGCAGAGACTCGATCGTGCGCGGCCGACTGGTCGCGTCGATCGTCGCCATCTACGAACCGCGGTCGACACCATGGGTGTCATCCAGATCGATTCGGTCAACGTTCTGGTTCGCAGTCAAGAACTACCCGTCTTCTCGCGTCTGGGAGCCCATCGTCGCGATTTGATTCCGTCTGCGACGGCACAGGGCGAACTCTTCGAGTACTGGGCTCACGAAGCGGCCCACGTTCCCACCCGCGATCACCGTTTGTGGCGATGGAAGATGGAGCGAAGCCAGCACGGACCGTGGCAGTCGGCGCGCAGCCTTCTGAAGCGGCGCCCGTCGTTCGTCGACGAGGTGCTTCAACGAGTAGCGCGCGATGGTTCCATCACCGCGGCCGATCTACAAGAGCGTCGTGGGCCGAAGGGTTCGTGGTGGGACTGGGACGACGGCAAGATCGCCCTCGAGTACCTCTTCATGTGCGGACAGCTCACCGCTACCCGTCGCGCGCGTGACTTCGCTCGTGTGTACGACCTTCCCGAGCGCATCATTCCGGCCCAACACCTGCGCACGCGCACGCCGTCGGCTGCCGATGCCCAGCGCGAACTCGTCGACAAGGCGACGCGCGCTCTCGGTGTCGGAACCGTGTACGACATCGCCGACTACTTCCGTCTCGACACCAAAGACGTGAAACCGCGCATCGCCGAACTGGTCGAAGCCGGACGAATCTCACCGGTGACGGTGGACGGCTGGCGCGATGTCGCGTACGTGCACGCGGATGCGCGCCGCCCGCGTCGGGTCGATGCTCGAGCCTTGGTGTCGATGTTCGATCCGGTGGTGTGGAACCGCAAGCGCGCCGAACGCCTCTTCGACTTCCACTATCGCATCGAGATCTACACGCCGGCTCCGAAGCGACGTTTCGGTTACTACGTTCTGCCGTTCGTTCTCGGTGACACGTTGGTGGGGCGCGTCGATCTGAAAGCCGATCGTGCAGCCGGATCGCTCCTCGTGCACGGCGTATTCGGTGAGCCGGGTGTCGACAAAGCCGCGGTGGTCGCGGCCTTGCGCGAGGAGTTGACCGACATGGCTGCGTGGCTCGAACTCGACGACGTGGTGGTGGGTCGACGGGGCGACCTGGCGGCTCCTCTTCGCCGGTCGCTCGGCTCGCGTCGTTAGCCTGACCGCATGGCTCGGCCACTCATCGCGATCGCTGGACGAGTGGCCGCCGCCGGTCGCGTCTCACGGAGTGCCATTTCGTTCGCTGGCCGGGTGTATCTCGACGCCGTTCTCCGTGCCGGCGGCGAACCCGTCACGCTCAGCCCGCGCGAACTACGGCACGACGATGCCGTCGAACTTCTCGGTCGATTCCACGGTCTGGTGCTCATGGGTGGAGCGGATGTCGATCCGCATTTGTACGGCCAGCAGCGCCAGCCGCACGTGTACGGGGTGAATCCCGAACAGGATCACTTCGAGATGGCGCTCGTTCGCGCCGCCCTGGCCGCCAAGATGCCCACGTTGGCCGTGTGCCGCGGAATTCAACTCGTCAATGTCGCGTTGGGTGGTTCGCTCATCCAGCACATCGGCGAGACCTCGGTACAACATGCTCCTTCGAAGTTCCCGGCTGGTCAGGACTTCGTGCTGCACGACGTCTCGATCGTGAAGGGCTCGAAGTTGGCTACGGCGATGGGTGCCACCAAGGCCCGAGTGGCGTCATTCCATCATCAAGGTCTCGACGAGATCGCCAAGGGTCTGAAGGTCACCGCGTCGTCGGCCGATGGTCTCGTCGAAGGTCTCGAACACACCGGTTCGGGTCAGTGGCTCCTCGGAGTTCAGTGGCACCCGGAAGACACGGCGTCCACCGATCCGGCGCAGCAGTCGTTGTACGACGAACTCGTCAAACGTTCGTCGCGGCGGGTCTGATTCAGACGTCGGCTCGAAACGCGGCCGGAACCTGTCGACTGGGTGAGTCGGGTCCGAGGGCCCACCGCATGGCGCGGGCCAGAACATCGCCGGCCGGACGCACGATCGCGCGTTCGCTCACGGGGAACCAGGGCAGTCGGAGCGGTACCCGTGCCCACACGGGAAGCAGGCTCACGGCCGCGGCGGCGATCACGCCGTACACCGGGCGGGCGATCATCGGCAGCGGGGGAGTGACCAGCAGATAGCGAGCGGCTTCGCGCGCTTCTCGGGAACTCTTCAACTCGGGGCGGTACTCGGCTAGTTGACGCTTGAGTTGCAGAGTCGACGTGGGAGGTTCGATCACTCCGAGACGATCGGCGATCACGGCCATGTCGGCCACGTAACGATCGGCGTCAGCGTTCGACAGAGTGGTCTCTCCGAAGCGACGGTGCGACTGCAAGAACGAATCGACCTCGGCGAGATGCACCCACTTCAAGAGGTGCGGGTCGTTCGCGCTGTAGCGACGGCCGTCGCTCGCTGTCCCGACAACACGCGTGTGAACGCGCTTCACCATCTCGATGGCCTTGGTGGCCTCGGTGTCGGGACCGAACGTGGTGGCGGCGAGGAAGTCGGCGGTGCGTTGCAAGCGCCCCCACGGGTCGTGGCGGTAATCGCTGTGTTGGGCAACGCCGGCCATGGCGAGTGGGTGAAGGGATTGGAAGAGCAGGGCGCGCAAACCTCCGATGAACATGGCGGTGTCGGAGTGCACGGTGCGGATGGGACGGGTCTCGTCGAACCAACGCGGACCGGGAGCGGTGAACAGTTCGCTCGCCCGCTGCTCGGCATTGGCCCCCACCACACGTGAGCGAACGGCGTCGGCCAGGACCGAGCGCACGGGTTCGATCGGCGAGGGACGGTGGGCCTTGGCGTTCACGGCTTCATCGTTCCATCTCCCGCGGTGGACTGCTCTGTCCGGATCAGTACGCTCGTCACATGTCGGATGGTCAGAAGACCGGCGGAGTCGAGTTCGATCCGAACTCCTCGAAGATGCCGCGCTGGATCTGGAAAGCAGTCATCGTCTTCTGGCTCGGCTTCCTGGCCACGATCCTCGTTCGCTACGCGTACGACCGCTTGTTCTCCCTACTCATCTTGTTGCTGGTGTCGTTGTTCCTGGCCTTGGCCATCGAACCCGGAGTGGCGCGGTTGGCCCGTCGCGGCTGGCCTCGCGGCCGCTCGACGCTCGTCATCCTGCTCGGTGTGGTCGTAGCAGTTCTCATCTTCGTCGTGGCGATCGGAACCTTGGTCGGCACACAGGTGGCCGACTTGCTGCAGAACTCCGAGCGCTACGTCAATCGCACGGTCAACTTCCTGAACGACACATTCGGCGCGAACATCGACGCTGGTGCCGTGAACGACAGCATCCAGGATCCGAATGGATCGGTGCAGGAATTCATTCGCAATCGACAAGACGACGCACTGCAACTCTCGGTGACCGCGCTCGGTCTTCTGCTGCAGGGATTCTCGGTGATGTTGTTCACCTTCTATCTGGTGGCTGATGGCCCGCGTATGCGCCGTGCCATCTGCAGCCGCCTCCCGGCGGCCCGGCAGCAGCGTGTGCTCGACACTTGGGATCTCGCGATCGACAAGACCGGTGGCTACCTGTACTCGCGGGCATTGCTCGCTGGAGCATCGGCGCTCGTGCACTGGATCGCGTTCCAGTCGATCGGCACCGCCGCCCCGGTCGCGCTGGCCATCTGGGTCGGCCTGATCTCGCAGTTCATCCCGGTGATCGGAACGTATGTCGCCGGAGTCCTCCCGATTCTCCTCACGTTCATCGATTCGCCCATCAAGGCGCTGGCGGTCGTGCTCGTGATCATCTTGTATCAGCAGTTGGAGAACTTCTTGATCGCACCGCGCATCACCGCGCGAACCATGGAGATACATCCGGCCGTGTCGTTCGGTTCGGCGATCGCCGGTGCCGCGTTACTCGGGCCCGTCGGTGCCGTGCTGGCACTTCCCGTGGCGGCGATGGCGGTGGCATTGGCGTCGGCTTCGGGCGAACGACACGAGCTGATCGACAATCCGCTCGTTCGTGTTGCCGACAAGAAGCCGAAGCGGCACGAGCGGAACACCGAACACTCGTCCGGCGAGCGCCGTCGTTTTCGACGGGGCCGCGGCGCATGAGCATCGGTTCGGTCGATCCGCTGGCCGGCTACGAACCGATCGCGGCGTCGTTCCGCAGTGGTCAGCTCGAGTCGGTTCATCACGCGGCAGTGGTCGCTCTCGACTCCGATGGTCGCGTGGCGTTCGCCGCCGGCGACCCGGCTCTGGACGTCTACCCCCGTTCGTCGATGAAGCCCCTCCAGGCCAACGCGATGTTGGCGTGTGGTCTCGACCTTCCCGACGACCTGCTCGCGCTGGTGTGCTCGAGCCACGACGGCTTACCTCAGCATCTCGACGGAGTACGTCGCATCCTGGCGACCGTCGGCCTCGATGAGAGCGCTTTGTGCAACACACCCGACTTGCCGCTCGACGACGATGAGGCCCACGACGTCCTGCGTCGTGGTGGTCGTGAATCGTCGCTGCAGCAGAATTGCTCAGGCAAGCACGCGGGAATGCTCGCCACCTGTGTGGCGGCCGGATGGTCACGTGATGCGTCCTATCTGTCCGAAGACCACCCGTTGCAACGCGCGATCACCGATTCGCTACCCGCGTTGACCTCCGGCACGGTTGCGGCTATCGGTGTCGACGGCTGTGGAGCGCCGGCGCACGTGATCAGCCTCATCGGCTTGGCCCACGCTTTTCGCAACCTGGCCACGGGTGAAGCGGGTGAGCACGGCCGGCGGATTCATCGCGCGATGACCTCTCATCCCGAGATGGTGGGCGGACCGAAGCGCGATGTGACGCTCGTGATGCGGGGGATTACTGGACTCATGGCCAAGGACGGAGCCGAAGGTGTGTTCGCCGTGGCTCTTCCCGACGGGCGCGCCGTGGCCATGAAGGTGGCCGACGGAGCCAATCGTGCTCGTCCACCGATCATGCGTGGCGCGTTGTCCCTTCTCGGCATCGACACGTCGTTGGTCGACCCGAGTGCGTTCGCATCTCCCATCCTCGGCCATGGACGACCGGTGGGAGAAGTGCGTATCGTCGGATCACTGGCGGCCGCAGTCGGAAGCCAGAACTGATCTCCGATGGCTGGCATCCCCTTCGTCCCTCCGATCGATTCGCTCGAGTACGGAACCGTCGCGTCGGTGAGCCCTCTCATTCGTCGCATCGTCGCGCGCAATCCATCGCGGTTCACGTTCACCGGAACCGGCACCTATTTGGTGGGGGCAGGCCGTGACATCGCGATCATCGACCCCGGCCCCGATCTCCCCGAGCACCGCCGGGCTCTCGAAGACGCAGTTCGCGATCACGAGGTTCGCGCGATCGTAATCACCCACTGCCACACCGACCACGTGGGCCTGGCGGCTTGGGCTCGTGAACTCACCGGTGCTCCCACGGTTTCGTGGAAACCGCATGGCGACGTCGGCATTCTCGACAACGACGCCGACATGAAAGTGATGGAGTCCTTGGCTCCACCGCCCAAGACCGCTGAGCAGATCGAAGAGGAGCGCGAGATCGCGCGCAAGGCCGGGCTCGATCCCGACGACGCGGAGATGCGCGAGTCAGTCGACACCGACTTCGTGCCCGACATTCAGGTCGATGACGGCGACGTGGCGGTGGCTGGCGACGGCTGGACGCTGCGCGCGGTGCACACACCTGGACACACGTCGAATCACATGTGCGTGGCCCTCGATGAAGAAGAGGCTTTGTTCACTGGCGATCACATCATGGGTTGGAGCACCACGATCGTGTCGCCACCCGACGGCGACATGCGCGATTACCTCACGTCACTCGCCAAGGTTCAACGTCGTGGTGACCGAGTGTTGTGGCCCACCCACGGAGCGCCAGTCACCGATCCGGCGCCGTTCCTTTCCGCGTACTACGACCATCGCCTCGCTCGGGAGGCCCAGGTACTGGCCTGCGTCGCCGATGGCATCGGCACCGTTGCTCCGATGGTGCGACGGATGTACGCCGCTGTCGCACCCGAACTGCACATCCCGGCTGCTCGTAGCGTGCTCGCCCATCTCACGCAGTTGACCGCGGAAGGCCGTCTGTTGGTGGTCGACGACGACGGCCCGGCGCGGCTGTCGAGCACGTATCGCTTGCCCTGACGCTCACCACGGCCACTCGAGTTCTCGCTACCATCGCATCGATGGACGTGTTGCGCACTCCCGAGTCGGCTTTCGCCGCTCTTCCCAATTGGCCGTACGAGCCGGTGTACACCGACGTCACGGCGCACGACGGAACGACATTGCGAGTGCACCACGTCGACGTGGGTCCGAGCGATGCGAGCGAAACGATCTTGTGCATGCACGGTGAACCCACCTGGGCGTATCTGTACCGCACGATGATCCCAGTGTTCGTGGCGGCCGGTCATCGCGTGATCGCCCCCGATCTGGTCGGCTTCGGACGCAGCGACAAGCCGACCAAGATGACCGACCACACATATGAGCGTCACGTCGACTGGATGAGTCAGTGGCTTCTCGCCAACAACCTGCACAACCTCACGCTCGTGTGTCAGGACTGGGGTGGCTTGATCGGACTGCGCGTCGCGATGGCTTTACCGCAGCGGTTCGCGCGCATCGTGGTGGCCAACACCGGTCTGCCCACCGGCGATCCCGAACCGAACGAAGCGTTCTTGAAGTGGCGCGAGTTCAGCCAGAAGGCCGATCCGTTCCCGACTTCGGCGATCGTCCAGGGTGGATGCACCAGTAAGCCGCTCGCACCCGGAGTGATGGCCGCGTACGACGCGCCGTTTCCTTCCGAGGAGTACAAGGCTGGGCCCAAGATCATGCCGTCACTCGTACCGGCATCGTTGAACGACCCGTCGAGCAAACCCAATCGCGAAGCCTGGGAAGCGCTTCGGTCGTGGACCAAGCCGCTGGTGACGATGTTCGGCGACAGCGATCCGGTCACGCGCAACGGTGAATGGATCTTCCGCAAGAGCGTGCCCGGGGCGGCCGGTATGCCGCATCAGACGATCGAAGGGGGTGGCCACTTCTTGCAAGAGGATCGTGGTCCCGAATTCGCATCGGCTGTCAACGCGTTCGTGGCCAAGACGCACTAAGAGTTGCGTTCGTTTTTCGTGAGCCGTCGCAATTGCGAGGCCACGTACGGGCGGATGCGCCTCATGCCCCCGCGCTCGGCGAACGCGGTCTCCAATCGTCGTAGGGCCGCGATCACGGCTGCTCGGTTCGGCTCCCAGCCGCGCCGTTCGCATTCGTCGATCCACTCGGCCGGTGTGACGTGCCCACGTTGACCGTTGCATCGGCGACAGGCGGCGACTTCGTTCTCGATGATGCTCGGGCCACCTTTGATGCGGGGCACGAGATGCTCGGTTGTGGCTTCCACCAGGCCGATGTCGATCGGTCGGCGACACCAGATGCACTCGGCGCCGTCGCGGTCGAGAATTGCGGCCATCCGCGCCCGTCGCCCCAACTCACGCCGCTCGGGTTGGCGCCAGTTCGCGTCGAACCGTCGGGACGTCACGGTTTCATCTCACCAGAATCCTGGTGATCCGTGCGATTCGGCCCACCGATTGGTGACAATGAGAATCGTGACTCGAGGCCGCTTCGCTCCGTCGCCGACCGGTGTACTGCACGTGGGCAATCTGCGAACTGCCATCGCCGCATACGTCGGAGCTCGGGCCGCCGGGGGCGATTTCGTGGTTCGTATCGAGGATCTCGATCGTGCGAACAGCACGTTCGATCACGAGCAGTCGCAGATTCGCGACCTACGTGGCCTGGGTATCGAGTTCGATCCTGTGGTGGTTCGTCAGAGCGGGCGATTCGCGGTGTACGACGAGGTCATCGCCGACTTGAACGCCCGCGGCCTCACCTACGAATGCTTCTGCTCGCGTCGTGAGATTCGCGAGGCGGCCAGCGCTCCTCACGGCGCTCTCCCGGACGGCGCATACCCGGGCACGTGCCGTGATCTGAGCGCCGACGAGAGGCGTGAACGTGCACGTGCCGGGCGGTCGCCGGCCATCCGACTGCGAACCGACGGTGAGTCGTACGAGTTGATCGACGCGATTCACGGCGCGTATCGCGGAACGGTCGACGACGTGGTGCTCCGACGCAACGACGGTGTGCCCGCGTACAACCTGGCCGTGGTGGTGGACGATGCGTGGCAAGAGGTCACGCACGTGGTGCGTGGCGACGATCTGCTGTCGTCGACCCCACGTCAAATCCATCTGCAGCGTCTTCTCGGTCACCCCACTCCCGAGTACGCGCACGTGCCACTCGTGCTCGGTGCCGACGGCGAACGGCTGGCCAAGCGACACGGTGCGGTGACTCTGTCCGACCTCGCCGCGCTCGGCGAGTCGGTCGAGGCCGTGCGTGACGAATTGTTGACGAGCCTCGGTCTGCCGACTGGTCCGCTCGGTGATGTGGCTCGACGATTCGACTGGTCGCAGATCGACAAGAGCCCGTGGACCATCCCGGCGCGCTGGCAGACTCGAGGGTGATGAGCCTCGACGACCTGCAGCGTGTCCTCGCGTACGACGACGCGATCGATCCGACCGACGACTTGCGGATCGTCGGACCCGAGTTGTTGGTCCTGCCGTTCTGGACACCGGCGATGTGCTCGGCCGTGATTCGCGCCGCCGAAGCGGTGGGTGGGTTCAGTCCGCAACCCGACGATCCGGTTCCCGGCCACGAGGTGAGCCTGGCCGCCATCAGTCCAGCGCTGTTCGAGGCGGTGCAGAACGACCTCGGGTACCGGATCTGGCCGATCCTGCGGCGTGAATGGCCGCTCATCGACTACCACGGGCTTCGCGACGTCTTCGTCATCAAGTACTCGAGTGATTCCCAGACCGAATTACGCATCCATCACGACGTGGCCCAGGTGTCGGCCTCGGTGAAGTTGAACGACGGCTACGAAGGTGCCGAACTCGACTTCCCACGCCAGCAGTTCAGTAATCGCGATCTGCCGATCGGTTCTCTGCTCGTGTGGCCATCACTCGTGACGCACCCGCATCAGACGCTCCCGCTTCGATCGGGAGTGAAGTACGCGCTCACGATCTGGTTCGAGTTGCCCGCGCAGTACAACTGACCGCGTCCCGAGTGACACGGGTATCCGCCAACTGAGCGGCGTGTCTCACTACTTTCGTCGTCATCGTGCGAAGCGTGGCGGTGACTCGATCGATTGGTTGGCTCACACTTCCTTTGTCGTTGGCCGCACCGTTGATCGCTTCGTCGTGTTCGACTGCTACTGGTACCGCTGTGGAAGCGGCCACGCGACCGGCGGCCACCATCGACTTGCCACCGCTCGTGGCGCAGCCGACCACGACTCCGCCGCCCTCGACCGCCGCTCCCGTCGTTTCGTCCACCACCGTTCCTCCTCCGCAGGTGGTCACCGTTCCGGTGGGGGCCCCGGTCGAGTTGATCGAACCCATCGGACGGCAGTCGGGTGCGGGCGCGGCGGCGGTTCAGCAACGCCTGCTCGATCTCGGCTTCTGGCTCCAGGCGGTCAACGGTGACTTCGGAGTCACCACCCGACAGGCCCTGCAGGCCTTTCAGAAGTACTACGGCCTCGAGCCCTCCGAGTCGGTGGACGTCGCAACGGCCGATGCCCTGAACAACGCGACGATTCGCGCGCACGGATTGTCGACGTCGGGAACTCTCGTGGAGGTCGACAAGAACCGGCAGCTCATGTTCTTGGTTCAGGACGGGGTGACTGTCTGGACCTTCAACATCTCCACCGGGAGCGGCGTGCCGTACGTGTCACGAGACAAGAACGAGTGGGGCAAGTGGGTCCGCGGCGATTCGCAGACCCCCGACGGAATCTTCCAGATCAATCGTGAGTACACGAAGGGCTGGCGGGAGGGTGACCTGGGCGAGATCTATCGGCCCAAGTACTTCAACGGTGGCATCGCTCTGCACGGTGCGTACAAGATCCCGCCGTATCCCGCTTCGCACGGCTGCGTTCGGCTGTCGACCCCGGCCATGGACTTCGTGTGGTCGTCCGGACTGGTGCCGCGGGGCACCATGGTCTGGGTTCATTCGCAGGCGTAGACGGGCTGTGGCACTCTGTGCGAGTGCTTCCGGTGATCGGCGCCCTCAAACCGTGGACTGATCCCGGTGTCGTCGCCCTGCAGCGATTGCCGCAGCGGCCCACCCTCACCACGTTTCCCGATGCCGAAGCGGTTCGACTCGGGCGTGAGTCGAGTCCGTGGTGGCGGAGCCTCGACGGAACGTGGGATCTCAAACTTTGGAAGCATCCCGATGTGGTTCCGGCATCGGCCGTGTCGGGTGCCGGTAGTGGCTGGCGGCGCGTGGCCGTACCGGGCAATTGGACGATGCAGGACTTCGACGACTTGCCGCACTACACGAACGTCGACATGCCGTGGCCGCTGCGTCCACCGCATCTTCCCGATCGTCTGACCACGGGCGTGTACCGCCGCTCGTTCACGGTTCCGGCCAACTGGCGCCGTCGCCGGATCGTGTTGCACGTGGGTGGGGCCGAGAGCGTGCACGCGGTCTACGTGAACGGTGTGTTCGCCGGATATGGAACCGACAGTCGACTTCCGAGTGAATACGACGTATCTGGTCTCGTCACTTCCGGGCGCAATGACGTTGCGATCGTCGTGATTCGTTACAGCGCGCAGTCGTACGTGGAAGATCAAGATCAGTGGTGGATGGCCGGTCTGCACCGCGAGGTGTTCGTCGAGGCACGCCCCGTGGTCCATGTCGCTCGCCTCGACACCGTCGCCGACTGGGATGGCGAGAAGGGCTCGATCAGTGTCGACGCGCACATAGAGCCCGGTGCGGGTGATCTCGACAAGGGTTGGTCGATTCGCACGTGGGTCGAGACGCTCGACGGCGTTCGTAAGGGCAAGGTTCTCGAAGCACGGGTTGCCGCGTCCCATCGTGTTCCATACGTGTTCACCGGACATCACGCCACTGCCAGTTCGGAGATTCGCGGGGTCCGACCGTGGTCGGCCGAGACTCCGGAGCGCTATCGCGTGGTCGTCGAATTGACGTCTCCCGACGGCGAAGTCGTGGAAGCCCTCGGTCAGATCGTGGGATTCCGGCGGGTGGAGATCGTCGACGGCCTGTTGTCAGTCAACGGTTCCCCGATCACGGTGATGGGCGTGAATCGTCACGACCACGATCCGGATCGTGGCAAGGCGGTCACGGTCGAGGGAATGCGGGCCGATCTGCTCACGATGAAGCGGCACAACATCAACGCTGTGCGCACGTCGCACTATCCGAACGACCACCGTTTCTACGACCTGTGTGACGAGCTCGGCCTGTACGTCGTGGACGAGGCGAACGTCGAGAGCCATGCCTTCAACACATCTCTGTGTCACGACACGTCGTACCGCTCGACCTGGCTCGAACGAGTTGGCCGCATGGTCGAACGCGATCGAAATCATGCCTGCATCATCATGTGGAGCCTCGGCAACGAGTCCGGATACGGCGAACACCACGATGCGAGCGCTGCTCTCGTTCGCCGTATCGACCCCACGCGTCCGCTGCACTACGAGGGCGCGGTGTTCCACGCCGGGTGGACCGATGGAGGTCGCAACGTCACCGATGTGGTGTGCCCGATGTACTCACCACCCGCGGCCATCGAGTTGTACGCCACGCAGAATCTCGGCACCCGTCCACTCGTGATGTGCGAGTACAGCCACGCGATGGGCAACTCCAACGGTGGGTTGGCCGACTATTGGCGTCTGATCGACGAGCATCGCGTTCTTCAAGGCGGATTCATCTGGGAATGGAAGGACCACGGTCTGCGGCAGCGCACGGCGCGCGGAGAGCGATTCGCCTACGGAGGCCAATTCGGTGATCGACCCAACGACGGGAACTTCGTGGCCGACGGGCTGGTGTCCCCGGAAGGCCGTCCTCACCCCGCCATGCAGGAAGTGGCCTGGGTGCATCGACCGGTGTCGGTAGTCGCCGCGGGTTGGAAGGTTCGTGTTACCAATCGGCAGTCGTTCCGTGGACTCGAATGGTTGAGCGGCGAATGGTCGTTGCGCGATTCGGTTCGCCTGGTCGCGAAGGGTACGTGGAATCCCGAAGTTGGCCCGGGCCAGTCGGTGATCGTCGATCACCCGGTGTCGCGCGAAATCCTCGATTCGTGCCGTGGTGAAGCGCTGCTCACGTTCCGCTGGACGTCGCGGCGTACCACACCATGGAGCGAGCGCGGACATCTGGTGGCCTGGGACCAAGTGGTGCTGCGATCCGACGAACGCTCACCGGAGTGGGGGGCCAAGACCGCTCTCGGCGTGTCGTACGAACCTACACGGCGTGCCCTCGTCACTCTTCCGTCGCTCACGCTGTGGCGTGCCGCGGTCGACAACGACGGATTCAAGTTGTTGCCTGATCTGCGTGACCGCATGGGAATCGGCGGGGCCGCCCTGTCACGTTGGCTGGAGACGGGTATCGATCGTCGCGATCCGCACGACCTCGTCGATCACTCGTGCGAGACCTACACCGACTCGGACGGTTGGGCAGTGTTCCGACACTCGGTCGTGGTACCCGATTCGTTGTTCGATCTACCGCGCGTTGGTGTGTCGTTCGAAGTGAAGCCGAGCAAGTTGTTGCGCTGGTTCGGCCGCGGTCCACTCGAGAACATGCCCGATCGCTCGGCTGGAGCGTTGGTCGACGTGTTCGAAGCGGCCCCCGATGATCTTCCGTACGTGGTTCCTCAGGAGTTCGGCCTGCGGACCGACTGCCGTTGGCTCGAAGTCGTGTATTCGCCGACACGGCGTTTGCGCATCGAAGCGATCGAGCCTCATTCGCTGCACATGTCGGCTATCGGGTATCGCGACACCGATCTGTTCGTTGCTGCCGATGTGACCGAGCTCGTTCGATCACCCAATCTGGTCGTACACGTCGACGTGGCCCACCGCGGGGTCGGAACAGCCACCTGCGGCCCCGATGTCGACGAACGATTCCGGATTCCAGTCGGCCGATTCGACTTCGGCTACCGAATCAAGTTGATCGAGGGGCGCGCCTGACCTGAAGTTGGCGGTCGTCGGCGGTGAGGCACCGACCGGTCTCGAGATCGAACTTCCAACCGTGCAGTGTGCAGACCAAGGTCGAACCTTCGAGTTCGCCGAACACCGTGAGATCGGCTCGACGGTGTGGGCAGTAACGCTCGACGACGTAGTCGCCGATGGTGATTTCGGTCGACGGCGGTGCTGGCGCGAGTCGTCGAATGGCTTCGTCTTCGGCTCGTTGCATGCGTTCGACCGAGAGTGATTTGAAGAAGTTGTAGAGGAACTCGTTGTATTCGGTACGACGCCACGCTGTGAAGCGACACGACAAGAAGAGTTTGTCGCTCCAGTCGACTGCTTTGTTGGCGACCACTGTTTCCACCAGTCGTCGATCGATGTCGAATCGGAAGCCGTGATCTTCTCCGTTGAAGGGTCGCACCCGCCCGTTGGGGAAGTCGATGAGGATTTCCAGATCGCCGGCGCGCAGGAGACAGGCTGCGCCGATGGCCGAACGCAATGTGGGCGCCATCACCATGAGTGGTTCCCACCAACGTGAGAGTGTGCCCACCAGATCGGTGGTTGGTTTGGCCCACGACTCCTTGTGCTCTGCGAGCCACTCACTCCAATCGGCTTGATAGCCGAGCAGGTAGTCGCGCTTGTTGGTGAAGATCGACTGAACTTCATCGTCGGCCATCGGGTGTCGAACCGACACGTGGTGATCGTCGAGAGTGATGGTGGTGCCCGGGACGTTGAGGATGCCGTGGTGCTGATTGTCGGCGAGACGACGAAGGAATTCGGTCTGGTCGGGGAAGATCGACAACTCGTCACCAGCGATCACGTTGAAACCGAAGAGGTCGGGATCGAGGAAACAGGGCGGTCCGGCCGACGGCACAACTGAGCCGGCACCGATCGCTTCGACGTAGCGCAACGCTCGTGCGAACTGACTCTCGACTTTGTTGCTGATGAGTGACCGCTTGCGGGTCACCGGTTCGTCGTAGACCATCGGATACCAGATGGCTCCCGAGAACTGCAGCCAGTGCAGGTCGACTGGCCCGTGCGAACGAAGAGCGTTCAGATCACTCGTGCGGCAATCGTTCTGATCGACGAGGCGATGCACCCCGTCGGACACGACGAGGGCCGAGTCGCCGCCGGGTCCGTCGGCGATGGCCGTTTCGACGTGAATGGCCACCGTAAGTCCGTCGCCCAGGTCGGTTTCCTCGCCGTCCTTGGTGCGGATGAACTCATTGAATCCGAGAGAGCGCAGTCGTCGTTCGAGTTCTTGGGTCGGGAAGTCGGGGAGAAGGATCGGTGTCACACGCGGAACGTTCTCGACCAGCCACTGTTCGTCGAGGTGATCGCCATGGAGATGTGAGATGTAGAGAAACGAAGGACGACGAATTGCGTCGGTAATGGATCGAGGAAGTCGATCGTTGCGTGGAAACGGAAACCACGAGCCGAAGAACGCCGGGTTGAACCACGGATCGCACAGGATCGAACCTTGGCGAGTCTCGATCAGAATTCCGGCATGGCCGATGGATGTCGCGCGCACGGCAATCGCTCGTCAGTGGAAGCGGCTCACGGTGTTGGCGGATCCTTGTGCACGGTGCCCGCGCGCGACACGTGCTCGGTCCACTTCGTTCCGTCCCAGTAGCGGTAGTCGTACCGACCGGCCGGATCCTTGTACCAGTCAGCGGGAACCGTCGGTGTGGCTGCCGGTGATGTCGTCGTTGCCGGTGTGGCAGCGGGTGTTGACGTCTGCGTCGATGCGAGCGTTGGATTCGGGTTCGTGACGGTGTCGCGGCTGAGGAATGCGACGACTTCGGAACCATCTCGAACCGACACGATGGAGACGACCGCCCAACCATCGGCCGACTTGGCGGTCAGCGTGGAAGCGAGCGCGTCGCTATCGAAGGCCGACACCTTGACCGATGCGAATTCCTTCATGAGCCGAGTGTACCGATGAGCCGATGGCGCTCTTCAGCAGGATCACGTCTCGGTGTTCGCTCCTTCGGTGGCCACGAGATCGCGGGCCTGGGCGTCGTCGGGTCGACCGTCATAGATGAGTCGTCCGTCACGCAGAGCGATGACACGATCGACGCGTGCGACGAATCCGAGTTCGTGGGTGGCCACGATGGCCGTGGCGTCACCGATGTCGTCGAGCAAGGCGAGCAGTGCGTCTTTGCCAGTGGCATCGAGTCCGACGAAGGGCTCATCGACGAGGAGCACGTCGAAGGGACGGACGAACGCGAGTGCGATTCCTGCCTTCTGCTTCAGACCGCGACTGAAACGTGACGGGAGATCGTCGGCGCGTTCGGCAATGCCGAGGCGTTCGAGCAACTGGGTGCCGATTCGTTGCCAGTCGCCGACATCGTGCATGCGCGCCACGTACTCGAGGTGTTCCCACACCGACAGATCGTCGTAGAACACGGGTGTGTCGGCCAGGTAGCTCACATGACGGCGCGCCTCGAGTGAGCCGGGCTGGTGACCGTGGATCTCGATCGAACCCCCCGTCGCATCGAGGAGACCGGCGGCGATCCGCAGCAGCGTGGTCTTGCCCGATCCGTTGTGGCCAATGAGGGCGACCTTGCTGCCGGCATCGATGGAGAGAGACAGTGGATGCAGAACCGGACCGTCGCCGTAGTCCTTGGTGACACTTCGTGTCGTGAAGGTGGCGCGCTCTTCCGCTGTGTTGTCCGATGCGGCCGATGGCGGACCAGGGTGGCGATTGCTCGAAGTCATGGCTGGGTTCTCATTGTGTCCGGCTCTGTCGGGGTTGACGACTTTCCTTGGCGGCGTTGGCGATCCAGGCACTGATCGCATCACGACGATGGATCCACGCAGCGATGAGCCCAACCATCAGAAGGATCGCGATGCTGGCTCGCAGTGCGGCTGCTTCGGGCCCGTTGCCGTTCTCGATGGCGTGACCGGCGAATGCGAACGGGACATGACCGACAGTGGCCAGAGCGATGGGCCAGATCGCCTTGAGCACGCTCATCGTTCCGGCGACTTCGGGTGGCATGAGATTGTTCTGAGCGGTCGATGTCAACGGATCGGGAGCACCCGACACGATGTTGACAGCCGCACCAGCCAGTCCGGCGAGAACGCCCGGAACCACCGCGATCATGGTGATCACCGTGTGATCGGGTGAGAGGATCGACGCGGTGACGGCGAAGACGATCGCACACGGGATGCTTGCCACGATCGACGCGTACGTGAGCTTGAGATACGACGGACCCCGTTCGACGGGTAACGAATCGGTTCGTTCTCCGTGATCGATTTCCTGGGCCAGTGGCTCGAGGAGCTCGAGACCGACGATGAAACTGAGCAGCCCTGAAGCGACCACGAGTGGCGTCGAACCGTCAATGACGGCGGCAGCCGCCGCTCCGCTGGTGGCCGACAACATCGCGATGCGCAGAACTCGGGTGACCGGGTAGCGAGCGATGCCGTACAAGGTGCGACGCCACTCGGCCGACCCACGACCGGCTCTCGAGAGTCGCAACCAGGGCCGGCGTCGACTCTGTTCGTGGGCGAGCTGTCGACGCAGAAGCATCACGGTCCGCAGATCTTGCATCGTGACGGCGAAACGCAACTGAGTCACGAGTGCCGAACGACGTGAGAGTGCCTCGAGAGATTGTCGCCCGATCGTGGCGACACCGACCACCAGAAGAGTGAGGGCAACCGCGAGACCGATCAGTTCGATCGGTCGTGTGCGCTCGCCCCACAACCCGAGTCCACCGATCGAATCAGCCGGACCGTAGGCCCTGGTCGGTGCGGTGACGGCTTGCCATCCAACGAGTCCGAATCCGATCACGGTGGCAATCGACTGGCGGAGACGAATGGCGTGAGCGATGAATGCGGTCGCGACGAACAACCCCCCGACACCGAGGCCCCACAGCGCGCCTCCGGCGGCCCAGGCGACCTCCGAACCCGGAAAGCGCCGACCCGCGAGTTGCCCGGCGAAGGCACCGATCGCGGTCGCGGCGAACACGATCGTTCGTATGCGCTGTACCGCCGGACGTCGTAGCGCTCGAGCGCGGTCGATGGGTGCGAGAAGTGCGTGGCGCACGTCGGCCTCTTCGAGCGCCAGTGGTCCGCCCCGACTTCCCGAACGCAGTCCGAACGTGATGGCGAGCACTGCGGCCAGACCGAGCCAACCGGGCCCGAATCGCTCGACATCGGCGACGAAGTTCGACGAGGCCGGTTCACCAGCCACCAAGTCGGAGACGAAGAGAATGCCGCCGCCGTACATGAACGCGGCGAGATACACGCGATAGAGCGCCTCGAACCACTCGACTTCGGCCAAACGTCGACGTTGCCGAGTGCGGCGCAGTTCGACCAGTGCTCGAAACGACGCGTGGTGCGCAGTGCGCGGGTCGCGGTGCCGATCGTGATCGGGTGTGACTGATCCGGTCTCGGCATCGTTGGCCGGGTCGGCTGACCAGCCCGACCACGAAGCCACGAACAACTTGGGAGGAGCGAATCCGGCGTGTTCCATGGCCAGCACGTTCAGACAGGCCGAGACTCCGGAACCGCAGTACGCGATCACCTGGTCGGCATCGTCGACGCAGAGCGCCGAGTAGTGACGCCGTAATTCGGCGATCGAACGCAACCTTCCACCGTCGAGGACGTCCGACCACGGAGCGTTGTACGCGCCCGGAATATGTCCGAAGCGAGTGTCGACCGGGTTGGAGTCGCCGCGAAACCGCTCGGCCGACCGTGCGTCGATGAGCACCGCGCGGGACGTCGCTGCCGATCGCACCTCGTCGATGGACGCGAGACGCGCGTTCGGCCAGGGGACCGGAGTGAACCGCGCGGTCGAATCGATTGATGCAGCGCCCGTCTCCACCTCATCGGGATGAGCCGCGAGCCAGGCGCCGAATCCGCCGTCGAGGAGCGAGGCCGAACAGCCGAGCATGCGCAACATCACGACCAGTCGTCCGGCCGTCATGCCTCCGGTGTCGTCGTAGGCCACGACCCAGGTGTCGTTTCCGATGCCGACTTCAGTCATGGAGTGAGCGAAGTCGTCGGGTGTGGGAAGAGGATGACGCCCGTCAGTGGGTGCACTGTGACCAGCGAGGTGACGATCGATGTCGACGAACACCGCGCCGGGAATGTGGCCGGCCTCGAAAGCAGCCCGTCCGTCGCGACCGTCGAGATACCAGCGGACGTCGGCCACGACGATACGAGCCCCCAGGTTGCGTAGTCGATCGAACTCGGCGAACGAGATGACGGGACCCGGAGTCGAGCCGGACGACGCAGCCATGGCGACTGCCATCTTTCCACTCCGAGCCGTCATACTGGAACCAATGGACGTTCGTGCCATGGAATCGTTCACGTCGTTGCTCGCGATCATCGCCGCGAGTGGTGCGGTCGTTCTCGTGTTCGCGCGAGCGATTTCGTCGTCGTGGATTCCGGCCGCCGACTTCGTTCGTTCCGTTCACTCAGTCTCGACATGGCTGGCTTGGCTGGTGGCGGCTGTGGCCACTGCTGGTTCGCTCTACTTCAGTGAAGTGGCCGACTACGTGCCCTGTCGTCTCTGTTGGTTCCAGCGAATCTGTATGTACCCCCTGGCCGGCATTCTCCTCGTGGCTGCGTTGCGGCGTGATCGCGCGGTGAGGTGGTACGCGTTGCCGTTGCTCGTTGCCGGTGCCGTGTTGTCGTCGTATCACTACCTGATCGAATGGCGGCCATCACTCGACGGCGGAGCCTGCGGGGTCGGGCCGTCGTGCACCGACGTGTGGTTCCGCAGTTACGGCTTCGTGACTCTGGCGTTCATGGCCCTGTCCGGCTTCGCGGCAATCGCCGCTTTGTTGTTCGTCACACCCGTTGCCGTCCGCGGCGACAGGGAAGAAGACTGATCGTAGAGAGCGGAGGATTTCGTGGTCGGAGAAGCGAAGAACGAGTCATCGATGTCGAAGTCGACCAAAGTCGTCATCGGAGTCGTCGTCATCGCGGTGGTGGTCGCATTGATCGTGGCTATCGCCACGAGTGGCGGGTCTTCCGATGACTCGTCGAGTAACGGCGCCACCGATGGTTCGAGTGCGGTGACCGCCCCGGGTGCGGCGTCCGAAGTTGCGGCGGCCGAGAATCAACCGGTCACGATCGAAGGTCAGATCCTCGACCCGCTCGGTGACCCGTCGGCCGATTCGGCCATTGGTGCTCCTGCCCCGTTGCTGCGCGGTTACTCGTTCGACGGACGCCCGGTGACGATCGAACCTGGTGACGGTCGGTCGTACATGGTGGTGTTCCTCGCGCACTGGTGTCCGCACTGCAACGCCGAAGTGCCGCGTCTCATCGAATGGAAGAACATGGGCATGGTGCCCGACGGCCTCGAGGTCGTCGGCGTGAGTACGGGTGTGGCCGCTGATCGACCCAACTACCCACCGTCCGAATGGATCGTCGAGAAGAAGTGGCCCTGGTCGGTCTTGGCCGATTCGGTCACGCAGGACGCGGCGATGGCCTACGGCGTCAGTGGCTATCCGTTCTTCACGATCATCGGTGCCGACGGCACCGTGAAACTGCGCGCGTCGGGCGAAAAGAGCATCGAGGAGATCGACGCTCTGGTGGATGCGGCGCTGGCCGGTTAGCCACCCTCTACGGTGGGTTCGTGGATCTCGCCGAACTTCAGAGAATCATCGAGCTCACCTACGGAGATCGTGATCGCGCTCGCGGTGTTCCGTCCACGGTGGCCTGGTTGGCCGAAGAAATGGGTGAACTGGCGCAAGCGGTCAGGAAGGGCGATCGTGCGTCGCAGCTGCACGAATTCGGCGATGTCCTGGCCTGGGTCGCGAGCCTGGCCAATCAGATGGACATCGATCTCACCGAAGCGGTCGAGCGTTATGCCGCCGGATGTCCGCGTTGTCACGCGACTCCGTGCGCGTGTGCGTGACCGCGCCCTCTCGGCGTACTCACGGATCGAACTACTGTGCCGAGGGTGAGTTTCGACCCTTCGACCTACGGTTTCGACCGCTTCCTCCGCTACGACGACATGGTCGCCTGGCTCGAGCAGGTGGCTGCACAGAACCCGCACCTCATCGACCTCGACACCTACGGCCACTCGTACCAGGGTCGCAAGTTGTGGATCGTTGCGATCACCGACAAGTCGACGGGTGATCACGACACGAAACCGGCCCATTGGGTGGACGCCAACATCCATGCGGTCGAAGTCACTGGTGGTGTGGCCGCTCTGCATCTGATCGACCATCTCGTGCGCGGTCACCGCGCTGGTGATTCGAGAGTGACCGCGGCACTGGCGCGTCGAACGTTCTACGTCGTGCCACGAGTGAATCCTGACGGTGTCGAGGCGGCGTTGGCCGATCGTCCGTCGTTCCATCGGTCGAGTGTGCGCTCGTGGCCTTTCACCGACGGGCATCGTTGGCCTGGTCTCCACCCCGAAGACATCGATGGTGACGGACGTATCCGCACGATGCGAATCCGCGACGAGCACGGTGCATGGGTCGAACATCCCGACGACGCGCGCGTGATGATGCCGGTACCTCTCGACGGCGAAACCGATCGTCCGCGCTATCGACTTCTGAACGAAGGTCGGATCGTCGATCACGATGGGTTCACGGTGCCGACCCCGCGCGACCCGTCGGGGCTCGACCTGAATCGCAACTTTCCGGCCGGTTGGTCGACAGCAGTTCTGGGCTCGGGTGATCATCCCATGTCCGAACCAGAGATCGACGCGCTCGTTCGCGCCGTGCGTGCACGACCGAACGTGTGTGGTTACAACGCGTTCCACACATTCGGCGGTGTGTTGTTGCGTCCGAGTAGCACCAAACCCGACTCGTCGTTGCCTCCTGCTGACGTGTGGGTCTGGAACGAACTCGGACGGCGCGGGACCGAACTCACCGAGTACAAGGTGCATTCGGTGTACGAAGACTTCACGTGGGACAAGTCCGATGTGATGAGTGGGGCAGCCGACGATTGGGCCTACGAGCATCTCGGTGTCTTTTCTTGGACCACCGAGTTCTGGGACGCGATCCATCACGCCACCGGCGAACGCGCCCACACGTTCATCTGGTACGAGGGTCCGACGACCGCTCAGGAATTGGCGGTGGCCAAGTGGAGCGATCAGAACGCTCCGGGTTCGTACGTGGGCTGGACCCCGTTCGAGCATCCTGAACTCGGGACCATCGAAATCGGTGGTTGCGATTTCTTCTCGGTCTGGACCAACCCGCCCTTGTCGATGCTGCGCAAGGAGATCGAACCCCACGCCGAATTCGCCGTGTTCCAGGCCTTGGCCGCACCATGTCTGGAGATCACCAAGTTCGAGGCCGAGTCACTCGGCAGTAACACCTGGCGGGTGCGTCTCGGTGTCTCGAACACTGGTTGGCTCCCCACGGATGTGAGCAGTTGGGCTCGCAAGAACAACCTCGTGTTGCCCATCACGGCTGAGGTCGACATCGACAACGGTTCGGTTGTCGGCTCGCCGGCCAAAGTGAAGCTTGGTCAACTCGACGGTCGGATGTCGTTCCGTCTGAACGGTGGCGCGATGTCGGACGGAACTCCTGATCGGACGCTCCACGAGTGGGTCGTATCCGCTCCGGTCGGAGCGAACGTGAGCGTGAGCGTTGTTCACCAGCGCACGGGCCGTGTGACGGCGAAGCTCGTTCTCGGCTGATCCAATGGCCGATCAACTCGACTTCGAGGACGAGTTCGATGACGAACTCGACGATGAACTCGATGACGACGACCTACCGGAGTCGTCGGCGAACACCACGTACTCCATCTCCGAACTCGCGTCGGCCATCAACGGAGTCCTCGAAGACGGATTCGACGAAGGTGTGTGGGTGTGGGGTGAGATCTCCAGCGTCTCGGTGAAAGGTGGTCACACCTACTTCACCCTCGTGGAAGATCTGGGCGGCGGTAAGCGCGCCCAGTTGAACGTCAATCTGTGGGCTGGAGTGCTTCAGCGCATCCGACCGGTGCTGAAGTCGAGCGGTCTGGCCATTCAGAACGGTCTTCGAGTTCGCGTGCGAGGCGAACTCGACTTTTATGCGCCGTTCGGCAAGTTGTCGCTCACCATGCAGGAAATCGATCCGCGCTTCACGTTGGGTGACATCGCCCTTCAGCGCGAAGAACTCGTACGAAAGCTCAAGGAGTCGGGTCTGTACGACGCCAACCGACGACTCGAACTGCCCACGGTTCCGTTTCGTATCGGCCTGGTGACGAGTTGGGGCACAGCCGCCTGGGCCGACTTCACGAAGGAGATCGAGGGGAGTGGACTCGGATTCACGGTGTCAGTAGTCGATGTGCGCGTCCAGGGTGACTCGGCCGTGCGCGAAGTGTCGAACGCCATTCGCTATCTGTCGCGACGTGGTGACATCGATGTGATCGCGGTCGTTCGCGGTGGCGGAAGCAAGGCCGAGTTGGCCACGTTCGACGCCGAACCGATCGTCGACTCGATCGTCAGATCGTCGGTTCCGGTGTTCGTGGGGGTGGGCCACGAGATAGACACGAGTGTCGCCGACGAAGTTGCCTATCGCCGCTACAAGACCCCGACAGCCTGTGCGGCCGGCCTGATCGAGCGAGTACGCGAGTTCGTGACGAGTTCCGAAGAAACATGGGAAGCCATCGCGCGGGCCACGACCGACTTGCTGAACGATGCCAACGTCGAGTTGGTGGAGACTGCACACTTGTTGGCGAGCCGCACCCGTACGGCAGTGGCCCGTGCCGAAGAGCGTCTCGAGTACCGGAGCCGGCGGCTCGGTACCGCCGCACGGAGTCGCCTCGACAACGCGGACACCGCACTTGTCTCACGCGCTGAGCGACTGAGGTTGCTCGATCCTCGTCGCATCATGGAGCGTGGCTGGTCGATCACTCGAACTGCTGATGGTCGCGCTCTGCGATCGGTGGCCGAAGTGGGACGTGGCGATCGAATCGTCACCCAGATGGTCGATGGCGTGGTCACCAGCAGCGTCGACGAGATCTCCCCGGAAATACCGAAGTAGAGTCGGAGCAATGGCCAAGAGAAGTGATTCGGAAGTCGGTTACGCCGAAGCGCTGGCCGAGCTCGAGCGCATCCTCTCCGAACTCGAGGCCGCCGACGTCGATGTCGATGTCTTGGCCGAAAAAGTGGCTCGCGCCTCCGAACTGATTCGCTTGTGCCGTGACCGAATCGGCAACGCGAAGCTGCAAATCGACAAAGTGGTCGCTGGTCTCGAAGACTGAGCGACCCGTAGCCTGTCCTCGTGACAACCGCGCCTCCCTCTTTGTCGGACATCGCGCGTCGTGTCGAGAAGCGGATCGACGAAGTGTTGCGAGCCGAAGAATCTCGGTGGTCGGAGTTCGACTCCGACTTGGCTTCGCCGGTCGCCGAGATTCGCCGTTTGATCGCTGCTGGCGGTAAGCGCCTTCGTCCGGCGTTCTGCTTCTGGGGTCATGAAGGTGCCGGTGGAGTCGACGAGCAACGGGCCATCGACGCCGGGGCCGCCCTCGAACTGCTGCACGCCTTCGCGCTCTTTCACGACGACGTGATGGACGGATCCACGAGTCGCCGGGGCGAGCCGGTGACACACGTGGTGTTCGCCGACGAACACCGAGCTGCCGGAAGCAGTGGAGAAGCTCGTCGTTATGGAGAGGGTGTCGCGATCCTCGTTGGCGATTTGGCGTTCGTCTACAGCGATCGGTTGCTCGATGGTGCATCCGATCGCGCGCGCAGCATTTGGCACGAACTGCGAATCGAATTGAACGTTGGTCAGATCCTCGACCTCGTGGGATCGGCGCAGCACGAACGTCGTCGCCACAAAGCCGAGCGTATTTGTCGCTACAAGAGTGGCAAGTACACGATCGAGCGCCCGCTTCATCTCGGCGCCATGCTGGCTGCTCCTGATCGTCACGAGGAGTTGATACCGCGCTTGAGTGCGTACGGCCTTCCTCTCGGCGACGCGTTCCAGATGCGCGACGATGTGATGGGCGCGTTCGGCGAATCGGCGGTGACGGGTAAGCCAGTGGGTGACGATCTTCGCGAAGGCAAACCCACACCGTTGCTCGCCATCGCGGTCGAGCGAGCCACCGAGGCCCAACGCGCGATTCTCGATCGAGTCGGCCGCGACGACCTCGATGCCGATCAAGTGCGCCGAGTGCAGGACGTGATCGTCGAGTGCGGAGCGCTCGAGCAGATGGAAGCCACTATCGCCCGGTTGGCCGACGAGGCCGTGGCGGCTCTCGATCACGTCGACCTCTCTGGTCGCTCGCGTGGAGAACTGATCGCATTGGCCGAATTCGTGACGCGCCGTCAAACCTGAGAATCGATCCAATACGCTGATCACATGCGTGCGAGGTCGATGTCGATCGTGATCGGACTGTTGGCGTTGTCGGCCTGTGGTGGCGACGACACCGCCGGTGTCGATTCACTACCGCTTCTCACGGCAGCACCGGCGACGGCCGCACCGTCGGCCGAATCGACCACCACCCTGCCCGCGGTCGAGGAGTTCTACACGATCCAGCAGGGTGACACTTTGTTCGGTATCGCCAAGTCGTTCGGAGTGACTCTCGAGGATCTCATCGCCTTCAACGGCATCACCGATCCCGACGCGATCGAGGCTGGTCAGCGTCTGAAGATTCCGCCGGTGGGCGTGAGCATTCCCACCGTGGCTCCGTCGACCACCACGACCACCACTCCGTGACCCCCTCGAAGTGAGTCCGTAGACTGACGCCATGTCCGCTGGCTCGACTTTCTGGCCCAATCAGGATCACTGGTCGGTCAAGATCCCGCTGCACACCCCGCATCCGCGTCTGAAGGTGCTCGACGAGACGGGCTTCGTTCAGTTGAGCCCCATGCCCGTTGATGTTCCGTCGTCCGAGTGGGAGCGCCTCGAGTACATGGACTGGAAGAGCGGTGGCGACACCAACTTCGCGCCGCTCGCGTCTGCTGATGGTCAACTCGACTGTCGTGGTTTCTGGGACAAGGGCAAGACCGACAAAGACGCGCTCTGGACCTCGAACGCCGAGATGGCACCGACCCTTCGCCAGTACGTCGACTCGGTGGGTGCCAACTTCGGTCGCGTTCGCATCATCAAGCTCGAGCCCCAGGATCGCGACACCGCGATTCGGTCGATTCATCGCGACGACAACAATCGCTTCAATCCCGACAATGAGGGTTGGGTCGTGCGTTCGTGGGTCGAACTGACCCACCAGCCCGACAGCTACATGCTGCTCATGGACAACGATGCCGACGGATTGCCCGACCGTTCGACCGAGCGTCGTATCCCGTTGTCACGCGGTGCGCGATTCGTGGTCGACACGCAGCGTCTGTGGCACGTGGTCGTGCATCCGCACAACGTGGCTCGCTACGCACTCATCACCAGTTTCGAGAGCGGTCCGCAACTCGAGCGGTGGATCGACTCCCAGTTGCCCGTCGGCGTCTGAGTTTCAGCGTCTGAGTGTCAACGCCGGCCAGCGGCGGCCAGCTCGGCGATGTCGCGCATGATCCGGCTGAGTTCGAAGTCCTTGGGCGTGTAGACGGCGGCGACTCCGGCCGAGAGCAATCGGGGGCGATCGTCTTCGGGGATGATGCCGCCGACGACCACCGGCGACGCGACGCCTTCTTTGCGCAAGTGCTCGATGACAGCGGGAACCAGTGACAGGTGCGAACCCGACAGAATCGACAAGCCGATCACATCGGGGTCCTCGTCACGCGCGCTGGCGGCGATTTGCTCGGGTGTGAGTCGGATTCCGGAGTAGATCACTTCCATGCCCGCGTCACGCGCCGCCACCGCGATCTGTTCGGCACCGTTGGAGTGGCCGTCGAGACCGGGCTTGGCCACCAGCAGTTTGGGTGGTCCGCCCGGAATCGTGCGCACGAACTCGGCGACACCAGCCAGTTCACCCGATCGCTTGCCCACTGCGGCCGCGACACCCGTGGGAGCGCGGAACTCTCCGAACACGTCGCGCAGTACACCCGCCCATTCGCCGGTGGTACCGCCGGCCTTGGCCAACGCGATGGAGGGTTCCATGATGTTGGTGCCGTCGTTGGCGGCCCGACGCAGTTCGTCGAGAGCCTTGGCGACGGCCTGATTGTCGCGTTGACGGCGCCATGCGTCGACGTCGTCGATCGTTTCGCGTTCGACCGCGGGATCGACCTTGACGATCTTTCCTTCACCGGTGAGCGGAGAATTCTCCGACTCGGTGTACGAGTTCACGCCCACGACCACTTGTTCGCCGGCTTCGATTCGACGAGTGCGCTCGGCCATCGACTTCACGAGTCGACCCTTCAACACGTCGACGGCTTCGAACGCGCCACCGAGCGAGAGAACCTCTTCGAATTCGGCCCACGCTGCGTCGCGGATTTCGGCGGTTCGCGCCTCGACCACTTTTGATCCGTCGAAGATGTCGCCGTACTCGAGCAAGTCGGTCTCGAACGCGAGCACCTGCTGCATGCGCAGGCTCCACTGCTGATCCCATGGTGTGGGCAGGCCCAAAGCCTCGTTCCAGGCTGGTAGCTGAATGGAACGCGCCCGAGCGCGCTTCGACAGACTGACCGCGAGCATCTCGAGAACGATGCGCTGCACGTTGTTCTCGGGCTGGGCCTCGGTGAGGCCCAGCGAGTTGACCTGCACTCCGTAGCGGAAGCGGCGTGCCTTCTCGTCGGTGACGTTGTAACGCTCGCGACCGATGCGATCCCAGAGTTCGGTGAAGGCCCGCATCTTGCAGATCTCTTCCACGAACCGGATGCCGGCGTTCACGAAGAACGAAATGGAGCCGAAGACCTGATCGAACTGCTCGGGCGGAACCTGTCCGGAGTCGCGCACGGCATCGAGAACGCCGACGGCCGTAGCCAGTGAGTAAGCGATCTCCTGAACCGGCGTCGCTCCGGCTTCCTGGAGGTGGTACGAGCACACGTTCATGGGATTCCACTTGGGTGTGTTGTTGGCACACCACGCGACCATGTCGACGATGAGTCGACGCGACGGAATCGGCGGGAAGATGTACGTACCGCGCGAGAGGTATTCCTTGACGATGTCGTTCTGGGTGGTTCCGCGCAGGGCGGCACGAGGAACACCTTGATCCTCGGCGTTGGCCACGTACAGCGCGAGCAACCACGCAGCCGTGGCGTTGATGGTCATCGACGTGTTCATCTGACCCGGTGGAATGCCATCGAGCAGAGTGCGCATGTGTCCGACGTGTGCGACAGGAACACCGACCTTGCCGACTTCCCCCGACGCCATCGGCGAGTCGGGGTCGTAGCCGGTTTGTGTGGGCAAGTCGAAGGCGATGGAGAGCCCGGTCTGTCCCTTGGCGAGATTCGTGCGGTACAGCTCGTTCGACGCCTTGGCCGTGGAGTGACCCGAGTAGGTCCGCATCAGCCACGGTTCGTCGCGGCGCACCGAGTCGGGTCGTTCAGCCATGGGTCTCAGTCTGTCGCCCATTCGCGGCGTTCACTGCCTCGGACAGCATTTCGAGGTAGCGCGACCGGGGTACCGAGATGGCCCCGAGTGACGCCAGGTGAGGTGTCGACCACTGCACGTCGAACAACGAGAAGCCACCGGCTCGCAGCAAATCGATCAGAGCCACCAGTGCCACTTTCGACGCGTCGGTCGCTCGGTGGAACATGCTCTCGCCGGCGAAGAATCGTCGAATGCGTACGCCGTACACTCCACCGACGAGTTCGTCGTCGCTCCAGACCTCGACACTGTGGGCGTACCCGAGTCGATGGAGCCGCGAGTAAGCGTCGATGAATTCGTCGTTGATCCAGCCGTGGTCGCGGCGAGGGTCGCCACACCCGCGCATCACTCCGACGAAGTCATGATCGAGAGTCACTCGGAATCGTCGACAACTTTTCTCCAACGAACGTGACACGTGGAAGCCGTCGAGCGGAAAGATGCCTCGCTCCCGCGGACTGAACCAGCCGAGGCGCTTGCGTCCGACCGGCATCGGAAAGAGTCCATGAGAGTACGCGGTGACGAGCGTGGCCGGATCGAGGTCGGCACCCTCGGCGACGATGTCGTCGGAACCGAAGGGAACACGGTCGAACTCCCATGCCGAATGAGGAAGATCGGATTGTGGAGCGGTGATGACACGCAGGTTGTCGTCGGTGACGACTCCGGTGCGGTCGATTGCAGTCACAGGGAGTGTTTAGCGCACGACGACGTCGAGCCTGATCGGTCAGTAATCGAAGAATCCCGACTTGGTCTTGCGGCCGAGTTTGCCGGCTTCGACCAGTCGGCGAAGTGTCGGCACCGCTTGGTAGTTCGGGTCCTTGAACTCGGCGTAGAGCGCGTCGAGGATGGCGAGCGACGTATCGAGGCCCACCAGGTCGAGCAGTGCGAATGGCCCCATCGGGAAGTTGCAGCCACCCTTCATGGCGATGTCGATGTCGGCCATGCTGGCCGTGCCCTTCTCGAGCATTCGCACGGCGTTGTTGAGATAGGGGAAGAGCAGCGCGTTCACGATGAAACCGGCGTGGTCCTGCACCTGCACCGGCTGCTTGCCCACCTGCTCGGCAAAGGCAGTGGCGCGGGCGATGGTGTCGTCGGACGCCGTCAGCGGACGAATGATCTCGACCAGCGACATGGTGGTGGCCGGATTGAAGAAGTGAATGCCGCACACCGATTCGGGCCGGTTGGTAGTGGTGGCGATTTCCATCACTGACAGCGTCGACGTGTTGGTGGCCAACAGAGCGTCCGGTCGGGCGATGCGATCGAGTTCGACGAAGAGCTCTTTTTTGGTGGCCATGTCTTCGACCACGCTCTCGATGATGAGGTCGCAGTCGGCCAAACCGTCGAGTTCGGTGACAACCGAGATGCGCGACTGGATCGCGCGCGCGTCGTCGTCAGTCAACTTGCCGCGCTCCACCTGCTTGGCGAGTCCCTTGGCCACACCGGCCAGTACGGCTTCGCCCGTGCTCGCTGCGCGTGTGCGCACCACCGCATCGATGCCGGCTCGGGCCGCCACTTCGGCCAGACCCGAACCCATGATTCCGGATCCCACGATGCCGACACGTGTGATGGGTGAGTGAGAGGTGGCCGAGGTGTTCACGATGCTCCGTTCTGTGTTGGGGTCACCATAGTTACCGTCGGGTAACAACGGCGATCCGGACGGCGGACCGAGCCCGGGGCGTACAGTCGGGGCATGCCGGGAACCGTGGTTCTGCAGGGTGGAGGCCCGTTCAGCCTCCATGACGACCTCGACCGCCGCCTCCTCTCCGCGGTGGGGGCCGAGCGGGTGGTGGTCCTGCCCACCGCCGACGCTTTCGAGCGCCCGGAGGTGTTGATCGCGGCAGGTATGTCGTGGGCCGAGCGGCTCGAGATCGACATCGACGTGTTGATGGTGATGAGTCGCCCCGAAGCCATGGATGCGGGCGCGGCCGATGTGGTTCGCTCGGCGCGAGCGGTGTGGTTGGTGGGTGACAACCCGATCCACCTGCGCAGCGTCGTCAAGGACACTCCGGTGTGGGAAGCGTTGTTGGCCGTACTGGCGGCGGGCGGCGTCGTGGTGGGAGCCGGGCCGTCAGCGTCGGCTCTGTGTGACCCCATGATCGACCCGCGCGGTGGTGCGCTCGCGCTCGGACTCGGACTCGTGAAGGGTCTTGCACTCGTGTCGCAGTCGGAGACCGTGACCGCCGATCGTCAAGCGAGGGCCCGCAAGTTGGCCAACGTTCCGTTGGTGTTCTTGCCGTCGTCGTCGGCTCTCGTGCGAACTGACTCGGGTTGGGAGAACATCGGCTCCCACGAGTTGGTCGGTGCTCTTCCGAACTGATCATCGCGATGTCGGGAGTCGTACGCCTGGGTGTGATCGGCACCGGGATGATGGGATGCGAGCACATTCGCAACGTCGTCGCTCTCGATGGTGCCGAGATCACCGCGGTGAGCGATCCGCATCCGCCGTCACTCGAATGGGCCCGCATGAACCTGGGCGACGTTCGCGTGGCCGAGTTCGCCGATCACCGTGATCTCCTGGCGTCCGGTCTCGTCGACGCCGTGATCGTGGCCTCACCCAACTTCACTCATGCTTCGGTGTTGAACGACGTGTACGCGACCGACTTGCCGGTGCTGGTGGAGAAGCCGATGTGCACCACGATCGACGACTGCAGCGCGATCGTTCGTGCGGCCTCGGAACGTCGTGCGATCACGTGGGTGGGTCTCGAGTACCGCTACATGGCACCCATCGCCGCCCTGGTGTCGCAGGTGAGGTCGGGGCGGATCGGAGACGTGAAGATGATCGCGATTCGTGAGCATCGCTTTCCGTTCTTGGTGAAGGTCGACAACTGGAACCGATTCAGTCGCAACACGGGAGGCACTCTGGTGGAGAAGTGCTGCCACTTCTTCGACCTGATGAATCTGGTCGCCGATTCGCGTCCTCGGCGTGTGATCGCCAGCGGAGGCCAGGACGTGAATCACCTTGATGAGGTCTACGACGGCGAGCGCTCCGACATCCTCGACAATGCATTCGTGATCGTCGAATACGACAACGGAATTCGCGCCAATCTCGATCTGTGCATGTTCGCCGAAGCATCCCGCAACGAGCAGGAACTCTCCGTGGTGGGCACGCTCGGAAAAGTCGAAGCCGCTGTCCCGGGTGACGGTTCGATCTGGGTGGGTGAGCGGTCCGAGCGTTCACTGACGTCGGTCGCGGCTCCCATCGACGATCGAGTTGCGCACGTGGGCTTTCACTTCGGCGCGAGTTTCATCGAGGTGTCGCGCTTCTGCGATGCCATTCGCAACGGCAGCGAGCCCGACGTGGACGTGAACGCAGGACTGTGGTCGGTGGCCGTCGGTGTGGCGGCTCATCGCTCGATCGACGAAGGTCGACCCGTGCTGATCGACGAACTCGGAGTGTGAGTCGATCAGGCCTCGGTGACGGTGACCGAGACGATTTCGATCTTCTCCTTCGGCGGAACTCCGTTGTTGGCCGGATTGCCGAGTGAGTCGAGAACGGCCACCACGTCGAGTCCTTCGGTGACCTTGCCGAACAACGAGTAGTTGGGCGGAAGCGCCGCACCATCGGAGCCGGTGATCACGAAGAACTGGCTGCCGTTGGTATTGGGGCCCGAGTTGGCCATGGCGATCGAACCGATCTCGTACTCGCCGTCTGAGGGCAACTCGTCGGCGAACCGATAGCCCGGTCCACCGGTTCCGGACGCGGTGGGATCACCGCACTGCACGACGAAGTTGGGGATGGCGCGGTGGCACTCGGTGCCGTCGAAGTACTTGAAGCGAGCCAAGTTCACGAAGTTGTTCACGGTGCCGGGCGCCCTGGTCGGATCGAGGGTGATGGTGAACTCGCCCTTGTTGGTGACGACCGTGGCGGTGTAGGTCTTGGTCGCGTCGATGCACAACTGCGGAGCGTCATCGAACGAGCGAGTTTGGGTGGCCGACCCGTCGGTGGGCGCGCATTCGCCGGCGCCGTACGTGAATCCAGCCGGGGCAACGGTTGTGTCAGGTGCGCCTGAATCTCCGGGTGCGGCCGAATCGATCGGTGCCGACGAATCGGCCGGCGGGAACAAATCGGACGGAATCGTGTCGAGCGGTGACGGGGTGGTGGCCGTGTCGTCGTCGCCACCCGTGAGGAAAGCGATCAAGAAGACGAGCGCAAGAATGCCGACGACAGCGGCGGCGATCTTCAGCGAACGTCGCTTGGACTGGCGGCGACGCTCGGCCTGAGCCTGCAGCTGCCGACCCATCTCACGGTTCTGCTTCTTCCGTTCACGTTTTGCGGTGCCCACGAAGAGGAAAGGCTAGTAGCCTGCGGTCTCCGTGACCCTCATCGTTCAGAAGTTCGGAGGCACTTCCGTCGCCGATCCCGAGCGGATCCGCGCGGTGGCCGAACACGTGGCCTTCACCAAGCGTCATGGTGCCGATGTCGTGGTCGTGGTGTCGGCGATGGGCAAGTCGACCGACAACCTCATCAAGTTGGCGAACGAAGTGTCGTCCACCCAGCCGGGTCGTGAACTCGACATGCTGCTCACCACTGGCGAGCGCATCTCCATGGCGTTGCTCTGCATGGCATTGGCCGACATCGGCGTGGAAGCGATGAGCTTCACCGGCAGCCAGGTGGGCATCATCACCGACACTGTGCACACCAAGGCCAAGATCCTCGAGGTGAAGGGTGATCGGGTGCGCGACGCTTTGGCCGCCGGCAAAGTTGCCGTGGTCGCGGGTTTCCAGGGAGTGAGCACCGATCGCGAAGTCACCACGCTCGGTCGCGGCGGATCCGATACCACTGCCGTTGCCCTCGCGGCGGCTCTCGATGCCGACAGTTGCGAGATCTACACCGATGTCACCGGCGTGTTCTCGGCCGATCCACGCATCGTTCCGCAAGCGCGCAAATTGATGCACGTCAATTTCGACGAGATGCTCGAGATGGCTGGAGCTGGTAGCAAAGTTCTCGCTCTGCGCTCGGTCGAGTTCGCCCGTAACCACAATGTCCCCATCCAAGTCCGCTCGAGCTTCACATGGGAGCCGGGCACCTGGGTCACGAGTCAGGAGCCGTCGATGGAAGATCCCATCATCTCCGGTGTCGTCACCGACGTCAGCGAAGCGAAGGTCACGGTGCGCAAGGTGCCCGACCGTCCGGGAGTTTCCGCATCGTTGTTCGAGCCGCTCGCGCAGTCGAACGTGAACGTCGACATGATCGTTCAGAACACGTCGGTCGATGGCACCACTGACATCAGCTTCACCGTGCCGAAGGCCGACATGAAGGTCGCCCAGGGAATCGTCGAGTCGGTGGCCAAGCAGATCGGTGCCAGCGGCATCGCACACGACGACGAGATCGCCAAGATTTCACTCGTCGGTGCGGGCATGAAGACCAGCCCAGGAATCGCCGCCAAGATGTTCCGGACGCTTGCAGATCACGGTGTGAACATCGGAATGATCTCCACGTCGACCATCCGTATATCGGTCGTGGTGCCGGTGGCCGATCTCGAGAAAGCCGCGCGTGCTCTGCACACCGAGTTCGGACTCGACAGCGGTCAGGCGTACAGCGCTCCGCTCCCCGAGCGGAAGTAGGCGATGGCCGCTCTGCGGCGCCGCCAGCACGTCCCCTGGAACGCGGCTGGTGATGCCAGTCGCCGTCTCGACGATTCCGACGACGTCGTTCGCGACACCGGTTGGGTGTTCAACAACGAAGTAGGTGGTCATCTCACATTGGCCGACTTCGTTCAATCGGGCGAACAAGAAGTGGGTGCGTACTTGCACTACTTCGGAGTCGATGCCGACGAAGCGCGTCGATCGAGTCTCGTGGAGATCGGATCCGGAATCGGTCGAATGACCGCTGAGTTCACCAAGCGCTTCGACCACGTGACGGCCTGCGACCTCGATGCATCGTTCTTGCGTCAGTGCCACCGAACGGTGACCGAGTTCGGTGAACCTGATCGTCTCAGCACCTCGCACGTTTCCGATGGACGGTCGCTGAACCTTCCTGATGCGAGCGCCGATGTGGTGTTCAGTTACATCACGTTGCAGCACTGCAACCGCGAGGATGCTCTCACCCTCACCCGTGAGGCTCTGCGCGTCGTGCGTCCCGGTGGTTTGATCATGCTCAATTACCGCACCTGGATTCCGCTCGATGCTCTGCTGTTCCCGGCTGGTGTGGTGGTGAGGGCCCTGTGGCGTGTTCCGATTCTCGGTTCGGTGTTGGCCCGCCGTCGCTGGTCGACCCGTTTGGGCTGGCAGGCCAATCGCCTGGCACCGTCGGTGGTTCTGCAGCATCTGCACACCCACCGCGATCGACTCGTCGACGCGAGCCTGTGGTTTCGGACACCCCGGTCTCGTGCAACCGAGCCTGACGTGGCCGTACGGTCGTTCCACGGAATCGACCGCAGCCATTGGTGGTTAATCGCCCGTCGGGCCGACTGACACCACAGTTAGCCTGCGTCCCATGCGCGTAGGTGTCGTTGGAGCAACTGGTCAAGTGGGCGCGGTCATGCGCACCCTGCTCGCCGAGCGGAACTTCCCGATCGACGAGATTCGTTTCTTTGCCTCGGCCCGTTCGGCCGGCTCGTCGTTGCCGTGGAAGAACGGTTCGATCGTCGTCGAAGACGCCGCTACTGCCGACCCGAGCGGCCTCGATATTGCGCTGTTCTCTGCTGGTGCGTCGTCGTCGCGTGAACTGGCCCCGCGTTTCGCAGCTGCTGGCGTCACCGTGATCGACAACTCGTCGGCGTGGCGCATGGATCCCGAAGTTCCGCTGGTGGTGTCGGAGGTCAACCCGGCCGAAGTGCATCGTACGCCCAAGGGGATCATCGCCAACCCCAACTGCACCACGATGGCCGCCATGCCGGTCCTGAAGGTTCTGCACGACGAAGCCGATCTGCGCCGCATCGTCGTGAGCACGTATCAGGCCGTGTCAGGGGGCGGGCTTGCTGGTGTCGACGAACTCGACAAGCAGGCTCGCGAAGTCACCGATGTCGCGCGCGATCTCACGTTCGATGGTGGTGCGGTCACGTTCCCGGCCCCGGCCAAGTTCGCCAAGCCCATCGCTTTCAACGTTCTGCCGTATGCGGGAAAGTACGTCGATGACGGTTCGTTCGAGACCGACGAAGAGCAGAAGTTGCGCAACGAGAGCCGCAAGATCCTCGCCATTCCCGATCTGAAGGTGTCGGGTACGTGCGTGCGCGTCCCGGTGTACACGGGTCATTCACTGAGCATCAACGCCGAGTTCGCCCGACCCATCGATGTGGCGCGAGCGACCGAGTTGTTGTCGAAGGCTCCCGGGGTGGTGGTCCTCGACGTCCCCACGCCTATCGAAGCCGCCGGTAAGGACCCGAGTTATGTCGGTCGTATCCGTCAGGACTCCTCGATCGATGGCGGCCGCGGCCTCGTTCTGTTCGTGAGCAACGACAACTTGCGCAAGGGCGCCGCGCTCAACGCAGTTCAGATCGCCGAACTCTTCGTGAAGTGACCGCGATGGTCGGGACCCTCGTTCTTCTCCGCCACGGTCAGAGCACCTGGAACGAGCTGAACCTGTTCACGGGCTGGCACGACGTTCCGCTGTCCGAACTCGGTCGATCGGAAGCATCACGGGCCGGCGTGGCCATGAAGGACGCGGGTTTGTGGTTCGACGTGGCGCACACGTCAGTCCTCGAGCGCGCCGTCGTCACGTGCCATCTCGCTCTCGAAGCGATGGGCCAGGTGTGGTTGCCGGTGCAGCGTTCTTGGCGCTTGAACGAACGGCACTACGGCGCGTTGCAGGGTCTCGACAAGAAGGCCACCACCGAGCGTCACGGAGCCGAGCAGACCAAGTTGTGGCGACGCAGTTACGACGTTCCGCCGCCGCCCGTCGACGCCGCGAGCCCCGAACACCCCGTGAACGACCGTCGCTATCGACTTCTCGACCCTGATGTTCTTCCGGCCAGTGAGTGTTTGAAGGATGTCGTTGCCCGCGTGCTTCCGTATTGGGAGGACGCAATCGTCCCGCAGTTGCGGTCGGGGCTCGACGTTCTGGTGACGGCGCACGGCAACTCGCTGCGCGCGCTGGTGATGCATCTCGAGCAGATCTCCGAGGCCGACATCGCCGAGTTGAACATCCCCACCGGAGTTCCGCGTCGGTACGAGTTCACCGAGGCCCTGGCCGTTCGTTCGGCCGAGTACTTGGGGGATGCCGAGGCGATCGCGGCCGCCGCGGCCGCGGTGGCCAAACAAGCCGGGGCCTGATGTGGCCGTCGGCTCAGCCCGGTGACCGCTGACCCGGCGACCCGGTCATCACATGTTCACGAGCGTCGTATAGTGAGGCTCATGTCCAAGAAGTCGTACCTCGAAAGCCTTCGCAAGGTCGCCTTGTTCTCCTCGTGCTCGAACAAGGACCTGGAGAAGATCGCCAAGTCCGGAGACGAGATCGTCATGGAGGCGGGCTCACTGATCGTCGATCAGGGCCAGGCCGGCCGCGAGGCGTTCGTGATCATCAAGGGTTCGGCCACGGTGAAGCGCAACGGCAAGAAGGTCGCCACACTCGGCGCCGGCTCCGTGGTGGGCGAACTGTCGCTCCTCGATCACGGTCCGCGCACCGCATCGGTCGTTACCGACACCGAGTGCACCCTTCTCGTCATCAGCCAGCGTCAGTTCCTCGGTGTTCTCGACCAGGTGCCGGCGCTGTCGCACAAGCTGTTGGCCACGTTGGCCGGCCGCATTCGCGAACTCGACCGCCAGTACTTCGGCTGATTTCGTGCGATTGCCCCGCCCTGTTCTCTGACAGGGTTCGGGTCGGTCGGCCTTGCCAAGTAGCGTCTGACCTGCATGGCCACGCACGCTGACACCCCCGCCGCACCCTCGGGTCCGCGACGACTCAAGCCGTACCAACTCTCCATCGCCATCGGCTGCTTCGTGGCCGGCTTCACGGTGGTGTCGGGAATCCTTCCTCTTCTCACTGGTTGGGAAGGCGACTCGCCCATTCACCGCAAGGTGTTCGGCGGCATTCCCGGTCCGCTCAAGGTGGCCTTCTACACAGTCATCCCGGTGATGATTCTGTGGGGTTCATTCCGCTTCGCCGATCGCATTCGCAACTGGGAGCGAGGCGCCCCCGATCGCCGTCGTACCACCGCCAAGAACGTGAAGAACCGTCTGGCCGACTTCCGCGCTGGCGTTTACATGAAGACGTTGCTGCGCGACTCGGCGGCCGGCCTGATGCACTCGCTGATCTACTTCGGATTCCTGGTGTTGCTCGGCGTGACCACGGTGCTCGAGATCGATCACCAGATGCCCGAAGACCTCAAGTTCCTGCACGGCGACGTGTACCGCGGTTACGCGCTGGTGGGTGACGTGGCCGGTGTGGTGTTCACCGTTGGTGTGATGTGGGCCATCCTGCGTCGCTACGTGCAGCGGCCGTACCGCATTCGCATCAAGACCAAGCCCGAACACGCCGTGATCCTGGGTGTGTTGCTGGCCATCGGCGTCTCGGGTTTCGGCGCGGAAATGTTCCGTATCGCCGAGAACCAGGCGTCGGGGATGAACGTCGATCACGAGAAGTGGTCGGTGGTGGGTTACCCGCTGGCGCAGTTGGTCGACGGGTGGTCGGCCGACAGTCTGCAGACGTGGCACCAGGGCTGGTGGATCGGCCACGTGCTCACGTTCGTGGCGTTCCTCGCCATCTTGCCCATCACCATGTTGCGCCACATCTTCACGTCGCCGCTCAACATGTACTTGAAGGACCGCGATCGCCCCAAGGGTGCGATGAAGGCCATGCCGAACCTCACCGAGACGTCACTCGAGTCGTTCGGTGCGTCGGTGGTCGAAGACTTCACGTGGAAGCAGTTGCTCGACACCGATGCCTGCACGATGTGCGGTCGTTGCACGAGCGTGTGCCCGGCTCATGCCACCGGCAAGCCTCTCGACCCGCGCGAGATCGTGCTCAAGACCGGCGAAGTGATGGCTGCGACTGCGGCGCATGCGCCGGGTGGTCGCGTGACCCCGCCTCTCGGTACCGACGCCGAGATCACCATCGGTGCCAATTCGCTCTTCGAGCGCATCACCGCCGAAGAGATCTGGTCGTGCACGTCGTGCAAGGCCTGTGACGAGATCTGCCCGGTCAACATCGAAATCCTCGACAAGATCCTGGACATGCGCCGCTACTTGTCGCTCATGGAGAGCAACTTCCCGGCCGAGTTGGGTAACGCGTATCGCGCCATGGAGAACCAGGGCAATCCGTGGGGAATGAACCAGGGCGAGCGCGCCGATTGGGCCAAGGACCTCGACGTCGACGTGGTCGATCCGGGTGATGCGTTCTCGCACGAATACCTCTACTGGGTCGGTTGCGCCGGTTCGTTCGACGACAAGAACAAGAAGGTCACGCAGTCGATGGCCAAGTTGTTGCGTCGCGCCGGGATCGACGTGGCGATTCTCGGTCCGAGCGAAATGTGCACCGGCGATTCGGCTCGTCGGTCGGGCAACGAGTATCTGTTCCAGATGCTGGCCATGCCCAACGTCGAAATGCTCAACGGCATGGGCGTGAAGAAGATCATCACGCAGTGCCCGCACTGCTTCAACACGTTGGCCAACGAGTATCCGCAGATCGGCGGCAACTACGAAGTGATTCACCACTCGCAGTTGCTCGAGCAGCTGATCGAGACCGGCAAGCTCGACGTGAGCAACGCGACGCTCGAAGAGCGCATCACGTATCACGACTCGTGCTACCTCGGTCGCCACAACGACGTGTACCTTGCGCCGCGCAAGGTGGTGGCGTCGATCAAGGGCATCGAAGTCGTCGAAATGAGCCGCAACGGAACCAAGGGCATGTGCTGCGGTGCTGGCGGCGCGCGCATGTGGATGGAAGAGTCCATCGGTACCAAGGTGAACGACGAGCGTGCGCGTGAGGCGCTTTCTACGGGCGCGACGCGCGTCGCGACCGCGTGCCCGTTCTGCTACATCATGCTGGACGACGGTGTGAAGGGTGCGGGCGTCGACGAAGATCAGGTGCGCGTGGGCGACATCGCGATCCACTTGTTGGAAGCGATCGAGAACGGCGAGGCCCAGTTGGCCAATCCGGGATCCCCCCTCCTCGACATCGAGAACACCCCCGTCGCCGGCGAATAACCCTCGGTCTTCTGGGTGAAGAAATCACCGGATTTCCGGCAGATTTTCACCCAGATTCACGAGTCCATCGCCATCCGCGGGATGTCAACGCACTACTGATCTCGTTGATGACGTAGCGCGGGCGATGTTGAACATCGCGCCACGTGAAGTGCAGGACGATCCAGCCGCGAAGTTGTAGGTATCGATCGCGGGCGGTCAGTCGTTCGAATTGCTCGAGCATGTCGAACTTTCCCCATCCGTCGAGTTCACCGGCGACCTTCCACCTCGGCCATCCGAAGTCGATCCGGAAAGGTCCTTCTTCGATCTGCGTGACGTGCTGGGGGAGAGAGTGCTCTCCGAGCAACCTGTCCATGCGGAGCTCCAGCACCGAGTCGGCTGGCCGATCGCTGTAGGGCCAACCCGCAAGAAGCTCACGCATCGCACCGATTCCCGTTCGGCCCTGTTTCGAGTGAAGAGCAACGGCGGCTTTGATGCGATGTCGAGTGGTGTGCCCGCCGAGCAACATTCGCTCGACCACGGAACTGAGGGCGTACGGAGCGAGAGCCGCCACGTCGAGCAGGGTTCGTGAAGCGCTCGTGACGCGGATTCCCTCCTTGCGCAGTGGTGCCAGATCATGAATGTCGCGGGGGCGATGATGTTTGACACCCTGATGAACCCGTCCGCCAGAGTTGCGACCGACGATCACATGAATGGTGTCATCATCGAGCGGAGTCCAGGCGCCCCACAGCTCGGCAGCGGTCGTGTGTGACGAGATTCCTCGATCGCCAACCGACAGCGTGGCTGCAGTGATCTGCTGAAAACGTGTCGGCTCGTAACCGAAGAGACGAACGACGCCGGGATAGAGCGGATCAAGAACGTGAGAGTTGATCATTCGCAACCAACCACTGGGGGATCCGTTGCATTCGATGAATTGAGAACGAGTGACGACGCCGTGTTGTTGCGACGCGATGTGAGCGAGACGGGACATATCCACGCCACAATGTGTGAGGAACCTCGTGGATCTGGGTGAAAATCTGCAGCAAATCCGATGAATCCTTCACCCAGAACACCAAGGGGGGTGGGGGTCAGGTGAGGTGGGCTGACACCAGTTGTCGCAGGGTGTCGATGTTGGCGCCGTTTTGGCTGCTCACCCACACCACATCCCCGGGCTCCAACTGACACGCCTCAGCGAGTTCGCGTTTGCGCGTCGGACGCTTCGACGACTTCACCTTGTCGCCCTTGGTGGCCACCACGGTGTGGGGAATCCCATTGTCGCGGAGCCAGTCGAGCATCTGTAGATCGAGTTTGGTGGGTCCGATTTCGCCGTCGACGAGGACGAACACCATGACGAGCTCTTCGCGATCGAGGAGATAGCTCTCGATCATCGGACCCCATGTCTTCTTCACACGGCCGGGAACGGCGGCATAGCCGTAACCCGGAAGGTCGACGACGGTGGCCCCATTCGGTACCGAGAAGATGTTGATGAGCTGCGTACGGCCGGGAGTGTTCGAAACCCGCGCGAGTTGGCGACGATTGGCCAGTGCGTTGATGAGTGACGATTTGCCGACGTTCGACCGTCCGACGAAGGCCACCTCGGCCGGAGACTCGGGCAGATCGCGAACATCGGTGGCCGACTTCACGAAACTGATCTGCAACGGCCCTTTCACCGTGCAGAGTGTACGGACTCAGCCGTTGTTGAAGTTCTCGAAGTAGCGACTGGGTGTGGGTCCGCGCTGTCCGAGATACTTCGAACCGCGTGCACCCTTGCCGTACGGATTGTCGGCCGGGGTAGTCATTTGCATGAAGCTGACCTGCCCGATCTTCATGCCCGGGTAGATCGTGATGGGCAGGCTTGCGACGTTCGCCAACTCGAGAGTGACGTGTCCATCGAAACCCGCATCGATGAAACCGGCGGTGGAGTGAATGAGCAAGCCGAGACGACCGAGACTGCTCTTGCCTTCGATGCGAGCCACGAGATCGTTCGGAACCGCTACCCGTTCGAGAGTGGAGCCGAGCACGAACTCGCCGGGATGAAGAACGAAAACACCGTCAGTTGCGATTTCGACCAGTTCGGTGAGGCCCGTCATGTCTTGTTTGACGTCGATGATTCCGGCGGTGTGATTGCGGAACACGCGGAACAAGTTGGACACGCGCACATCGATGGACGACGGCTGGATCATGCTCTCGTCGAGTGGCTCGATGACGATTCGCCCGGCGGCCAGGGCCTCTTTGATGCTGCGGTCCGACAAGATCACGCCGTCACCGTAGTGGATCGCCGTGGTCGGCTGACAGGTGACGGCTTCGGCGGGCAGGGATAATCTCGTGGTAACCGCCCCTCGGGGCAGGCTCTGCGGGTGTAGTTCAATGGCAGAACATCAGCTTCCCAAGCTGA